>DASUDW010000253.1:0-45580 GCA_036275415.1 Chitinophagaceae bacterium | reverse complement strand
TGGCGATAGATGCCACACAGTATTCGGCTGACGGCACAATCAAGTCCCGTTTTAAAACACATGACGGACATTTAGTGGAGGGTGTACTGATACCTACTACTTCCCGGTTTACAGCCTGTGTTTCTTCCCAGATAGGATGTTCTTTAAGCTGTAAGTTTTGTGCTACCGGGTATATCGACCGGACAAGAAACCTGGAATTTGATGAGATCTACGATGAAGTAGTACTCATCAACCAGCAATGCGAAAGGGTACACGGTAAAAAACTCAGCAATATTGTTTTTATGGGCATGGGTGAACCGTTGCTGAATTATAAAAACGTTTTGAAGTCCATTGAAAGAATAACAGCAGCGGATGGATTGGCAATGAGCCCCCGTCGTATCACCGTTTCTACCGCCGGTGTGGCTAAAGGTATCAGGCAATTGGGTGATGATAAGGTAAAATTCAAATTAGCCCTTTCCCTTCATGCAGCGAATGATGCCAAACGGCATGAAATAATGCCGATCAACGATACGAATAATATTAAAACGCTGATTGATGCATTGAACTATTTCTATAAACAAACCGGTAACGAGATCACTTTTGAATATATCCTGTTCAAAGACTTTAATGACTCACTGAAAGATGCGGATGAACTGATAAAGATTTACCGCCAGGTGCCGGCCGACCTGATCAATATCATTGAATACAACCCGATTGATTTTGCCCGGTTTGAAAAACCGGAAGAAGCCAAAGTGCAGGCTTTTATGGAATACCTGGAAAAACACCGGGTGAATGTGCGGCTTCGCCGGAGCCGGGGAAAGGACATTGATGCTGCCTGCGGGCAACTCGCCAATAAAGATGGTCACTGATCCTTATTTTACACCTCTTGTACTTACTATTCTCCTGCTTTTAAACTTTGGCTGCCGTACAGGGTCTATTATTCGTTCACAAAATTTTAAAAAAGGCCCGGCGAAAGTTTTGACAAGCTGCCGGCGTCCAACTTAAAAATGATAACCATGAAAAAAATAGTTTTAGCAGTTCTGGCCGTTGGAATAATCACTTTCTCATTAAATGCACAAGTGATCCCTGAACGGAAAAGAGACCACCAGGGTATGATGCATGACGGAAACGGAAAAATGCGCCATGGCCGTCCCGATGGAATGGCATTGAAAGAACTTAATCTTACAGAAGCCCAAAAACAGCAAATGAAAGAACAGCGGGAAAGTTTCCGCCAGCAAATGGAAGAACTGAAAAAGAACGACAACATAACGGTAAAAGAATGGAAAACCCGGATGGAGAACCTGCGTAAAGAGCAAAAGACTAAAATGGAAAACATTTTAACCACTGAGCAAAAAACCAAGCTGGAAAAAATGAAAGAAGAACGAAAAGCTATGCAGAAAGTAGATGCTAAAGCCAGGCTGGAAAAAATGAAAATTCACCTTGGCCTGAGCAATGAACAGGTGGCCAACATTGAAAAGAACAGGACTGAGATGGCACAAAAAATGAAAGAGCTCCGTGATAACAAATCGCTCAGCGATGATAAGAAAAGAGAGCAAATGAAAGAGTTGATGAAAAAACAGCAGGAAACCATGAAATCCGTATTGACTGAAGAGCAACTAAAAAAGTGGAAGGAAAGCCACAAACCCGGGCCCGGAAAACACGGAAGGCCAGGGCATAAAGGACCCAAACCCGCAGAAAAAGAAATGATATAAATAATCCGTTCTTTAAGAGGACCAAAGCCCCGGTTGCCCGGGGCTTTCTTTTTAATCAACCCGATGAAAACCTTATAACTATCTTTGTCATTCACCTACTGTTGCAAAACAGCAAATCTCCATTATGAAAAAGAAAGCATCGCACAACTTCAGCAAGTTTGCCACCAAAAAAAGTAATGCAGCCATTAAAGAACAATTCAGGCAGGAGAAAAGAAAAATAAAAAAGGAACAAGAAGAGTATTTTGAAAAAAAGAAAGCCGAGGCAAGGGGCAGGAACTGGAGTACTGACAATCAACAGGCAAAACCCAAAGGACAGGCCGCAGCACCGGCTACACACAATAAACCTGAAATTGCCGGCAGTATGCCGCTCAATAAATTTATTGCACATGCAGGCGTTACCGCCCGCCGTGAAGCGGCAGAACTGGTTAAAAAAGGATTGGTAAAAGTTAACGGTGAATTGGTGACTGAACCCGGCCACAAGGTTACCTCTAAGGATGAAATAAGGGTAAACGGTAAAAGGATTTTTTTGGCAAAGAACCTGGTTTATATTTTACTGAATAAACCCAAAGACTACATTACTACCACCGATGACCCGCAAGGAAGAAAAACCGTATTGGATATCATTAGCAGGGCTACTAATGAAAGAGTGTATCCGGTTGGCAGGCTCGACCGTAATACCTCCGGTGTTTTATTGCTGACGAATGACGGTGAACTGGCACAGAAACTGACACATCCGAGTAATGAAGTCAAAAAAGTATATCATGTTACACTAAATAAGCCCCTGGAGAAAAAAGATTTTGAACAGATTTTAGCCGGCGTTGTGCTGGAAGATGGTCCAGCCAATGTAGATGTGCTGGCCTATTCGGATATGAAAGACAAAACACAAATTGGTGTTGAAATACACAGCGGCCGTAACCGTATTGTACGCCGGATATTTGAGCATTTAGGGTATGATGTAAAAGGATTGGACAGGGTAGTATTTGCAGGCCTCACTAAAAAGAACGTGGACAGGGGTAAATGGCGATTCCTGACCGAAAAAGAAGTTAGAGATCTGAAACATTTTGGAAAAGGCAAATAAGCACCTGATATTTTAAACCCCAATGAAAATTGATGCGATTACAGGATCATATAATTGCCGAAACAGAAAACTGGATTGCAGTTAATAAACCTTCAGGCCTGTTATCAATTCCTGACAGGGAAGGAAAAGAAGTTTCATTGAAAATACTGCTCAAAGAGAAATTCGGTGAAATCTATACTGTCCATCGTCTTGATAAGGACACAAGTGGCGTTATCATCTTTGCCAAGAACGAAGAAACACATAAATATTTATCCAAACTGTTTGAAGAAAGACAAACAGTAAAAATTTACTTAGGACTGGTAAACGGATGCCCGGACAAAAAAGAAGATACTATCCATGCCCCTATTGCTGAACACCCCGCACAAAACGGAACCATGATCATTCACCGAAAAGGGAAAGAAGCCATAACTGATTACAGGGTACAGAATGATTTTGGTATTTTCTCACTCATTGAATTCACTATACATACCGGCCGCACCCACCAGATCAGGGTTCACATGAAAGATATAGGTCACCCTATTGTATGCGATCCGCTTTATGGAGACGGTAAGCCGGTGCTGGTTTCTTCGCTGAAATCAAAATTCAAATTATCAAAAGAAGCAGAAGAAGAAAGGCCTATCCTGAACAGGCTGGCTTTGCATGCCTTTAGTTTGTCTTTTACTGATATTACCGGCAACCGGGTTGACCTGGAGGCCCCGTTGCATAAGGATATGAGGGCCACCTTACAGCAATTAGAAAAAAGAAAAAAGGGCAGATGAGATATACTGCCCCTCCCCTATACTTACGCCTGGATATCAGGTTGGGGTGTATATCGCAGATAAGGCTTAATCACTTTAACCCCCTTAGGAAACTTTCTGATCGCATCATCCGTGGAAAGCGCCGGCACCACAATTACATCTTCACCGTTTTTCCAATCTGCCGGTGTGGCAACACTATAACCGGCTGTCAGTTGAAGTGAATCTATTACCCTTACTACTTCGTAAAAGTTTCTGCCTGTAGAAGCCGGGTAGGTAATCATAAGCTTCACTTTTTTATCCGGACCGATCACAAACAGTGAACGGACAGTAAAAGTTTCGGAAGCATTGGGATGTATCATATCATAAAGGGAGGCTACGGTACGGTCTTCATCTGCAATGATCGGGAAATTAACCTGACAATGCTGAGTCTCGTTGATATCCTTTACCCAACCCTGGTGTTTATCCAGCGGGTCCACACTTACGGCCAGTACTTTCACATTTCGCTTAGCAAATTCTTCCTGCAACAAGGCCGTTCTGCCTAATTCTGTTGTACAAACCGGTGTGTAATCGGCAGGATGAGAAAACAAAATACCCCAGCTTTCGCCCAGGTACCCGTAAAAATCGATTTCACCTTCGGTTGTCTGTGCTTTGAAATTGGGTGCCGTGTCCCCGAGTCTTAGTCCCATATAGTAGAATTTTTAATGTGTGAAAATACTATATTCCTACTAATTTAGTAGACTTATTGTATCAGATCCCGGAGAGTCCTGTTTTCCAGTATACACAGCGTAGCATCCCTAACTTCTACCATCATATCATGCAAACCGCAGTTTTTTTCATCACAGTTACTGCAGCGCTCATAAAAGTAAAGGCTTACACAAGGCAGCATCGCAATAGGGCCATTCATCAGCCTTATTATGGCAGCTATTTTCACCTTCCCGGGATCTTTTTTTAAGAAATAGCCACCCCCTTTTCCTTTTTTGCTTTCTAAAATCCCGGCTTTTTTTAACTCCAGTAAAATATTCTCAAGGAATTTTAACGGAATCTTTTTTTTCCTGGATATTTCTGCAATCAGCAGGGGGCCTTTTTCATATTCTTCAGTAAGGTATGTAAGTGCCTTAAAGGCATACTGCGATTTTTTTGACAACATATTAACCCTCGTTTATTCTATAACAAGCCTGTAGTTGACAGGTGAATTTTTACGCAGCATGGCGGAAACCCCGCAATATTTTTCCAGCGACAAGTCGATGGCCTTTTTTACTTTCTCTTCGTTTTCCTTAGCTGTTTTCACTTTATACGTAATGATGACATCTTTAAAAACTTTAGGATGATCATCTGTTTGCGTTGCTTCTGTTTCAATTTCAAAGTGGGAAAAATCAACCCTCATTTTTGTCAATATATCTACCACGTCCACACCTGAGCAGCCTGCAAGCCCTGCAAGCAGCAATGCCTTCGGGCTAAAGCCGTGTTCCTTGTTACCGTCAAGTTTTATAATATTATCGCCCTGGCGGCTTTCAAATTCATGTTTTTTATTCCAGGTGGTTACCGTTCTCATATCAATTCATGTTTTTTATTGTTGGAAATATTATCTAAAGTCCAGGTTATTTTCTTTTGGAAAGGATGTATTCTTTCGTTGCAGGAAGTTTTACCGCAGATTTTACAGGAAAAGGCCAGGCAGCCGTCTGAATGAACAAACAATTCAAGTGTTTCACCATATTCGCTTTTTACCAGGCGGTCCAGTTCATCTATTTCCTTATGCGCTTCATGTACGTTCAGATACCAGGGCACGGTAAGATGGCAATCTACATGCAGGATGCTTCCGTACTTTATTACCCTCAGGTTATGCAGGTCAATCCAGTTTTCCCGGCGGTTTTTGTCAAGTATTTCCACCATTTTGGTTAGAAGTTCGGCATCTGCCTCATCCATGATCCCCGCAATTGATCTTCTGAGAATTTTATAGCCAGTCACGATAATAATTAACCCAAAAATGACGGCAACAGCACTGTCTATCCATTTAAACCCGGTAAAATAGAGCAAGACAAGTCCCGCAATAATACCCAAAGTAGACCATGTATCGCTTTGCAAATGCTTTCCACTGGCAATAAGGGCCAAAGAATTATTCTTTGTACCCGTTCGGAGACATAGAAAACCCATTAAGTAATTTACAAATGCCGTGATGGCAACCAGCCAGATACCGTAATCAATTTGATGTAGTGCAACGGGATTGATCAATGTTTGAATTGCTTTGTACAGAATAATAGCCCCTGCGGCAGCAATCAATGTACCTTCAATAGCTGCTGATAAAAACTCAGCTTTACCATGACCGTAAGGATGATCAAAATCTCTTGGTTTGGCGGCCACATACAAGCTATACAAACCAATCAATCCGGCTGCGACATTCACAATACTTTCCAACGCATCTGTAAGGATGGCAACAGAATGAGTGGAATAATAGGCAACAAATTTTATGGTAAGCAGCAATACGGATACAACGGCCACCCATTTCTGTACTTTTAAATTCTGATCTGCTGTTTTCACAATAATGATTAAAATGTTTCTACCGCAAATTTTATCCACCTGCTCCGAGCATGACTAAGGAATTCCTTCGGTGCTGCAGCAAACTCTTTTTCCGACTCATACCTGCCGAAAGTTTTCATGTATTCTTCTTCAGTTCCCTTATAGCCCTGTAACTTTTCAAGGTTTGCATCATTTTCGGTAACGGTAAATTTTTCGCCATCTCCGGCATTAATCCACATCAGGCCCCTGAGGGAATATGCAGTGGCCCCTTCATGCATAACCAGTTTCATGGCTGCCGGCGAAACATCACTGCGGCATGCCGTCTTGTACTGGATGGTTGTTTCTGCAACCTGGTCTGCATCCAGATCTGTAATTGAAATGGCATCTTTGATAAACTCACAGGTAATATCAAAAGGGCAGGATGTTTCCTTTTCTGAAACTGACCATACTTGCTGAAAAGCCCCATTCATACCTGCATAATGTACGGCATGTACTTCTGCTGAAAATCCTTCCTCGCCATACTCATTCTTCTTATTATCCTTATAAGGGGCCACTACTGAAGTAATCAACAGGTTGTCTCCCATTTTATCTTTCCATTTCCACACTTCAACTAATTTACCGGCCAATTTTACTGAAGCAGGTATATCGGCAGCAGTACCTTTTACCGGTTCAATTTTAGTGTTTTGTTCAGTGATTAATGTATTTGTAATTGTATCTGCATTCTTTTTGTCGTTTTCGCCTGCGGGATTACAACGGCAGAAACCGACTGCAAGCAGCAAAATAAAAAGGCTTCGCATGTGGATGATTTTGGCTCCCGAAATTACTGAAATAAAATTGCCTTTGCTGCGGAACAACAAAGGCAATACAGGCTAAGGTTGGTTAAAGGCTATTTGACCACTAACACTTTTTCTGCAAATGACTCCCCTGGTCCAAATGCATTCGGGATGCTTATGATATAGGTTCCGGCTGAAAGTCCGCTGATATTTATACTATTATTATTGGTAAGCAAAATCCTCTTTACAATTTTTCCGTTTATATCAGTAATCAGCGCATCAAATGAACGATTCACCCCGTCTATCCTTACAGAAAACTGCCCGTTATTAGGATTGGGATACAACATTACACTAACCTGTGTTTCTCCCATGCCTTTCACTGCTTTGATATGGGTATAAGTAAACCGGGTGTCACGGTCAACTTGCTTGAGGCGGTAATAGCTAATACCGGCATATCCGTTGGCATCTGTTAAAGCATAGTCAAGTTGCCAGTTACTATTTCCGTTTTCTGCTTTGCTGGGTATAAAACCTATGGTTGTAAATACGGATTCACCATCCAGCCGTCTTTCCACATCAAAGCCTTGATTATTGTGCTCAGATACGGTCTGCCAGTTTACCTGAACTTTCAGCCTGGTAAGCCTTTTCGCATCAAAGTCAAGCAAAGTAACCGGTAAAGGCGATGATAATTGTCCGATGCCAAACTGGCTAAAGCTGTTAATATTATTTCTGCGGGCATACCCTGAAGAAACTATGCGACCAGGCTGATTGTTGGCAGGTAAAATACTGCCTGCAGGTGAAACCCATTCTGCAGCATTAGACGAAGCATTCGGCCGTCTTAGTATGCCAAACATATTATTGCTAAAACCTGTAAAACCATTGAAATAAAGAAGAAGATCGTAAGATCCTGAACCCGGATTCACATCAGGTGTCAGGTACCAAACTCCGCCATTATTCACAGAAATATAGGTTTGTCCGTTTTCATTGGCTATTAAGCCGGCATCATTTCCCGGTTTGGGGCCAAAGGAGGCATCGATATAGGTGAGGTTATTAAGTGGATTTGCTATAAGGTTATCCATAACAGCCCTGTTGACCTTTACTGCATCACCAACAGGGAAAGAGTAATTATTGACGGAGGCCGGTGTAATGAATCTGCGCAAATTACCGTTGACCCAACTTTGTGAAAAATCAGGATTGGCAAGATCCGCTTCCAGGCTCAGTTGGTCAGTTCCCAACACAATTGCTTTAAATGCGGAAGTATTTATCCGGCCGGTTTTCAGGTACCATTTATTCGCCTGTACATCACTGCCAAGTGTAGCATCACCGGAAGCATCCATATCAATTTGCTGAAATATATTTTTAGATTGGATCAGATGTCCGCCATTCCCGTTAAAAACTACTTTTCCTGTGCCGTAATTGTAGCTTGTAATCGTATTATCTATCCAATCTGCTGCCCCGTTTGTGCCATTTTGTACAAGCCGTATAATGCCGGCATTGCTCAAAGTACTTCCATTATCAAATGTAATACCTCCCTGAACTACAATGTCAGCCCCATTTTGCACTGTAACCACAGATCCCGGCTGCACTTTCAATATTACCTGTGTATTAGCCCGGTTAAAAAATAATGAAATGAAAACCAAGGAGTTAATGAGAAAAAACATTCTCCTTGAAAAACTTTGATTGAGGTTGAATGGTTGCATAGTCATTCTGTTTAAGCAGTTGCTCAAATAAAATTCGGCTATGCACAGAACATTTAATTATGCAAATGAGTAAATGGATGACTTCAGTGAGTAAACGGGAGTTAATATCTTCAAGTTGAATAATTTATTGTATCCGGACAATACCACAAACAGGTGATTTTTTGCCATAATGACCCGAAACCCCAACTACCTGAAAAAACCTTTAATAAACCGGGCGGCCCTGTTATACGATTCTTTATTGAAAAGCTGAGAATCCCTCATGGCCTTGTACGTAAGAAAGATACCTATCGGTGTAAGAACGAAAGTGGCCAGCCACATACCGGTAAAGGGGGTAAAACTGTTCTCCTTTGCAAATTTTTCGCCTGTTGTACTGGAAAAATAAAAGACCATGAAGAAAATGATGGCAAAAATAAGCGGAGTGCCTAAACCGCCCTTTCGTATTATAGAACCAAGCGGTGCACCCACCAGGAAAAGTACAAGACAGGCCAGCGAAAGCACAATTTTCCGGTGCCATTCAATTTTATGCCTTCTCAGCAACCTGTCCTTGTCTTGTGACATAGTGATCAAGGACTCACTGCTCAGGCGTATGGACCCCGCCATATTCCTCACATTCTGATTTACATTTTCCCTGGCAGAATCGGGTAAATATTCATCGAACTTTCTTTTTGTGGCCTTCTCTTTTGCTTCATTTAATGCAGGTTGCAGCCAGAATGAATCAGGCCTGCTGGAAAAATAAAACTGCAGCAGCATGTCTTTCGTCATTTGGTCCCTGACCCTGTAATTTTCCTTTTTTAAGGAATCAATGGCCCTGTCCAGTTGCCGCATACTAAGCATTTTCTCATTATTCTTATTAACACTGTCGGCCGTACGATTAGTAAAGCCGAGAGAACTGAGGTCAAATTGCTTTTTATATTCTTTAAACCCGATTCGGATAAAATCACTGTTGTTGTTAGCGTAGGCATAGCCCCTTTCCTGGTACCGCCATCCGTCTTTCAGGTTAAATTCAAGGAATCTTTTGTTCTCAGATACCCGCATGATGCCACTTTTGGCTACAATAAAATTATCCTGAAGCGGGTTTCCCTGTTCATAAATGATAACATCCCTAACCACACTGTCATTTTCTTCTTTCTTACCAATTTTGATAGCAAATCCCGGTATTTTATCATAAAAAACACCTTCTTTCAGGTCAAAGGCCGGTTTTGCAAAAACAATATCAGATAAAAGGGTCCGTTGCTTCAGGTTGGCTACAGGAATTACATTGTTGGCAAAAACAAATGCTATACCCGAAATGAAAATGGTAACAAAGAAAAGCGGCCGCATAAAGCGGAGCAATGAGATGCCTGCAGATTTAATGGCAACTAATTCAAAACTCTCACCCAGGTTACCGAAAGTCATAAGTGATGAAAGTAAAATTGCCAGCGGAAGGGCCAGCGGTACCAGAGTGGCGCTCAGGTACAGAATAAACTCCAGAATGATTCCTGTACCCAGGCCTTTACTCACAAAATCATCAATATACAACCAGAAAAACTGCATGATCAATACCAGCAGCGTTATGAAAAACGTGGCGATAAATGGCCCAATAAAAGCCTTAATGATGAGTTTATCTAGTTTTTTGAACACTTATCTTTAAATATGAATCAGGCAAAAATAAGGCTTTCACAAAAGGAGAAAGAACTCATTAATAATGCGGATTGGATTTTAACAAAGAATGCAGTCCTGAAAAAGATCATTCAGTTTTATTCCGAATTGCAGCAAGATCAATTTTCATTTTTACAAACCCAAAAAAGTCTTTTGCCTGATAGAGTTGTCTTCTCTTCTCCAAAAATCTCCAAAGGCGAAAATTACAATGGACTGCCTTATGTCGTATTGGATTACCCAAGGTTCTTTGATGACACTGGATTTGGTGCTGTCAGAACGATGTTCTGGTGGGGAAATTTTTTCAGCATCACCTTGCACTTATCAGGGCAGCATAAAAAAGAACAGGAGGCTATGATCATTGAAGCCTTTGACTTCTTAAAAGAAAAAGGATTTCATATCTGTATCAACGAAAAAGAATGGGAACATGATTTTTCAACCGTTAATTATGTGCAGATTATTAAATTATCGAAGGTTGAATTCATAAATATTATTGAAGGAAAAGAATTCCTGAAAATTGCCTGCAATATTCCGCTTGAAAATGGTGATGAGGCTGAGAGTTACCTGTTGGAAAAGTTTGTTGTAGTAACCAGCCTGCTGGCAGATCAATTGCCCAGCCGGTGAAAAAGGTCTTTTACCTGGTAATCCCAAAGCATACTTTGATCCTTGATATCCTTCTTTTCTGCAAAATCCTTGATAATAAGGATGGTTTGGTTGGTTATTTCAGACTTATCTATCCTAAATTCAAAATACTCTTCTTTGGGAGCAGTGAGCCAGCGAAAACGGATAAACTTATCCTGTTCGTTTTCTACCACTTCAGCCTTTTCAAAAGAGCCGTTCCAGCCAAAATAAAAGATGTTGTCCCGCTCATCCACTTTGTCGGCAAACCATTCGCCGAGGCCGGCCGGGGTTGACAAAAATTCGTACAAAATGGACGGTGAGCAGCGAACCGGGAATTCTAAAGTATATAACTGTTTACTCATTAGATTAAAGCAAAAAAATCAATAGGATTGCTGCAATAATAGAAAATAAATCATTGCCGCCAAGTATTTTATGCGTTATTTTTCCCAACGGCCGATGGCGGGGTATTTCTGCCAAAATAAAAGGGTGGCCAAAACGTTAATGAGATGTCAAAATTTATTTTGTTGTGATAGCCTAATTACTTAAATTGCTCTGAAGTTCAATGTTTTCTGAACAAGAGAGAAACCGTGGTGGGTATTTTTAGCGTATAAGGGAATACCAAAACTTATAATTCTTTCACCCTAAAAATAGACCATAAAAAACCATACCTATGAGCATGAGACAACTAAAGATCTCGAAGTCTATCACGAATCGAGAATCGCAAAGCCTTGAAAAGTATCTCCAGGAGATAGGCAAAGTGGAACTGATTACCCCTGAAGAAGAGGTAAAATTAGCTACCCTTATTAAGCAGGGAGACCAACGGGCATTAGACCGGCTTACCAAAGCCAATCTTCGCTTTGTGGTATCAGTAGCCAAACAATATCAAAACCAGGGTTTATCTCTCCCGGACCTCATCAATGAAGGCAATGTGGGCCTTATCAAAGCCGCCCAGCGGTTTGATGAAACTAGGGGTTTCAAATTCATTTCTTACGCCGTGTGGTGGATCCGCCAGAGTATATTGCAGGCATTGGCCGAACAGGCCAGGATTGTAAGGCTACCCCTCAATAAAGTAGGCCTTACCAACCGGATACAAAAAGCGTATTCTTTACTGGAACAACAATATGAAAGAGAGCCTTCGGCTGAAGAACTGGCAGAAGTGCTTGAAATGGATATTGAAGAGGTATCCTCTACCCTGGGTATTAATGCCAGGCATGTAAGCATGGACTCTCCGCTTTCTGAGGGCGAAGAAAACACACTAATTGATGTACTGGAAAACCCCAATGCTGAAAAAACGGATGATGAACTGTACCACAAAGAGTCATTGAAAACAGAAATCGAAAGAAGCCTAAAAACCCTAACCGAAAGGCAAAAAGAAGTGATTTGCTTCTTCTTCGGCATTGGAATTGACCACCCGATGAGCCTGGAAGACATAGGTGAAAAATTCAGCCTCACCCGTGAAAGGGTTCGCCAGATAAAGGACAAAGCCATTACCAAGCTGAAAACATCTAATCGCTGTAAACTTTTAAAGACTTATTTAGGAGCATGATATAATTTTTACACTACCTATCTTTGCAACTCATTTTTTTAAAAGTGAACATCAAATGTTCACTTTTTCTTTTTGTGACAGTGAAAATAAATGTGAACTATGTTCAATTCATTACAGGAAAAGCTGGAATCGGCCTTTAAAAACCTAAAAGGCCAGGGAAGAATTACTGAATTAAATATTGCGTCTACCGTAAAAGATATCCGCCGTGCATTGGTAGATGCTGATGTCAACTATAAGATTGCCAAGGAGTTTACCGATAAAGTAAAAGATAAGGCAATGGGAGAAAAGGTGATCACTGCTATTTCTCCCGGTCAGTTGATGGTAAAAATTGTAAAGGATGAACTGGCCGAATTAATGGGAGGCGAGGAAGCCCCTTTCAATGCCAAAGGCAATCCTGCCATCATCCTGATTGCAGGCTTGCAGGGATCCGGTAAAACCACCTTTAGTGGTAAACTGGCAAACTACCTTAAAAGCAAAAAAGGCCTCTCCCCCATACTGGTGGCAGCGGATATTTACCGCCCTGCGGCCATGGAGCAATTAAGGGTGCTGGGTGAACAAATTGGCGTGGATGTTCATATTGAACTGGAAAATAAAGACGCCGTCGATATTGCCCGTAATGCGGTAAAGGAAGCGAGGAGCAAGAATAAAAACGTCGTCATCATCGATACGGCCGGACGACTGGCCGTAGATGAAGTAATGATGACTGAAGTGGCCAATGTAAAGAATGCTGTAAACCCGCAGGAAATCTTGTTTGTTGTGGACAGCATGACCGGCCAGGATGCCGTTAACACTGCCAAAGCCTTTAACGAACGCCTTGATTTTACAGGAGTTGTGCTAACCAAACTGGATGGAGACACCAGGGGTGGTGCGGCACTTTCCATCAAATACACCGTTAACAAACCCATCAAGTTTACCAGCAGTGGCGAAAAAATGGACACACTGGATGTATTTTACCCGGAAAGGATGGCACAGCGCATACTGGGTATGGGCGATATTACATCACTGGTAGAAAAAGCACAATCTGCTTTTGATGAAGAACAGGCTAAGAAACTGGAAGCTAAGATCCGCAAGAACAAATTTGACTTTGCCGATTTCAAGTTACAATTGGAGCAAATCAAGAAAATGGGCAATATGAAGGATATGCTGAGTATGATTCCCGGAGTAGGCAGCAAAATCAAGGACATAGACATTAACGAAGATTCCTTCAAAGGCATTGAGGCTATCATCAATTCTATGACACCGGAAGAAAGGGCCGATCCAGACCTGATTGACGGCAACCGCAAAAAACGTATTGCCAGGGGCTGCGGAAAGGATATTAACGAGGTAAATGCCTTTATGAAGCAGTTTGAACAAATGAGGGATATGATGAAGAATATGAACAAAATGGGAGCATTTGGCCGAATGATGCCGGGGATGAAGAGATAGTCAATGGCCAACTGACCAAAGTCAACGGCTAACAATCTATGAAAATATCCGTTTTCATCATTACCAATCATTTATAAGTAAAAACAGCAAAAAATATCTGCATGAAAACTATTGACCGTCGTCCATAAACTATGGACTGTCAACTTTCCTCTTGCATTTTCCGCTTCTAGTCTTATATTTGCCGTCCGGTTTCTACCGGAACTAACAATAATTGTTTAACGCTGTTAAATTTCTATTTATGTCAGCAAAAATCCGTCTTCAAAGACACGGGTCTAAGAAAAGACCCTTCTACTTCATTGTAGTAGCCGACTCCCGGGCTCCCCGTGATGGCAAATTCATCCAAAAATTAGGTACTTACAACCCCCTGACCATTCCTGCTTCTATTCAGCTGGACCGTCAGAAAGCCCTTGAGTGGCTGAACAAAGGTGCCACACCAACTGACACCGTTCGCCGCATCCTGAGTTTCAAAGGGGTATTATACCTGAAGCACCTGCTTCGTGGTGTAGGTTTAGGCCTTTTTGATGAAGCTACCGCAATGGAAAAATTCACCAAGTGGAGTGCAGAGCATGAAGCACAGGTGAAAAGACGCCAGGAAGATGCTCACCGCCAGAAAAGAGCCCGTCGTGCCGCTCCCGGTCGCAGACCAGAGAGAAAAGCCGAAGGTGAAGGCGGAAGTGAAGGATAAATTATCCGCATCCTGAAAGTTCTTAATCCTTTCCGATTTTCGGAAAGGATTTTTTTATTTGTAGAAGATTATGCTGATTTACACAGATAATAATTTGCTTTGCATTCTATGGCAGAATATTTCAAGATAGGAAAGTTGGTAGCAGTCCATGGCCTCAGGGGAGAAGTGATACTGAAACATGAATTAGGAAAAAAAACTTCTTTGAAAGGGCTGGCTGCTGTTTTCATTGAAGAAAAAAAAGAATCTTTTCTTCCCTGGTTTATAGAATCAGCAAAAATCAAGTCGGAAGACGAAATCTATATAAAGTTCGAAGGCGTAAATGTAAGAGAAGCCGCACTTAAACTTACTCAAAAACAGGTTTGGCTGCCCGAAGCTGATTTTAAAAAATTTGCGGCTAAATCTGCACCTGCCGGCCTGCTTGGGTACACCATTATCAATCGTAATGAGCCTTTGGGCGAAATAATCGAACTTATCGAACAACCACATCAACTGCTTTGCCGATTAGAAATAAAAGGCAAAGAAGTGTTGATTCCTTTGCATGAAGAAACCTTACAAAAGGTAAATCACCGAAAAAAAGAAGTATTGGTGGAATTGCCCGATGGCTTACTGGAAATTTACCTGCAATAGACGTTAACATTGAATGAGATCAAACACCATATTGCCCATTTTGATCTTGACTCATTTTTTGTATCTGTAGAAATACTTAACAATCCTTCACTCAAAGGGAAACCTGTCCTTATTGGCGGGTATGAACGGGGTGTCGTTTCTACCTGCAGTTATGAAGCCCGCAAATATGGTGTGCACTCAGCTATGCCGATGAAGAAGGCATTGCAATTGTGTCCTCATGCAATTGTTACCCATGCCAGCAGCAGCCAATACAGCAAATTCTCCCGGTGGGTAACTGAGATCATTGCCTCCAAAGTACCCCTGTTTGAAAAGGCTAGTATTGATGAATTCTATATTGACCTCAGTGGGATGGATAAATACTTTGGGGCTGCCAGATTTGCCCAGGACCTGAGGCATACCATTACAAAAGAAACCGGGTTGCCAATATCAGGAGGCCTTTCATCCGCCCGTTTCATAAGTAAAATGGCAACCAATGAAGCGAAACCCAATGGATTTTTAGAAATACCGCACGGGAAAGAATTGGAATTTTTATGGCCTTTAGGTATTGAAAAGATTAATGGCGTAGGCAAGCAAACAGAACAACACCTGAAAAGCTTCGGACTGTACACCATTGAAGATATTGCCAAAACACCGGTGGAAGTAATGGAGCGTATTGCAGGTAAATGGGGAGAAGCACTTTGGCATAAGGCCCATGGCAGAGGCAGTGCAGCAATAACCACTGACTGGGAACAAAAAAGTATGAGCCATGAAAACACTTTTGATACAGATTATAAAGACATAGACTTTTTGTACAAGGAACTGGTTCGGCTTACCGAGAAAACGGCTTACTCACTAAGAGAGGATGAAAAAATGACCGGCTGTGTGACAGTAAAGATCCGTTACGCTGATTTTGAGACTACTTCACGGCAGGAAACAGTAGATTATACGGCCTTAGACGATGTACTGATTGCCAAAGTGAAAGATCTTTTTAATAAAACGTATCAGAAAGGAAGACCTGTAAGGCTTTTGGGTGTCCGTTTCAGCCATATGATACCTATTACCATGCAAATGAGCTTATTTGAAAATAATGTGGAGAAACTAAACCTTTACAAAGCAGTAGATGATATAAAAGACAGATTTGGATCAAAATCGGTAACCAAAGCCGTAAACTCCCGGAAAAAATAGTTTACCCATACATTTTTCGAAACATCATTCTGCCACCGGCAAATAATATAATCAGCAAAAGGGCAAAAAAGAGGGCCGTTAACCAATTGGTTTGAAATAGTCTGGCGATGTGCATCTTATCGGATACCAGAAACAACGGCAACCCCGCCATGGCAATTGATATTCCAAGACTAAATGCAGTAGCCGTGGCCGGATGAAAGGGTAAACTCCGGCTCATCATTAATAAAGTAACGGGTACCGAACTCTGCAGCAAAGCCACTCCTCCGCAGAGTATATAAATATTTTCCTTGCCGATTTGAAAAAAAACTAAAGAACTCAACAGTGATATGTAAATAAACTTCTTTGTACCGATTTTGTCTGCCATAAAGCCACCAATAACTTTTCCCGCAAATGCACTTAGTCCGATATACAATACGCCATCTTCATAATACTCCGCTACGTAATTAACCACATCAAATAAGAAGGAGCGAAAACACATAAGAAGCAATATCAGCAACATGATAAAATCATGGCTATCAATTTCACTTTCCTTTTTGTCAGGAGTAGAATAAACCGGTAAAGGATGGCGGAATATAAATAGTATGAGGATTAAAGATGCAGCTACTAAAAGCATGGGCAACCAAGTACCTGTATCACCCAGTAATCCGCCAACAGTTAACCCCAGCACACCGGGAGCAGTAAACAATCCCAGCGGCCCGGATTTATTATCATGTACCTGCAGGCATATTGTTCCCCCAGTTACATGCACAAACGCAGATGCCAGCCCTGAACACAATATGCCCAGGGACGGTGATACAAAACTGATAAGAATAGCCAGCGGAAGCAGGCTTACAGCTATTTTGGCAAACAGGTTAATATCCTTCTTCTTGTCGAGCCAGAAACCTACCGGTAATTGCCCGCCAAATCCCATTATTGCATATAGGGAAACAAATAAAAAACTGTCACTGTAGTTATGTGTTAATGTATAAGATGCCAGCAGAAAACCGGCGGCCATGTCATTAACACCATGAAGTATACCCCAGTAAAGTGGTTGTAAATATTGACTGCGTGACAAACTCATAACACATAATTATTGATCAGTAATCCTGCACCATAACTAACACCGTTGGCAACCCATGAAGCGGCAAATGATTTCTTCCAGGTGCTTTTCATAAGAATTTTATACCCGGTCATTTCTGTCACCATTACACCGACTTCCAAAAGCAGCAGTGGCAAGTTTGTAGTCAAAAGGAAAAAATGCAATAACGGCCAGGTAAACAAGTTGAGCAACAAAAAGGGGAGAAAAACTTCTTTCCATTGCTTTTGGTAAAAAAGCAGGATAATCGGATACTCCAGCACAAGGGTCAGGGCAAAAAACCACCAGGCGTTCATACTATCCTTTGTTTGTGTTTCTCCTTTTTAAGATAAAAAATACCACAAGGCCTGCTAATGCCACCAGGGCCACAATGATTAACCAGTTGTGGTTCTTTGCCCTTTCGGTAAAAGTGGGCTCCGGGGCTACATCCAGCAAAAATTTCAGCATAGCAATTGATTTAGTTATAATTACCCGTTACCAATATAAAAAAATACAATAGCAATAGTGTTAATAATAAATGCTGCCGGTACCGCTTTCCACCAGTTTTGGTGGATAAGGAAATAAAAAACCAGTATATCCGTCACTATCATACCTAAATAAACAAACCAAAAGTCAATAGACGTTTCATGATATAGTATAGTAATCAGCGGCACAACTGCCAGACTGGTAATCAATGCAACAGCTAAAGCTGCTTTCCATTGCCTGAAATAAAAAGGCAATTCAAGTACAGCTTTGATCATAAAAAAACCAATCAGTGCGATGATAAGCGGCATATATCCTGTTAAGCTAATTTTATTTTCTTTCTTTTTAAAAACATAAATATGAGCAATATGAACCCTGTCAATGAACTGGCAATAAAAATCCAGCGGTTTACCCTGCCACCAGAATCCCTTTCATCGTCAGTCACTACCGTATAATCAAAATACGCTTTTGACTTCTTCATGCTGTATTGCAGTTTCCCGTCCTTAACTCCGTTAATTACCATGTGATAATTCCATTTTTTCATATATACAGTAAAAGTATCCGTCACTGTGCCGGCAGTATCTGTTTTTATTAATGCAAAATGCAGATAACGGTCTGATTCATCCCATCTTTTACCCCCGTTCTGTATGACGATGGTGGTTTTATCATCCATTATTTCTTTATCACTGATAAAAGGATTTTTTAATACAGTGTCATCCTGAAGAAAAGAGTAATAGACCCTGAAGAGCTGGTAACCGGTTAGATTTCCGGTGCCTTCAAAAGTTATTTGGGCGGCAGCTGTTCGCCTGCGGATGGAAAATCCGGCATCTGCCCAGGCTGTCACACCGGTAATGATCAATGTAACTGTAAAAAATATCCGTATTATTTTCATGCCTATAAATGTAAATAATTTATTGGCTGGCTTCATACCCGCCTTTGGGTATATAAAATCAGAAAAAGGCCATAAAAAGCTCAGGCAGATATAAAACCATCCTGCTTATCTTCGTTTTCCCAAAAAATCAATGTTATGTCACAAACTTGGAAAGAATACCAGGAAAAAAACAATGACCGTTTTTTAAACGAAATGCTTGACCTGCTCCGCATTCCTTCTGTCAGCGCCAAAAGTGAACACAAAGACGATATGCTGAAATGTGCCGAAGCAGTAAAAAAAAGCCTGCTTGCCGCAGGTTGCGATAAAGCAGAAGTAATGGCAACAGCCGGCCACCCTGTGGTATATGGCGAAAAGATCATTGACCCGTCCAAACCTACTGTGCTGGTATATGGCCATTATGATGTACAGCCACCGGAACCTTTAGAACTGTGGCATAGCGGTCCTTTTGAACCGGTTATTAAAGAGGGAAAAGTATTTGCAAGAGGGTCTGCAGATGACAAAGGGCAATTTTATATGCATGTCAAAGCCCTTGAGATAATGTCTCAGACCAACAGTATGACCACCAATATTAAGTTCCTTATTGAAGGAGAAGAAGAAGTGGGATCTCCTAACCTGGGCCCTTTTGTGGCAGCACATAAAGATCTCCTTAAATGTGATGTGATCCTGATCAGCGATAGTGCTCTGCTGAGCATGGAAAATCCTTCGCTGGATGTGGGCATGCGGGGTTTAAGTTACATACAAGTGGAAGTTACGGGTGCCAACCGTGACCTGCACAGCGGTACTTACGGGGGGGCAGTAGCCAATCCCATTACGATATTGGCCAAAATGATCGCTTCCTGCCATGACGAAAATAACCATATTACCATCCCCGGATTTTATGATGATGTGCTTGTTGCTTCAAAGGAAGAAAGAGAGATGCTGAACAAAGCACCCTATAATGAGCAGGAGTATAAAGATGAGTTAGGTGTAAAAGAACTTTGGGGAGAAAAGGGCTATACCACTTATGAAAGGACAGGCATACGGCCGACGCTTGAATTAAATGGTATCTGGGGCGGCTATACCGGCGAAGGTGCTAAGACCGTACTTCCTTCAAAGGCTTATGCAAAAATTTCTGCCCGTTTAGTACCCAATCAATCATCTCATAAAATGACTGATGTACTGCTTAATTATTTTAAATCCATAGCTCCTCCATCTGTAGAAGTTAAAGCTGAATTGCACCACGGGGGGGAACCTTACCTGACACCAATTGACAGCAAAGGATATAGGGCGGCTTCCAGGGCACTGGAAACCACCTTTGGAAAAACCCCGATCCCCGTTCGTGGTGGCGGCAGTATCCCTATTTGCTCTATTCTGGAAAAAGAGCTGGGTGTTAAAATCGTATTCATGGGCTTTGGGCTGGATAATGATAATCTCCACAGCCCTAATGAAAAATATAATATTGAAAATTATTACAAGGGCATTGAAACGATTCCTTATTTCCACAAGTATTATGCGGAAGGATAGAATAATTCTTCATTAAGTTTAAACCTCGTCATTTATTGATGAGGTTTTTTATTTTTGATTATGTCTTCCAAAGAAAAGCTCCGCCTTGATAAATACCTGTGGTCTATCCGCCTGTTTAAAACCAGGACAGCCGCTGCAGCTGCCTGTGATACCGGGAAAGTAAAGTATGATGGCGTGCAGGCAAAGGCAGCAAAGAATGTAAACATTGGTGATGAATATGAAGTAAAAACAGAGGCCAAGCGATGGAAGATCAAAGTAACAGGATTGCTGTACAACCGGGTTGCATATGCTGAGGCCATCAAATATTACATTGATATTACTCCCGAAGAAGAACTTCAACGGCTTCAATTCCAGGCTGCCAGTTTCCATACCGGCAAGCGCCTCAGTAAGGTTGGAAGGCCCACCAAAAAACAAAGACGTGACCTTGATGAGTTTTTTGAATGACCCTGCTCAGTGATAAAAATCATCTGAAACTATTATTTCTGTCATTTACATACTTTATACAGGAGGTTAGCTTCGTTACTAAATAACCTCTTATTATGGTAAAACCTGCCGGAAAAAGGGAACAACTAAAAGCCACACTGTTTAAGGTAAGTGTGGACAAAAATCTTCATTCCCGAAATAAGAAGGCAATACGGGTACCGGCAGCCAACATTGATGAAACTGATTTTGAGTACATGGTGACCATTGCTGTACCGGGATGTGATAAAGGCTCCATCACCGTAAGGATCGACAATGATATATTGTATGCTTCCGGTTCAAAATCAGCTTCCAATGAAAATTACATCCATGATTTACTGGAATATGATTATAGCAAGTGGGAGAGAGCTTTTTTGCTACCAGATGATGCAATTGGTCTTTTAACAAAAGCCTGGTATAAAAATGGCGAATTGCAGATTATTGTGCCAAAAGGCAAAAAGGAAAACACTTTGCTCACTTTACCTATATATGTTTACTAACTCGTTGAATATGTATTTGAACATTGCACCTGAGCGTTTGATAAGTGAGGTCCAAAAGGATTTCAACAGTTATTTTCCGTTCCTGAAAATCGAATTTTTTAATAATAAATCCTTATCCCGTTCTGATTTCTCAGTCAAAAACATTTTACCCCACAACCGGAAACTGGGCGACAGCCAATCTTTGTTTAAGAATGGAACTATCGAGTTTGATGAAGAAATGAAAGTAAATGAACTGGAAAAACAATTCAGGGACCAGTTCAACCTGGCCGTTCAGGTATTCAGAAAATCCGGCAACCTGTGGCTGGAAACTACTATGACTGACAACTGGACCTTGCAACAACAAAATAATCATGGCCGGGAGATCACCAATGGCCGGGACAAAGAAGCGCCTAAAGAAGATTTTGACCTCAACCGGGATGCCTTTAGCTAAGCAGGCCCGTTTTTGTTACTTGTACTGCCGATGATAAAAATCAGGGTGTATACTTACGCCTGTCATTGTTTTTGGGTAAACACCAAAAATAACTTACCCCTGTTATAGGAATTAAGATTCACCTTAAAACTCAGTTTTATGGAAACAAAAGCTGTTGACAAACCCAAAACTTCCTGGCCAACCATGTTTGAAAAAGGCTGGATGGATAAGTTTTTCAACGCTCCGCTGGATGAGTTTTTCAATTTTGGAAAGGTGATGAATGTTCCGGCTGTTAACGTATCTGAGACCGACAAAGATTTCAAACTGACCATTGCAGCACCAGGCCTTGAAAAGAAAGACTTCAAAGTAGAAGCATTTGAAGACATTTTGACCATCAGTGCTGAACATGAAAGGGAAGAGAAAGAAGAAAAGAATGGCCGTTTTAATCGCAGGGAATACAATTACAGCAGCTGGAGCCGCAGTTTTACATTACCTGAAAACTGTGATTATAGCAAGATCGATGCTGAGTACAAAAACGGAGAGTTGAAGATCTTGATCCCGAAAATGGAAGTAAAAGAACCGAAAAAGGTTAAAAGCATCTCGGTGAACTAATGCGGGATGCGCCCTAATGAAACAAAAAACCCTCCTGGTTCAGGAGGGTTTTTTACTTAATACAACAGGTTCTTTAATTTATCAAGGTTGATGATTGAAATCTTTCCGTCTTTGATCTCTATCAGCTTTTCCGATTTAAAATCACTGAGTGTCCGTATTAATGATTCTGTAGCAGTACCTACATAATGGGCAAAATCTTCCCTGGAAATTTCAAGGGGTTTGTTGGTTTTTTCTGCATTGAATTTTGCATGAATATCTACTAAAGCCTTCGCAACCCTTTTGCGCAGAGAAGAATAGGCCAGGTTCAGCAACCTGTCTTCTTTTTCTTTTACATTTTGTGTGATAATGCGGATAAACTTGGCGGCTATATCAATATTGCCATATATCATTTGCAGGAAATCCTCCCTTGGTATTTGCATGATCTCGGCATCTTCCAGAATTACAGCTGAATCATCGTAATTCTTATCTTCTATGAGTGCAGGATATCCGATAAAATCGCCGTCACTAAACAGGTCGGTGATATACTCTTTGCCATCTTCATGGGTCTTGAAGCCCTTCACCTTTCCTTTTACCAGGTAATAAAGAAACCGGGGTCTTTTTCCTTCCTGGTAAAGCGTTTGTTTTTTAGTATAAACTTCTACATCGTATTGGTCGGCCAGCTGGCTCATTAAACCCGATGTTTTTACATCTTTAATGAACTGGTTGATACCGTGCTGAGAAGGGGCATATTTATGATCCATGATGGCAGCCTTGCGCAACCTGGTTTCAATGGCATTCAGCAATTCAATATCTTCAAAAGGTTTGGTTATGTAATCATCTGCCCCCATCTCCATACCTTTTCTGAAATCACTTCGTTCAGTTTTGGCCGTCAGAAATACAAAGGGGATTTGCTCTGTATCCGGGTTCTTTCGCAGCAGATGTAATACGCCATAGCCATCCAGTTCGGGCATCATAATATCACAAACTATTACATCAGGCTTTTCCTTTTGCGCTAATTCTACTCCCCTTTTGCCATTTTCGGCTGTCAGGGTTTTATAACCCGCCAGTTCAAGTATTTCAGCCGTGTTTTCCCGGATATCGGGATTATCATCAATTACCAGGATTGATTTCATTTGTCGGTTTTTTGGTTGGTTTCAGTTTTATCAAATTTAATAGCTACCTGAATTATGTCAAATTTACAGGAATAACAAAGGTAATTGTTGTTCCGGCATTCAGCTTACTCTTTAAAAATACTTCCCCTCCCAGCAAATCAATATAGCTTTTTACGATATGTAAACCTAAACCCGTCCCCTGTATATTAGTGGCATTGGCGCCCCTGAAAAAACTGGAAAAAAGGTGCTGCTGATCTTCATCAGAAATACCAATTCCTTCATCTGTAACTGATACAACAACATTATTAGCCGCAATTTTACTGCTAATAGTGATTTTTTTGCCCTCGTCTGAAAATTTACTGGCATTGCTCAGCAGGTTGATCAATACATTTCGGAACAGTTTTTTATCCGTACAGGCATTACAATCTGATTCACAATGCAATTCAAAATACTGTTCTTTTTTAAGGATAGCTTTCATTTCATCCAGTGTATCAATAATCACATCCTTCAGGCATACTTCCTCTGTTATTTTATCAACCTTTCCTTCATTCAATTTGCCCAATGAGAGAAAATCCTCCAGGATATCATTCAAATGATTGACAGAGTTCTTTATCCGCTGAATATGTTTATCCCTTTTTTCCTGTTCTTCACCCGTTTTGTATTTTGACAACAAAGATGCAGAAGACAGTACAGTACTGAGAGGGGTCCGGAACTCATGTGAGGCCATGGATACAAACCGGCTTTTTATTTCATTCAACTGCCTTTCTTTATCCAGCGCTTCGCTTAATTCCTGTTGTGATTGTTCAAGTTTTTGCAACGCTTCTTTCAGGATCAGCGTTCGTTCCTCCACTTTCACTTCCAGGCTGGCATTGAGTTGCCTTATTTTATCAGTGATTTTTTCCAGTTCCCTTTTCTGCTGCAACATGCTGTTCTCAATTTCTTTCCGCTTGGTAATATCTACAATAAATGCAATAACAAACAGCTCATCGTTCTTTGTATAATGGCTAAGACTAACCTCGACGGGAAGATCAGTGCCATCTTTTTTTCGGCCATAAAGGTCCCGCCCCTGCCCCATCACCCGGTTGGATGGTTTCTCATAAAATCCCTCTCTTAACTCATGATGATGTTGACTGAAGCGATCAGGAATCAGCGCTTCAATAGGCTGTCCGGCCAGTTCATCCGGTTCATATCCGAACATGATTGCAGCTGAAGGGTTGACAATCACAATGGTGCCCTTTCTGTTTACGAGTATAATTCCTTCGGTAGCATTCTCAAACAGAGAAGCCATGTGTTCATTGCCAAGCTTCATAAATAGTTATAATGCAGCAAATTAAAGAAAAGCAGTGAGAGAAAAAACCCTGTTGAATATCAGTCCTTAGTATCTAATAAAATACGCTCCATTTCTATGGCCCTGGGGAAAAGGATATTATTTTCCAGGTGCATATGCTGCATCACATCGTTATCGAGTTCCTTAAGCTTGAAGAATGTAACTTTATGACTTACACAGGCTTTCTCAGGTGGAGTGTAATCTGATGTCAGTTCCCTGATCTGATGCATGATTTTAACCACCGAAGCATGTTCGTGATTCATCACTTCCTCTACCGGCTTGCGCAGCGTTCTTACCAGTAAACTGGCATAAGATTCCTTACTTTCATAAGCATGTGCAATCTGGCGGACATAGGGGAAAATAATCTCTTCTTCCTGCTTTAGATGGGGAAGCATTTCCCTGTACAACTGGAGAAATAGCCTCTCTACTTCTATGAGGTAAGGATATTTGCGGGTATGTTCTTCCGCAAATTTCCTGAGTATCTCTTTTATTTCCGGCAATTGTGTACGCAAATAATGGTGGTGCACATTTACAATATAATCCGCCAGAAAATCAATATTCCAATCGCTAAAAGGCAGATTATTGGGAACCTGTACTGACCTGATAGCCTGCTCCAACTCTTTTTTAATTTGCTCAACATCAAGACCCCTGGCCTTACACACCATTTCAAGGGGCCATTTACCTCCACAACAGTATTCGATATCATATTTCCTGAATACTTCCGCCGTACGATAATCCGCGGTAACGATATCGGTAACAAATGAGGTTGATTCTATTTTATAAGGCCTTAAGAACATAACTCACCCACCTGGTTTTTGACACGATAATTTGGCGGGCAAATTAAAAGATAGACATATCCCTTTACCTGACTTTCATCAGGTGTCAGTGTGATTTTGAGTAAATTAAATTGTTGCCAGTGCTTTTATAAAACTGGCATCATCTTTCTTTAACAGGTCGCTGACCTTTGTTTTAGCAAAAATCTGAATCCATTCCTTTCGGTTAATTTCAATTTGATTGTGTAAAGGGCAGGGATGACTTGCGTTACATTTACGCAGGTTCAAAACACAATTATTGAACTGGCTTAGCCCATCAGTAATATTATATAAATTGATTAATGGTGTTTCCAGGGTTACCTGATTGACTGAAAATCCCCCATAAGGGCCTTTTGTGGAAGAAAGTATCCCTTCCTTCACAACCAGCTTCATTATTTTACCCAGGTAATGTTTGGGTACTGAAAGTTTCTCAGCAATCTCCTCCACCTGCACCCTTTTTTTCTGGTCACTCATCAGTGCTACATACAGCACCCCCCTAAGGGCATAACCAAAAGACTTAGAACATACCATTTGACAAAAAGAACCTATAATGTCCTTTAATGGGCTGACAAACATCAGTATACTATTTGATGATTGTCATGACCACCATTTCCTGCGAAAAATACATTTGCGCATTAAAGACATACATATCCTTTATTAATATTAGACTTAACTTTAGTTGAAATATTTAACCTGTAAAACTTAAAAACGCTGAACATGAAATCTTCAAAAATCTCAATGCTATTGCTCACCGCTGCCACACTTTTTCTTTTTGCCTGTAATGAAGGTGTAAAAAAAGATGAGAAACCCATTGACATCCAGGATTTGACCAAGAACCAGCCGGAAACACATGGTACTGAGTTGAAGGAAAGCGATATTACGTTAGGCACCCCGCTTGACCAGGCAATGGTTGCAGCAGGAAAAAGTGCTTATGAATTAAAATGCCAGTCCTGCCACCGGCTTACAGAAGAAAAATTGGTTGGCCCCGGATGGAAAGGTGTTACCCAAAGAAGACAACCTGTATGGATCATGAATATGATAACCAACGTAGATATGATGCTGGAAAGTGATCCTGAAGCACAAAAACTGCTTGAACAGTGTATGGTACGTATGCCCAACCAGAATATTACAAAGGATGATGCCCGTAAAGTGCTTGAGTTCATGCGTAGCAATGACGGTGAGAAATAGATTATTAAACCAACGGAAACAAAGGAACCATTTTTTAAACTGCTAAATAAATATTATGAAACACTCATTTCTGAAATTATCACTGCCGGTATTGTTTTTTACAGCAATGCTGATACTTATGCAGGGATGTAAGCCAAAGGGGTCGCAATCTGCAGTTAGCGGTAATGCGGCATCCAAGGTTTATGTAGCCCCCGGTAAGTATGACGAATTTTACAACTTTGTTTCCGGAGGCTTTAGCGGGCAAATGTCTGTATATGGTCTTCCATCAGGTCGTTTATTCCGGGTAATTCCTGTTTTTTCTGTTGACCCCGAAAAAGGTTATGGCTATAGCGAAGAAACCAAGGCCATGCTGAATACCTCACATGGTTTTGTGCCCTGGGATGACCTGCACCACCCTGCTCTCTCTGTAACTAATGGTGAGCATGATGGCCGCTGGGCCTTTGGCAATGCCAACAATACTCCCCGTATTGCCCGCATTGACCTGAAAACTTTCCGCACTGCTGAGATCATTGAGATACCGAACAGTGCCGGTAACCACTCTTCTCCCTTTATCACAGAAAATTCTGAATATGTAGTGGCCGGCACCCGTTTCAGCATTCCGCTTGACAATACAAACGGCGATGTACCCATTAATACATACAAACAAAATTTTAAGGGTACTGTAAGTTTTATCGGTGTTGATAAAACAAGCGGCAAAATGAACATTGCTTTCCAAATACAAACCCCCGGTATAAACTTTGACCTGGCCCGTGCGGGCAAAGGGCCTTCTCATGGATGGATGTTCTTCAGTTGCTATAATTCCGAAAAAGCCAACACACTGCTTGAAGTGAATGCTTCTCAGAAAGACAAAGATTTTATTATGTGCGTTAACTGGAAAAAAGCAGAAGAATACTTAAAAGCAGGCAAAGGAGAAAAAAGAACTGTTAAGTATGCTCATAATGTTTATGATGAAAGCAAGCATATGGCCACATCAACCATCGAAAATGAAGTAACTGTTCTGGATCCTAAAAATTGTCCAGACATGGTATACTTTATGCCTTGCCCTAAATCTCCTCATGGTTGCGATACCGATCCCACAGGCGAGTATATCGTTGGAAGCGGAAAACTGGCGGCTGTAATCCCTGTATTTTCTTTTACCAAAATTCAAAAAGCAATTGCCGACAAGAATTTTGATGGCGATTATGACGGTATACCCGTACTAAAATATGATGCCGTGCTGCATGGTGAAGTTCAAAAGCCAGGCCTTGGCCCCTTACATACTGAGTTTGATGCCAATGGTAATGCATATACTTCCTTCTTTGTATCATCAGAAATTGTAAAGTGGAATGTAAAAGACCTGAAAGTAATCGACAGGGTGCCTACTTATTATTCAATAGGTCACCTGTGTGTACCCGGCGGGCCTACCAAAAAACCACACGGCAAATATGTGATTGCGTATAACAAAATCACCAAAGACCGCTACCTGCCTACCGGTCCTGAACTGACCCAAAGTGCACAGTTGTATGATATCAGTGGTGAGAAGATGAAACTATTACTTGACTTTCCCACTATCGGTGAACCTCACTATGCTGAAGCTATTCCTGCTGATCTCATTATGAAGAACTCTACCAAAATCTATAAGATTGAGGAGAACAAGAACCCTTATGCAGCCCTGGGCGATAACAATGCAAGGGTTGAAAGAAAAGGAAATGAAGTGCATGTTTACATGACTTCTATCCGCTCACACTTTACGCCAGATAATATTGAAGGTGTAAAACTGGGTGATATAGTGTATTTCCATGTAACCAACCTTGAGCAGGACTGGGATGTACCGCATGGTTTTGCTGTAAAAGGAGCTAATAATGCAGAATTACTCATTATGCCGGGTGAAACACAAACACTGGCCTGGAAACCTGACCGTGTTGGTGTATTCCCGATGTATTGTACTGACTTCTGTTCAGCATTACACCAGGAAATGCAAGGTTATATCAGGGTAAGTCCCGCTGGATCTAATGTTCCGATTTCATTCAGTACCGGTAAAACAGTACCGGCTGTAACCGAGACAAAAGAGGCAACCAAACCTATAAGAAAATAAGCGGTATGACAGGCAGTAGTAATGTACGGCTGCCTGTCACTACTCTTTAATCTTTAAAGCATAATGATTATGAAAAAGAATACAATACTGCTGCTAATGGCCATAACACTCTTTATAGGGGCATGTAACAGCAATAAAGAAAAAACCGAAACCGGCGGCGGGAATGAAACAGTAACAGCCGGAGGACAGGAAAATGTAAAAGATGATGTATCACAAAAAGATGTAGTTAAAGTTGCCGTTGGCTCACCCGACCACACAACGCTTGTTGCTGCGGTAAAACAGGCTGATCTTGTAACTGCATTATCCAATGCAGGCCCCTTTACTGTATTTGCTCCTACCAATGCAGCCTTTGACAAACTGCCAGCCGGCACAGTGGATGGCCTTATGAAAGATGATAAAAAAGCTGATTTACAGAATATACTTCAGTATCATGTTACCACCTCCTCATTGAAAGCTGAATTTCTTACTGATGGAATGACAATTGGTATGGTTAACGGAGATAATGTAACCGTTAGTGTTAAAGACGGAAAAATTATGCTGAATGGTTCAGCTACTATTGTAGCTTCCATTCCTGCCTCTAATGGCATGGTACATGTTATTGACGCTGTATTATTACCCCCCGCCAAAAAATAGTTGGTTTATCCTGCTTTTTCATTTTGTACAACTTGCTGCCGGGGTGTAATGCCCCGGTAGCTTTTAAAGAAGGGTTATGAATAATAAATTGAGTGTTGCTTCAAGGATTTTAGTGGCGTTTGCCTCCGGTGCCCTTATAGCCGTATTTTTTCTACCGGCCTGGAGGATTGATCTTTTTGCTCCACAATACCCCGAAGGCCTTACCATGAATATCTGGATCAACGGTCTAAGCGGTGATGTTGATGTGATAAATGGTTTAAATCACTATATAGGGATGAAGCATATCACTGTTGATATGTTTCCGGAATTTAAATTTCTTCCCTATGTGGTAGCCTTTTTCATGCTGCTGGGTATGCTGGTGGCAGTAACGGGCAGCCGAAGGTTTCTTCTTATCTACCTGGGTTTAACTGTTATAGGTGGTATTTTAGCCATGTACGATTTTTATCAGTGGGGGTATAAATATGGCCACAATCTTGACCCTACAGCTCCCATACAAGTTCCGGGAATGTCTTATCAGCCACCTTTAATTGGCCATAAACGTCTTCTGAATTTCGACTCGTATTCATTTCCGGATGTCGGTGGTTGGATTGTTATTGCCGCCGGTGCACTTGCATTTGCCGTTTGGTTTGCAGAATGGTGGCAGCATCGTAAAACAGCGAAGAAAAATAAAGCGATAAATTTTACAGTACCGGTTTTATTAGTTGCTTTTTTTATGTCTTCCTGTTCTGTAAAACCAGAACCCTTTAAATATGGTCAAGACAACTGCTATTTCTGCAAGATGGGAATAGTGGATCCCAAATATGGATGTGAAATAGTGACAAAGAAGGGTAAAGTTTACAAATTCGACGACCTTGTTTGTATGATCAACTATTTACATTCAGGCACATTAAATGAAAATGAAATAGCCAAAAAAGTAGTCATTAACTTCAATAAGGAAAATGACTTCCTGGAGGTAAGCAAAGCTGTATTTTGGGTTAGCCCTGAATTGCGGAGCCCGATGGGCAGCAATGCCGGTGCATTTAACAGTAAGGAGGATGCAGAAAAAATTAAAGATGGCAAAAGTGGTTCCTTCAGCAACTGGGAGGAACTTTATAACAAAGTGAAATAAAAATGCGATTGGCCATAACAATATTATCTTTTTTCCTAGCCATAAAAATACAGGCAAGAAATATTATTGCAGGGACAGGACAACCTGTCAATTCACTGAAAAAGGCCATACAAATTGCCAATAATAAAGATACGATTACACTGCTTCCCGGAATTTATAAGGAAGGGGCGTTACAGTTAACAAAATCCATTACTATCATTGGCATTAATTATCCGGTACTGGATGGTGAAAAAAAATTTGAAATATTACTGATTAGCGCTGCCAATGTCATTATCCGGGGCCTTGTATTTAAGAATTCGGGATACTCTGCTATGAATGATTATGCCTCTATTAAAGTGGTGGATGCATCCAATATCACCATTGAAGGCAACCGTATTTACAATGCTTATTTCGCCATTCATGTTTCAAACACATCCAACATCAACATTAAGGGGAATGAAATAAAAGGATCACCCTTATCTGAACAACTCACCGGAAACGGCATCCATCTTTGGAAATCCAATAATGCATTGATAGATAACAACCGGGTAACCGGTCACCGGGATGGCATTTACTTTGAATTTGTCACATTTTCCACCATACAAAATAATCTGAGCCAGCAAAACATCCGGTACGGGTTGCATTTCATGTTCTCCAACGATGACAAATACATAAATAATGTTTTCAGGAACAACGGAGCAGGAGTAGCGGTAATGTATTCGAAAAAAGTAATAATGGACAGAAACCATTTTGAACAAAACTGGGGACCGACTGCCTATGGGATCTTATTGAAAGATATCAGCGACAGTCATATCACTCATAATACCTTTTTAAAAAATACCGTTGGCATACATATGGAAGGCTCCAGCCGAATGACAATTGAAAAAAATATCTTTAAAGAAAATGGCTGGGCTGTAAAAGTGCAGGCAAGCTGTGAGAACAATGATTTTCACCATAACAATTTTTCGGGCAATAGTTTTGATGTGGGAACCAATGGTTCCATTTCCCTGAATAACTTTACTAATAATTACTGGGACAAATATGAAGGATATGATATCAACAAAGACGGTATAGGAGATGTGCCCTATCACCCGGTAAGTATGTACTCTATGATCATTGAACAAAATCCAAATGCATTGATGCTGCTGAGAAGCTTTACTGTTCAATTGCTGGATAAGGCAGAAAAAGCTATACCAAGTCTTACCCCTGAAAACCTTACAGACAATAAACCCATGATGAAATCACTGAAATTATGATCAGTATCGGGCATATCAATAAGAAATTCAGAAAACTTCAGGTGCTTGTTGACATATCTGCACAAATGGAGAAGGGGCAGGTAATCGCCCTGATAGGACCGAACGGATCCGGTAAAACGACCCTGATCAAATCCATATTGGGTATGGTAAGGCCAGACAGCGGTAAAATAACCGTTGACGGACATATAATAAACGGAGACCCCTCTTACCGGGAAAAAATTGGTTATATGCCTCAGATTGGCCGGTACCCTGACAATATGCGGATTGGGCAACTCTTCAAAATGTTGGAAAATATTCGCAGCATACCCGTTGAAAAACAAGACAGGACATTGATTCAGCAATTTGAACTGGAAAAGATATTTGATAAACCTATGAGGACCCTTAGTGGCGGTACCCGTCAAAAAGTTAGTGCCGCCATTGCTTTTCTTTTTGATCCTGCCATATTGATCCTTGATGAACCAACGGCAGGGCTTGATCCGTTATCAGCTGAGATATTAAAAGAAAAGATTATCTACGAAAAGAAAAAGAACAAACTCATACTCATCACATCTCATATACTCAGCGACCTGGATGAACTGACAACACATGTCATGTACCTGCAGGATGGTAAACTTCAGTTCTTTAAGGATATAGCCTCCCTGCAAGAGGAAACAGGTGAATTAAGGTTAGGTAAAGCAATAGCCCGGATAATGAAAGGAGAAAAAATTACTAACGAGTGGATTGACAAAATGCTGGAAGTAAAAAAGGATGAAAAAATCTATTAATACAACCGTATGATGAAAGTTTCTAAATATGTACTTTATGATATTCTCAGGAACAAGATCATCATAGCCTATACCCTTTTCCTTTTTATTGTATCAATGAGCATGTTCCAGATGGAAGAAAACAGCAGCAAAGCTATGCTTAGCCTTATGAATATTGTACTCATCGTACTGCCGCTGGTAAGCCTTGTTTTTACGACTATACATTATTACAATTCATACGAATTCATTGAACTGATGTCATCTCAGCCTATGAGCCGTACCCGGATACTGCTCAGCGAATTTGCCGGTGTGGCTATTTCCCTGATCAGTGCGTTTTTAATTGGTGTAGGGCTTCCTGTGGTCATTTATGCCCCTGATGATATTGGATTTTCATTGCTTCTTACCGGTGTTGCCTTAACATTGGTGTTTATTTCCCTTGCTTTTTTTGCTTCCGTAAGGGCCCGGGACAAGGCAAGGGGAATTGGTTCAGCATTATTGCTCTGGTTTTATTTTACCCTGATATACGATGGGCTTATCCTGCTGATCATTTTCAACCTCAGCGACTACCCGCTGGAAAAAGCAACTTTGCTGCTCATATCATTAAACCCAATAGATATCGCAAGGATTTTTGTCACCCTTAAGATGGATATCAGTGCCCTGATGGGTGTAACAAGTGCCTTATACAAAGATTTCTTTGGTAGCGGAACGGGTATCCTGTTTACAATTGGAATAATGATATTATGGACCATCATCCCATTGTGGCTTGCCATACGAAAATTTAACCAAAAAGATCTCTAGATAAAAACCGGAACCGGTTGATTCTTGTAAAAGCCGGAGCTATTAGTCCATTGATTTTATAGGATAAATGAGCAGGATCAGTTTTTTTGCTGACCCTGCTCAAGACAGCAAGCGCCGGTTGGAAATACTTTCGCCCCTTAAATAAACTGCACATGATCAAAATAGCGGTTTTTTTAACGTTATTTACTTGCTATGTTGTATACAGTGCTACTGTTTACTCCAAAGGAACAAATGATACAACGGTTATTACTCCTGAAGAACAAATCGCTGTAACCAGGGGAAAACTTCTCTACGAAAAAAATAATTGCACCTCCTGTCACCAGATTTATGGACTGGGTGGTTACCTGGGACCTGAATTAACAACAGCCTACAGCGATCCCTCCCGGGGAGAACAATTTATGAGAGCTTTCCTGATGGCGGGCGGCCCGAGGATGCCAAACTTTCATTTCAAAAAAGAAGAGATAGACGCATTGATCAGCTACTTTAAATATATAGATGCGTCGGCTGTTTCTTATAAAAAACCAATTCACCCATGACAAATCCCAAAGGCCCATATCCTTCCGATAAAGCAGCCAGGGCGTTTTTAATCCTGGCACTATCGTATCTTCTTACTGGACTATTGCTGGGTGTAATTGGCGGCCTTCAATACATACTACCCCCTTTGCTAAAAGAACAATTAGCCTTTCAAAAAACAAGGCCGCTGCATGTTTATCTGGTCATTACCTGGATATTTACTGCCGCACAGGCCGGATTGTATTATTACCTGCCAAGGGTAGCCGGCAGGCCGCTTTATTGGCTTCATGGTGCCTGGCTCCATTTTTTTATGCTGGCCGCTTCTTCAGTAATAATAATATCCTGTTTTTTCATGGGTTACTTTGGCGGCAGGGAATACCTGGAGTTTCCTCCCTGGCTGGGTGGTATTATTTTAATTTCGTGGCTGCCTTTTGCCGTAAATTTCTTCCTGACACTAAAGCCGGATTATAAAAACGCACCCGTTTATATCTGGAGCTGGTCAACGGGCATTTTGTTTTTCTTTATAACCATGTTAGAGTCTTATTTGTGGCTCATTGATTATTTCAATAACAACATTGTAAGAGATGTAACGGTTCAGTGGAAAGCCCTTGGATCCATGGTAGGCAGCTGGAATATGCTTGTATATGGTACAGGAATGTATGTGATGGAAAAAATAAGCGGAGATACAAAAGCCAACCGCTCTCCTCTTGCTTTCTTTTTTTATTTTCTGGGATTAACCAACCTGATGTTTAACTGGGGTCACCACACCTATATTGTTCCTGCTTCAGCCTGGGTAAAAACGGTTGCGTATGTTATCAGTATGACCGAATTACTCATTTTAGGTTACATTATTCTGAAGTGGAAGAAAACCCTGGGTGAGGCTAAGAAGAATTATCATATTATCCCTTACCGTTTATTATCATTTGCGGATGCCTGGATCCTGCTGAACCTGGCACTGGCCATTGCCATATCAGTGCCGGCACTTAATTTTTATACACACGGCACTCACATAACGGTGGCCCATGCCATGGGCGCCACAATCGGCATAAATACAATGCTGTTATTTGCCTCTGTTGCATTTATTACACAAAGTGAAAAAAGTTTTGCTTTCGCAAAATATAAACGACCGGTAAGCTATGGCATATGGGTAACCAACATATCATTATTATTGTTTTGGATATCGCTGCTTGGAAGCGGACTGTTAAAGATTGCCAGTAAGCTAAACAAGGACGCTTTTGTTACCCTGATTGAAAAAAGCCAGCCTTGGTTTAAACTGTTTGCCTATAGCGGAATCGGTATTTTGGCAGGCCTGCTGCTGTTGATCTTGACAGTAATCAAGGTGTTTCTGCAAAAAGAAACGGATAGGGTTAATTTTTTGACCCCGGAGAATACGGCAGCTGGTTCATCCTCATTGATAGCCGGACACAGCTGATAAAAATCAGCTTTTCTTTTGAACTTACTCACTTAAGACAGAGGTCCGGGACTTTACTTTAGCGCATTATTTTGGTATAATATGCTTTCACCCGGCCGCACAGCTACCCAACAACTACATTGTTATCATTGTGGTGAAAATTGCCCAACTGATAAAATTCAGCTGGAAGAAAGACATTTTTGCTGCGAAGGTTGTAAAATGGTATACCAAATCCTGAATGAACATTCCCTTTGTGAGTATTATTCCCTCAATGAAAATCCTGGTGTCAGTCAGCGGATAAAAGTGCGGAAAGACAAATTTGCTTTTCTTGACGATGAAAAGATACAACAGCAACTGGTCAGCTTCAAAGATGAAAAGCAATTACATGTAACTTTTTACCTGCCGCAAATGCACTGCAGCTCCTGTTTGTATTTGCTCGAAAACCTGCACCGGCTTGATCCGGGTGTGGTTTCCAGCAAAGTGAATTTTACCCGTAAAGAAGTTGAAATAATTTTACTTACCTCGGATACCAGCCTAAGGAAAGCAGCTGAAACTTTAACCGCCATTGGCTATGAACCATATATCAGTTTAAATGACCTGAAAGAAAAGCGACCGGCATTAAATAAAAGCATGGTTTACCAGTTGGGAGTGGCAGGCTTTTGTTTTGGAAATATCATGCTGTTAAGTTTTCCGGAGTACCTGGGTATAGATGCCAGCGAAACAGGGTTGCGTGGAATTTTCCGCTGGCTGAATTTTGCCCTTGCCATACCTGTACTGCTTTACTCTTCGTTGCCCTTTTACCAGTCTTCGTGGAAAAGCCTTACACATAAATTCCTGAATATTGATGCCCCTATTGCCTTAGCTATCATCATCACTTTTATAAGAAGTGCATATGAAGTGATAAGCGGCACCGGGGGTGGTTACTTTGATTCCATGACCGGCATAGTTTTTTTTATGCTGGCCGGCCGTATCCTACAGGATAAAACTTACCGGCAACTTTCCTTTGAAAGGGACTATACTTCGTATTTCCCGATTGCAATTTCTGTACTGAGGGACAATAAGGAAGTGCCGACCACATTGCCCGAAATTAAACCGGGCGATACGCTGCTGATTCATAATGAAGAACTTATTCCGGCTGATGGTATTCTTACCAAAGGCAAGGCCTTTATCGATTACAGCTTCGTTACAGGTGAATCGTTACCCGTATTGAAAGAAGTGGGTGAGCTGGTCTATGCCGGGGGAAAACAAACAGAAGGGAATATTGAGATACTGGCAGTAAAAGAAGTAGCACAAAGCTACCTTACCAAATTGTGGAACCGGGACGAATTCAGACAGGAAGAGACAAAATCAGTTTCCTTTGTCCACCTGCTCAGCAGGTATTTTACCTATATCGTTCTTTCTATAGCCCTGCTGACTGCCATTTATTGGGAAATAAATGATCCATCCAAAATATGGCCTGCCGTTACAGCCATATTTATCATTGCCTGCCCCTGTGCGTTGTTACTGTCAAATACATTTACAAACGGGAATATTTTGAGGATTTTAGGTAAAAACCGGTTTTACCTGCGTAATGCCCAAACTATTGAAGATATCGCCGACATTGACCATGTTGTTTTCGATAAAACAGGTACACTTACAACAACACAACAACAAGATATTTCCTTTGAAGGCGGGCCGCTTAATAAGGAGCAAAAGCAAATCATTGCTGCATTGGCCGTTCATTCCTCACATCCGCTGAGCAAAGCATTGGCATTACACCTTTCCGAAAGAAATGGTTTGGAAGTTGCAAACTTCAAAGAAACCACCGGACAGGGAATTGAAGGATTTGTTATTGATAAATATGTAAAGCTTGGGTCTTATGGTTTTGTAACCGGAAGCAATAAGAAGCAAGATAGCACTTCAGTTTATGTAAGTATTGACGATGAAATTCCGGGTTATTTCAAATTCAGTAACCATTACCGGGAGAATATGGCCTTACTGCTGAGCCGTTTTAAAAAACAATACACTATTTCTGTCTTGTCCGGGGATAATGATGCAGAAAAAGAAAACCTACGCAAACTGCTGGGAGAAAAAGCTGCGTTGTTATTCAACCAGCAACCTGAGGACAAGCTGCATTACATTCAGGAATTACAAAGGCATGGTAAAAAAGTAATGATGATCGGTGATGGTTTGAATGACGCCGGTGCATTAAAGCAGGCCAATGTTGGTATTGCGATCTCGGAACAAACCAACAACTTCACACCCTCCAGTGATGCCATCATCGGTGCTACAGAACTACCGAGGCTAAACAAGTTCATCAGCCTATGTCGTGCCAATAAAAATATAGTAATAGCCAGTTTTGTGTTGTCGATAGTCTACAATATCATCGGTTTGTCCTTTGCAGTACAGGGTACCCTGTCGCCATTGATTGCCGCCATTCTGATGCCATCCAGTTCATTGAGCATTTTATTGCTCACATTTGGCAGCAGCAGTTTGCTGGCGAGGCAAATGAAGTTGTAGAAACTATTGTTTTCCAACGAGTTTGAAAGAGGAAATGATAAAAATCATTCCCTCCGGTGATAATTATTACCCGACCCTTTTTAACCCCAAAATACTTTTACACATTCCGATAGTTTCGGTTTAAAAAGCAGTACATGAGTGTAATTCTAATACTTCTGATTGCCAGCATTTCTGTTGCCGGCTTATTCCTTGCTGCTTTTTTATGGGGTGTACGGAGCGGACAATTTGAAGATGACTTCTCTCCCGCCTCAAGGATCCTGTTTGACGACAAACCATCATCTGCAACCAAAACGAAATCACAATAAATTAAAATCAACCCAGCTTATGCAAGTAGAAAAGTTCTATTATGATAATAAGATTGTAAAGGCTTTTGGCCTGGCTACTATCTTATTTGGTGTGGTAGGTATGCTGGCCGGTTTATGGGTGGCTATCCAGATCTATTATCCGGAAAGCAGCTTAAACCTTGCCGCTACTACTTTTGGACGCCTTCGTCCGCTGCACACCAATGCCATCATTTTTGCCTTCGTAGGCAATGCCTCTTTTGCCGGTATTTATTATTCCTTGCAACGTTTGTGCAAGGCCCGTTTATTCAGCGATAAATTAAGCTGGATACACTTCTGGGGCTGGCAGGCTATCATTGCTGCGGCAGCCATTACCCTGCTGATGGGTAAAACCACCGGCAAGGAGTATGCTGAACTGGAATGGCCTATTGATATTGCCATAACACTGATATGGGTTGTATTTGGTATCAACATGTTTGGCACCATTTTAAAAAGAAGGGAACGTCACCTGTATGTGGCCATTTGGTTTTACATCGCAACCTGGGTTACTGTAGCCATGCTTCATATAGTGAATTCAATTGAAATACCCGTTTCAGCATTAAAAAGTTATAGTTGGTATGCAGGAGTACAGGATGCGTTGGTTCAGTGGTGGTACGGTCATAATGCAGTAGCATTCTTCCTCACCACCCCGGTACTGGGTCTTATGTATTACTTTCTTCCAAAAGCTGCCAACAGGCCGGTTTATTCTTACAGACTTTCTATCATTCACTTCTGGGCACTGATCTTCATTTATATCTGGGCTGGCCCTCACCACTTATTGTATACAGCTCTACCTGACTGGGCACAGTCACTCGGTGTGGTATTCTCTGTAATGCTGATCGCACCAAGCTGGGGTGGTATGCTGAATGGTTTATTTACCCTGCGTGGCGCATGGGATAAAGTAAGAGAAGATCCTGTTTTGAAATTCATGGTGGTGGCCATTACCTGCTACGGTATGAGCACTTTTGAAGGCCCGATGCTGAGCCTGAAGAATGTTAATGCGATCTCACACTTCAGTGACTGGACCATCGCCCATGTGCACATCGGCGGATTGGGCTGGAACGGTTTCCTTGCATTTTCTATCCTTTACTACATGATACCGAAAATGTGGGGCACCAATCTTTATTCCAAAAAATTGGCCACCAACCATTTCTGGTTAGGTACTATAGGCATTATTCTTTATGCAGTGCCTATGTATTGGGCAGGCTTTGAACAAAGCCTTATGTGGAAGCAATTTACGCCGGAAGGACAGTTGAAATATGAATTCCTTCAAACTGTTACCAACATTAAGCCCATGTATATTGCCCGCAGTATTGGCGGTGCCTTGTACCTCGTTGGTGCACTAATGATGGTATATAACATTTACAAAACAATCGCTTCGGGTAAATTCATTGCCAATGAGGCTGCAGAAGCTGCACCGCTTGTAAAAGGTGAACATGCTAAAAAAGAATACTGGCACAGGGTTATAGAAAGGAAACCGGTTACCATGCTTGTTCTAAGCCTTGTACTGGTAGCCATTGGCGGCCTAGTACAGATGATCCCGACCTTCCTCGTAAAATCAAATGTACCAACTATCGCCAGTGTGAAGCCCTATACCCCGCTTGAACTGCAGGGCCGTGATATATATATCAGGGAAGGATGTTATACCTGTCACTCACAGATGATTCGTCCATTCCGTGATGAAGTAAAACGCTACGGAGAATATTCCAAGGCCGGTGAGTTTGTATATGATCACCCCTTCCAGTGGGGAAGTAAACGCACCGGACCAGACCTGGCAAGGGAAGGCGGCAAGCGAAACGATTCCTGGCATTACATTCACATGTATGATCCAAGAGCTATGTCACCAGGATCATTAATGCCAAAATATGAATGGCTGTTAAGAAACAAACTGGACGTTTCTTCCACTCCTGCCAAGATAAGGGCCATGAAAACACTGGGTGTACCCTATCCTGATGGCTATGATAAAATAGCTAACGATGACCTGGCAAAACAGGCTGAATCTATCGTGGCTAATATCAAAAAGGAAAATGAAAAGATCAATGTAACGCCTGACAAAGAGGTGGTCGCTTTGATTGCTTATTTGCAACGTTTGGGAAGGGACATACAGGCAGAACCCAAAAAACAACCTATTGCTGAAAACAAATAATCACCGTTTATGAAATTCATTAACTACCTGGAAAAAGTAAGCAATGTAGGTATCATGGGAATCGTCTCACTGCTGATTTTCGTTTTATTCTTTACGGTAATGCTAACCTGGGTATTCCGGACAAAGAAAAAAGACCTGCAGGAAATAAGCCGCATTCCATTAGATAATTAAGATTTTAAACTAACCAATAAGCTTAAAATTATGCGTAAGAATCTCAAATATATATTCAGCCTGCTTTCCGGCATTTTAATGTGGGCTGCCCAACCTGTATGGGCCGCAGGGCCTCCTGCTCCTTCGGCCTTCAGCAACCCAATGATCATATTAATGCTGGTGCTGATGCTATTGCTCCTGCTGGTAATCGGCATACTTGCCAACATATTGATTGGCGCTGCCGATGTAAAACTGAAACGCAAAAAAGCAATGGAGAAAGCCCAATCAGTAGTTACAGGAGTAATAGTTGTAGCATTATTATTGTCAGGATTTGACTCTTTTGCTCAAGGTACTCCCACTTCACCGGCACCTGTTAAAACTATTGCCGGAATGACTGCTACAACATTTTACATTTTAGCAGGTGTGCTGTTTATAGAACTATTAATAATCCTTGGCCTGCTGATCAATATTAAGTTCCTGTTAAAAGTGGAGAAAGAAAAGGTAGCCGAAGCAGTAGTTGCTCCTGAGGCTGTAGCGGAAGCCAGGAAAAACAAATTAAGCTGGTGGGACAGGTTCAACCTGCTGAAACCGGTAAGTGAAGAAGCTTCCCTTGACCTGGGGCATGAGTATGACGGCATCCGTGAATTGAACAACAGGCTTCCGCCATGGTGGTTGTATGGATTTTATTTTACTATACTGTTCGCCGCTGTTTATCTCTGGAGGTTCCATGTATCACACACAGCACCCTCCAGTAAAGAAGAATATGAAACTGCAGTAGCGAAAGCTGAAGCAAGGGTACAGGAATACCTGAAGAAAAAAGGTGATGCGGTTGATGAAAACACAGTAAAATATCTATCAGGTGCTGATGATCTTGCAGCCGGCAAGGCCATTTTTGAACGTCCTGGTTTTTGCAATGCCTGTCATGGCACTGATGGCAGTGGCTATGTAATGGGAAATCCCGGAGTAGGGCCCAATCTTACTGACGAATACTGGATCAATGGAGGAAGCATAAAGAATATTTTTTCAACGATAAAGTATGGTGGGCGCCCTAACAAAGGAATGCAGTCATGGGAAAGCCAGTTATCTCCTAAACAGATGGCACAGCTAGCCAGCTACATTAAATCTTTGTCAGGCACCAAACCCGCAAAATCAAAAGCCCCCGAACCCGAAGCTAAGCCTTACAAAGAAGAAGCAGCGCCTGCCGGACAACCTGCAGACTCTACGGCTAAAAATAATGCTGTGACAATGAAATAAGAATTATGGAAAAGCAAGAAGCCCGGGATATTGAAAAAGAGATGCCGAATAAAGAAGCTTTCCGTGACAGGATTGCAACAGTAGATGAAAAGGGTAAACGTAACTGGATCTTTGCACAAAAACCAAAGGGCAAATTTTACAATATCCGCACCTGGGTCAGCTGGGGCTTCTTTTTGCTTTTCTTTGCCTTGCCGTTTATTAAAGTAAATGGCAGGCCTTTATTCCTCTTTAATATTCCGGATACGAAATTTATCATCTTCGGCAAAATCTTCTGGCCGCAGGATTTTTTCATTTTCGGGCTTACCATGGTCACCTTCATCATTTTCATTGTATTGTTCACGGCGGCTTTCGGAAGGCTATTTTGCGGATGGGTATGCCCACAAACCATTTTCATGGAAATGCTTTTCCGCAAAATTGAATATGCCATTGAAGGGGACGCTGCCAAACAAAGACTACTGAATAACGGCCCCTGGACGAGTGAAAAGATCAGGAAAAAAGTATTGAAACACCTGGCCTTTTTTTTAATGGCCTTCATTATTGCCAATTTCTTCCTGGCATACATCATTGGCATGGATGCCCTTATAAAGATCATCACCGAACCGATAACTGAGCACTTTGTGGGCTTTATTTCTATTCTGATTTTCTCCGGGGTTTTTTATGGTGTATATGCTTATTTCCGGGAGCAGGTATGTACTGTTGTTTGCCCCTACGGAAGGTTACAGGGGGTTTTGCTCGACAGAAACTCAATGATCGTTGCTTATGACTATAAGCGGGGTGAACCAAGAAGCAAATTCAAAAAAGGTCAGGCGGCTGTAGTAAATACCGGCGATTGTATTGATTGCTTTCAATGCGTAAAGGTTTGTCCTACAGGTATAGATATCCGAAACGGGACTCAAATGGAATGTGTTGGTTGCACCGCCTGTATTGATGCCTGTGATAAAATGATGGATGCGGTTGACCGGCCAAGAGGACTGATACGATATGCTTCTGAAAATGGCATTGCTGAAGGCAAAAAACTGGCCTACACCGGCAGGATGAAATTTTATACCGCATTACTTATTCTTCTTACAGGACTGCTAAGTTTATTACTGCTAACACGAAAAGATATTGACGGTACCATTATCCGGGCTGCACAGCTTTATCAGGAAGTGGGGAAAGACAGTATTTCGAACCTTTACAATATAAAAATTATCAATAAAACGATCCGGGATATACCTGTTTCCTTGAGGCTGGAAGGCGATGCAGCCAATGCTGGTTATATAAGACTGGTGGGAGCCGACAACATAATGCTAAAAAATGAAGACCAGGCAAGCGGATCTTTCTTTGTAGTGCTGTCGAACAATTTTGCTACCAAGACAAAGACCAGGATTAAGATAGGGCTATACGAGGGAAACAAAAAGGTAACTACCCTGAAAACAAATTTCCTCGGACCTTTGGGTAACTTTTAAAAACAAAAACCATGAATTGGGGTAATAAGCTTCTCGTTACATTCATTGTATTTGGCCTGGGTATGGGCTACCTGGTTTATCGTTCCATGAATACGAATTATGAACTCGTAGAAAAAGATTATTACAAAAGTGAATTACGCTACCAGCAGGTCATAGATGCGTCTAACCGCACCAACGAATTAAGCAGCAGTGTACTTATTAACCAGTCCCCTGAAGGAATTACACTCCAGCTGCCTGAAGAAATGAAGAATAAAACATTATCAGGTGAAATTTTGTTTTACTGCGCTTACGACCAAAAAAAAGACAAGACATTCTCATTACAGACCGATACCGGTGCCAAACAGGTTTTACCGTTAACAGCCATTGAACCCGGCACTTACACAGTTAAGATCAATTGGGTTTGCGAAGGAAAAAGTTTTTACTCAGAAAAAAGTTTTTCAGTTTTATAATGCTATGGCCTGTACTTATATCAGGTTTTATATTAGGAGCTGCAGGAAGTCTCCATTGTGTTGGCATGTGCGGCCCGCTTAGCCTGGCTCTTCCTGTAAACCATTTAAACATAAGCCAAAAGCTGTTGCATCTTTTACTTTACCAGGCTGGCCGTATTATTACTTATTCATTAATTGGTCTCTTATTTGGCCTTGCAGGAAGAAGAATTTATATATCCGGATACCAGCAATGGTTTTCTATTGGAATCGGTGCCGTAATTCTGCTGTTAGCCATACTCTATTTTACCAGGCATTACACCATGCACATTAATTTTCTGAACAAGTTTTATCAGTTCGTTCAGCGCCTGATCAGTAAAATATTAAAAAATGCTAAAGGTCCATTTAGCTTCCTTGCTATGGGATTAGCCAATGGTCTTTTGCCATGCGGACTGGTATACGTAGCCATCGCCGCTACCCTTTCTTTTTCAGGTGTAACTGACAGTGTTTTTTTTATGGCAATGTTTGGATTAGGTACTTTGCCCGCTATGATGCTGGTGTCCTTTGCCGGGCAAAAACTTAAATTGGAAACAAGACAATTTTTAAGAAAGGCTGTACCTTTTTTTATGATGGCGATGGGGGTTTTACTGATTATGAGGGGCTTGAACCTTGGAATTCCATTTATAAGCCCGGATTTACCGCAATCTCCAGGGCAGGCACTTAATTGCCATCCCTGACATCAACCCCTGTCATTGTAGCCCCATTCCTCGCCAGGTTTTAATTCCCTGTCTTTATATTCACCGTGTCTTATAATACTGTATACCAGCCAAATAACCAGAATAGGAGAAGCCATAAAAATGAAACCTGTAACCAACGGAGCTATATCTAATAATATAAGCACGGCGTAAATTAACAGCACTCCGCTAGCGACGACCAAAGGAATTATTTCACCTTTTTTCATTCTGATCTTAAACAACTTTCCTTAAATAAAGTTCGGAATTAACATCCCATGCTTGACAGCTAATCCGGCTGACGATTATCAATAAATAATGTGATGACAATCATTGTTTACCGCCTGCACTTACTAATAGTTTTGTGGCAGGTGAAAGTATTACATACACTTATGTAACTCATGATAAATGAGTTATTGTTGGTTTTTGTTTCTACACGACCCCCGGCTCTCCGGGGGTTTCTCTTTGGGTAACAGGAAAGAATATTTGCATATTTCATCGATAATTAAAGAGACAATCTTAATCACTTTATATTAGGGCATCTCTAAAAACCTTTATCTTTTATTTACCTAACCTTTTATTCCTCTCCTAAAAAAGAGGAAAAGGCAGGTATTTAGAGATGCACATTATATATCCGGAGGTAAAATTGGTACAAATAGCCAGTTGTTATCTTTGCTCTATGCACATCGATATACTTACAGTTCTTCCGGAATTGCTGGAAAGCCCTTTCAGCCACAGCATGATGAAAAGGGCACAGGAAAAAGGGCTTCTTACTATTAAAGTTCACCAATTAAGAAAATGGGCTGTTAACGACTACGGACAGGTTGATGATTATCAATATGGCGGCGGCGCCGGTATGGTAATGATGTGTGAACCACTGGCAAAAGCCATTGACGAATTATCTCAAGAAAGAAACTATGATGAAATAATATACATGACGCCGGATGGCGCCACTTTTAACCAGAAAATGGCCAATGCATTCTCCTTAAAAGAGCACCTGCTGATCATTTGCGGTCATTATAAAGGAATCGATGAACGTATCCGGGAGCATTATGTTACAAAGGAAATATCCATCGGCGATTTTGTTTTAAGTGGCGGAGAAATACCTGCAGCATTGTTGGTAGATGCCATTGGACGTCTTATACCAGGCGTGCTGAATGATGAAACATCTGCACTCACAGATTCTTTCCAGGATAATTTACTGGCACCGCCGGTATACACCCGACCGGTTGACTTTCGAGGCTGGAAAGTACCTGATGTTTTAATGAGTGGTAATCATAAACTGATAGACGAATGGCGGCACGAACAGTCTGTTCAGCGAACAAAAGACAGAAGGCCTGACCTACTCAATGATTAATCCTGCCATTTTATCTTACATTTAAGTTCAGATCATCTTATAAAGTAAGAACAATGTCAAACCGCCCCATCCAGGCAATTGCTTTAAGTTCATTGCTATTGTTAATATTCAGTTGCAGCACCCCGAAAAACACAGCCCCTGCCCTTTCCAACAAACCTGCCGGAAGTGCAATGCAGGAGTTCAGGGCAGCCTGGATTGCAACGGTGGCCAAT
>DASUDW010000252.1:0-6334 GCA_036275415.1 Chitinophagaceae bacterium | reverse complement strand
GGGGGTAATAATACCCGGCCAATTACATGAATAACACCGTTATCAGCAGAAACATCGGCAGTTGTTACTTTGATACCATTAACAAATACTCCATTGGCATTTTTCGTAACAAATACAGAGTCACCGCTGGCAGTTGTTACTTTGGCATTAGGGCCTGCCGGTACATCTGCCGCCAGGATTTTGGCGCCAATGGCATGATACAGGATGATGTTGGCAGTTTGCGCCTGTGTAAGTGAGTTCAGGGTAGTGCTGGTAATTCCGGAAGCGGTGAAAGCGGCATTGTCCGGTGCAAATACCGTAAAGGGACCTGCGCCACTTAAAGTACCCTGCAGGTTGGCTTTTAAAACCGCAGCCTCCAGTGTGCTAAAATTGTCATTTCTTACCACTACATCGGTAATAGTGTTGGTGGTGTTTTCATCATCGTCTTTGTCGCAGCTGGTTAATACAACCGGTGCGGATAATAACAGGAAAAGACCAGTCCTGCCGATAAGATTTTTGAGTTTCATAAATGTTTGATTTTGTTTAAGCATATAACATAATCAAACAGGCGATGGATCAGCAGGAGGGAGTGAACTGTTGAATTTTAGGAGTAAATTGTTATAGAAGGAGAGCCATGGTGTTTAACCGGAATAAAAAACCCGGCAATATTTTATGCCGGGCCTGATCAAAAAAAGATTATTTGACTATTCCACTGACCAGCTCATCTCTCCGCCTTTCTCATCCTTCAATGTGATGCCGAGGGAAGCCAGTTGGTTTCTTATTTTATCAGATGTTGCAAAATCTTTACGGCCTTTAGCTTCTTTGCGGATATCAATCAGCAGCTGCATCACTCCCTGTAATTTGGCATTATCTGCTTCGGTTACGGATTTCAATCCGAAAATATCCTCCAGCCATGTTTTAAAACTGCTTTGCAGCAATGCAAACGTTTCCTTTGAAAGCGCCGATACCGGGATGATCTTATCTTTCATGGAATTGATCACCGGAACGATCTCAAACATATTGGCCAAAACTTTCGCCGTACTGAAATCATCGTTCATAAATTCATCAAACTCAACAATAAGTTTTCGAATTTTATTATCCAGTTCCGCATCTATGGCCTGCTGACTTTCGTCTGTTGACAAATTTCCCAGCTTTTCATAGGCATCCCACAATCTTTTCAATCCTTTCTCTGATGCCTGCAATGCCTCATTGCTGAAATCAAGTGTACTGCGGTAATGCGTTTGCAGGATGAAGAACCGCACCGTCATCGGGTGATAGGCTTTTTCCAGAATCGGGTGGCTGCCGCTAAATAGTTCAGTCAGTTTGATCACATTGTTATAACTCTTGCCCATCTTACGGCCGTTAATGGTGATCATATTGTTGTGGATCCAGTAACGAACCGGCGCTGCATGATTGCAGATAGTGCTTTGGGCTATTTCACTTTCATGATGCGGGAAAAGCAGATCCATGCCGCCGCCATGAATATCAAACTGTGCGCCCAGGTATTTAGTAGCCATGGCCGAGCACTCAATATGCCAGCCCGGATAACCCACACCCCAGGGACTCTGCCAGCGCATAATATGTTCCGGTGATGCATTTTTCCAAAGTGCAAAATCGGCAGTATCCCTTTTTTCTTCCTGTCCTTCTAATTCACGGGTCGTTTCTAACAGATCATCAATCACCCTGCCGCTCAGTTTTCCATAATCGTGGCCTGCCGCATATTTTTTAACATCAAAATAAACCGATCCATTTACTTCATACGCATAGCCCGCCTCCATGATCTTTTTGATCATTTCAATCTGCTCTACAATATGCCCGGTGGCGGTAGGTTCAATAGAGGGCTTCCATGTATTGAACTGCTCCATGGCCCAATGAAAGAGGTTGGTGTACTTGGTCACCAGTTCCATCGGTTCCAGTTTTTCCAGCACTGCTTTAGTAGCAATTTTATCTACGGCTTCTCTTCCTTCTTCTTCAAAATGGCCGGCATCGGTAATATTTCTTACATAGCGAACCTTGTAACCGAGGTATTGCAGGTAGCGGTAGATCACATCAAACGTAATATAAGGCCGGGCATGGCCCAGGTGGCTTTCACCGCTTACGGTGGGCCCGCACACATACATGCCCACATGTCCGGGTGTGATGGATTGAAAAACCTCTTTTTGTCTTGTATAAGAATTATAAACTTTGAGTTCTGACATAATTTTTTGTTTACCAGCTTCAGTACCCTGATTGATCGTCCCTTGCGACGCTCCTTTCATCAGCAGTAACTCCGATGAAGCAAAGATGAAAAATAAGATTGAAAATAGCCGTGGTAATGCCTGGCCGGGGCAAAAGTTTATTTCGTCCCGCAGGGACAACAGGGATAACTATGTAATTTCCTCTTATACATAGATTGAAGATACAACTATTAGCCTACTTCCTCAACTCCAGATCCGCCACCAGCATATAATGATCTGATAAATTTTTTACTACCCTGTTGAATTGCCGAACCCTGAAACGGTTGTCTGCAAAAATGTAATCGATCCGAAGCGTAGGTGACAGCCCCGAAAAGGTCCTTCCTATCCCAAATCCTTTTTTTAGAAAAGCATCCTGCATTTCTCCCCGTACACTGCGATATGTATAAGAGTTGGGTATTTCATTCAGGTCGGCACACAGCAAAGCGGGGTGTGGGCTAATGTCTTTGATCTCATGAATAAGCTTAGCTTGAATACCATGGTACATCAACCCCTTTTTCAGTTTAGACAATATGGTCTTTGAATTACTGATCAGGCTGTCATCGCCGCTTTTGATCTTATCCAGGTTCTTATAATCTTCTTTATTGAACCGTAGCGACTGAAGCCTAGTGGTAAAAACCCTAAAAGTATCGCTGTTAAATTTTATATCTGCATGAATAAGCACATCTGGTAACGTGGGTCTTGGATAACGAACGGTACCGCTGTCAACGATCGGGTACCTGGAAAAAATTATGGAGCTGTAAAACATCTGGTCACCATCCGTATCATAATTGAAATAATAATAAGGATAGCCCAGCTCTTCCCTGATAGTTTTTATATTGTCATAATAATCCGGGTTCGCACTGGTATGAAATTCCTGCAGGCAAAGCACATCGGCATCCTGCTGCTTCAGCAGTTCCAGCATTTTAAGCCGCTTCTGGCTGCCTTTATTATTATTCTTTTTTATTTCAATGAACCGGGCCACATTCCAGGTTACCACCCGAATGGTACCTGGTTTTCTTTTGTATTCAAACCCGGCAGGACTGTTAAAAGCAAACGACACTATAATGCTTTTCATACTTAGTAATAGAGCGACACCGGATATAATGGCGTACCGGGGACGCATAATGATCAGCCAGCCGGCAAAAAAGAATACTACGACTACCAGTAAAAAAGGAAAAGCAAGGCCTAAAAATGAAATGAACCACCATTGCTGCGGACTTAGATAGGGGGACAAGCAGGACAGCAGGAAGAAAAGAACCACCGCTATGTTGGCATAAATAAAGAATCTTTTGGTGAAAATCCGGAATTTGCTGGCCATTGGTGCAATTTACATTTCTTTCACCGGTTGATGACCGATTGAATGATGGGCGGAAATGACGGTATCAGAATTCCTGTTCTCTTGCTCTTTTCAGAATTTCTTTTTCCTCAGCAGTTAAGAAGTGATACCCCTTCTGGTTTATCTTATCCAAAATTTCATCAATGCGTTCCTGCGTTACATGCGGCGTTTTTTTAAAAGGAGCTTTATCCGAACGATAGAATAATTCATCTTTAATAGAAGTATCTTTTTTAGGCTTATCCGGATTGAAAAGATTATTCACCCAATCGGCCAGGTTATTCATCCAGTTGCTCCAGTCGTGGCCCCGGCGTAAAAAGAACATAAATAAGAAACCGGTAAAGGCGCCTGCCAGATGGGTGACCAGTGTACCCGTATCACTGATGGAAACCGTAGCAAGGTCTGAGATTACATATACCAGCGTAAGCACCCATAGCGGTATACCACCTCCGATCATAGGAAACAACCGATAACCCGGAGATACGATGGTAGTGGCTATCGCCAGAGCCATCACACCGGCAGCACCGCCGTTAAGTACGGCAAAGGGAAGTTGTAAGTGAAGTGAAGGCAAAAAATTATAGGCCAGTAAAAAGGCAATGGCGCCTCCGAGGGAACCATAAATAAATACTGGTACTATTTTCCTGTTGCCCGTAAGGTCCTGCATGATATAACCAAAACTCCATAACCAAAGCATATTGGAAAAAACCCGCCATATGTTATCATAGACAAACATATGGGTAAGGATGGTCCAGGGCTTTGAAAGCAGCGCATTAAAATCAGCCGGCATTACAAACCAGCCCAGCACATTCTTATTGAAGATGGCCAGTGCCGTTTCTTTAGGAAAACGGAAATACCAGACAGCCTTCAGAAAGGCAAAACTCACAAAAGTGATCAGACATACTGCAATAAGGGTCATCAGTGAATTACCACTCTGACCCAGTGTTATTTTTTGCCGGTATTGATTTTCAGTATATGGCATACGGGACATCTGCAAAACTCCGTGAATTTTATGACTTAGTCGTTTGAACTTTAAAGCAGCAATCTGTCAATATAACGTTCGCCGGTTGGTTTTGTTCCAGATAAAAACGATGATAAAGCCGGTAATGGCCCCGCCCAGGTGGGCAAAATGGGCAATATTGTCACCGGCTATCTGTCCAAAACCACCAAAAAGGTCAAGGGCAATATAGCCCAGGGCCAGCCACTTGGCTTTTATAGGAATGGGGATAGGGATGATCATCAGTTCTGTATTGGGAAAAAGGTAGGCAAAAGCCACAAACACCCCCATAATGGCACCAGATGCGCCGACCGCCGGCACAGGGATCCCCTTACCCATAAAATGCTGCATGATGAGGTGAGCAGCAGCGGCACCTACTCCGCTGGCCAGGTAAAAGAAAAGGAATCGCTTGGCACCCCATATATTTTCCAGCACCCTGCCAAACATCCAAAGCACCAGCATATTCATTATGATGTGAAAAATAAACCCGGGTGAATGGGTAAACATGTGGGTGGCTATCTGGTAGGGCTTGAAATAAGGCGTATCAACCGGCCATAAAGCGAGGTGAAAGGTTAATCCATATTCTTTGTCGAATACCATTTGTGCCACATACACCAGCACATTAATAATGATCAGGTTCTTCACTATCGGCGGAAACCGATCATAACGGGTAAACCGGAAATTACTCATTGGGCAAAAATAGGGCTTAAAATATCTCTGTTTAGTTAAGGTTTCAACTTCAACTGCACTACATTTTCTGTGTGATGTGTATGCGGAAACATATCCACCGGCTGTACTTTGGTCACTTCATATTTTTCTCCCAGTAAATTAAGGTCACGGCCCTGTGTGGCAGGGTTGCAACTTACATACACAATAACCGGTGCTGCTATTTCCAATAGTTTCTCTACCAGTTTGGGGTGCATGCCAGCCCTTGGCGGATCGGTGATGATCACATCCGGCCGGCCATGGGTGGCAAAGAATTCATCATTGCAAATCTTAATGACATCCCCGGCAAAAAAATCGGCTGATGTCAGGTTATTCAGCGCTGCATTTTCTTTGGCATCCTGTATGGCTTCTTCTATCACTTCCACCCCTACAATATGTTTGGCGAGTTTGCTCACAAATATGCCGATACTGCCGGTTCCGCAATACAAATCATAAACCGTTTCGTTACCAGTGAGTTCAGCAAAATCCCTTGTAACCTGGTACAATCGTTCTGCCTGCCTGGTATTGGTCTGAAAAAACGATTTCGGGCCAATCTTAAACAGGAAATCCTCCAGCTTCTCTAGCACATATCCCTTTCCCTGGTAAGTAACAGGTTCCAGGTCGTACAGGCTATCGTTCTTTTTTTGATTAACCGTGTAAAGCAAGGTTGTTATAGAAGGAACTTTTTCCAGCAGGTATTTCAACAGGCCTTCAGTTTTACTAAAATCATCCTCTCCCACAATCACATTCACCATCACTTCCCCGGTGGTGCAGATACGCAGCTGTACATTGCGCAAAAAACCAGTATGATGCCTAACATCATAATAGCAAAGATCATTTGCTTTTGCATATTCCCTTATCGCTTCCCGGATGGCATTGGAAGGTTCAGCCTGCAGGTAGCATTGGGTAATGTCCACCACTTTATCAAATAATCCTTTGGCATGAAAACCGGCTGCCCCTACTTTGCTTATTTCGGGCACATTGGTTTCATTTTTTGTTGCCTGGAATTCTTTTTCCGGCACATATCGATAAGTGCCAAAAGTGTACTCGAGTTTATTACGATAATACCGGTCTGCTTCTCCACCCAATATGGGCATGAACTCCGGC
>DASUDW010000251.1:0-4118 GCA_036275415.1 Chitinophagaceae bacterium | reverse complement strand
ATGCCTACCATGATGGGCACTTTTACAATGCTTGCAGTAGGGAAAACAGTATCTGCATTAATTGCAACGACTCTTCCGGTTCGAAGGTTTTTTATGTAAATGCCTGTTTCACCGTTAAAACCACTGATGGCCTGCGAAACCTTCCGGGCAAGTTTTTTTTCTATCTTTTGTGCAACGGAAAGGAAACAACTAAGGATAAGCACTACAAAAAGAAATGACCGCATAGGCACTACGCTTTATTTTACCGGATACATATAATCAAATACTAAAGCACAGAAGGCTTTTACTCCTGTTTTCATACCGCTTTCATCTATGTAAAAATCAGCGGTGTGGTGCGGTGCTGCCGTGGCAGTAGTATTGTCTTTTGGCATTCCGCCGATAAAGAAAAACATAGAAGGTGCTTTGGTACCGTAATAGGAAAAATCTTCTGCCCCCGTTACCCAATGGGTTTCTTTTACATTTTCTTCACCAGCCGCCGCCTTTAATGACGGAAGCATTTTTGTTACCAGTTCCGGTGTATTATAGGTGACCAATGTTTTGGTTTCAAAACTTACATCGGCGGCAGCACCGTTGGCTTCCGCAATTTTTTCTGCGGTCCATTTTATTTTTTGGTGTACATCTTCCTGCATTTTACTGTCCAGCGTACGTATCGTACCGCTCATTTCACAATCCTCTGAAATAATATTTTGACGGACGCCCCCGCTGATCTTTCCTACGGTAATAACAACCGGAGCCTTAGGTAATTCCATTTGCCGGCTTACAATATTTTGAAGTCCTTCAATTATCTGTGCTGACACCTGGATGGGGTCAACGCCTTTCCACGGCTGAGACCCATGGGTGCCCTTTCCCTTTACTTTTATGGTAAACCAATCGGCTGCTGCCATTAATGCCCCCGGTTTATAGGTTATTTTACCTACCGGCACATCTGACTGAATATGCAGACCGAAGACTACATCCACCTTCGGGTTTTCCATTACCCCCTCTTTTACCATTAAGGCGGCGCCGCCTTCTTCACCTGCCGGGGCGCCTTCTTCAGCAGGCTGGAAAATAAACTTTATTGTTCCGGCCAGTTCATTTTTCATTCCTGATAATATTTCTGCTACGGTCATCAGCATGGCTGTATGTGTATCGTGTCCGCAGGCATGCATTACACCCACTTCCTGTCCGTTGAAGGTGGTTTTTTGTTTTGAAGCAAAAGGGATATTGACCCTTTCGGTTACGGGTAAAGCATCAATATCGGCCCGCAAGGCAATACATGGTCCCGGTTTGGCTCCTTTTAGTATCCCAACTACACCCGTCTTGGCTACATTTTCTTTGGTTTCGATACCTAATTTTTTCAAATGTTCGGCAATGATCTTTGATGTTCTGAATTCCCTGTTGCCCAATTCGGGGTTTTGGTGGAAATCCCTTCTCCACTCAATGCATTTTGAATCAGCTTTATCAGCCGCTGCATATGCTTTGGTTTTTAGTTTATCGGCGGGTGATTGTGCAAACAGGGCAGGCGTTACAGCAGAAAGTAAAATGATCAGTGTTTTCTTCATTAATAAAATTTTTATGAATATAAGTTAATTGACTTATCCATGGGTGATTTGAATACCTCTTCTTTATTATATATATTTATCCCAATGCTGCTTCGTCATATTCCTTTTTTAAAGGCTGTATTGCTGCACAGTGTAACTGCTTTTGGTGGCCCCCAGGCGCACCTTGGCATGATGATGAAAACATTTGTTCACCGGGTTCCCTATGTAACAGAAAAGGAGCTGATGGAGTATAATGCATTTTGTCAGTTGTTACCGGGGGCCTCCTCTACACAAACGCTGACATTAATCGGGTATAAAAGGGGTGGAATACCTCTGGCAGTGTTAACCCTGGTTGTTTGGATTTTACCTGCCAGCATTTTAATGAGCGGCCTCTCCTTTCTTTTACAATATATCGATCAGCGGGAATTAGGAACAGATATATTTAAGTTTATTGCACCTATGGCCGTTGGATTTCTGGCCTATGCAGCCTTTACAGCGTTTCCATTAGCGGTCGGTAGTTTTATAACCTGGGTCATCATGCTGTCTGGCACGGTGCTTACTTATTTCTTGTTTGGTCAGCCATGGGTTATACCGGCATTGATAGTGGTCAGCGGTTTTGTTACTAATATCAGCCGAAAAAGAATTCCACAGGTAGAGCAAAAGCCCCGAAAAATTAAGTGGTGGAATTTTTGGCTCTTCGGTATCATTTTTATTGCTGCAGGTATTCTAAGTGAAATGGCCCGTAAAAATGATTGGCCCGACAGAAAGCCGATTAACCTTTTTGAAAATACCTATCGTATGGGAAGCCTTGTTTTTGGCGGCGGACAAGTGCTGATACCCATGATGTATGAGCAGTGGAGTATAAGACCCGAAGTGGTGAAAACCAAAAATCCGAACGTTGTGCAGATTGATCAGCAGGACTTATATACCGGCATGGGATTGGTTCGGGCAGTTCCCGGACCTGTTTTTTCAATTGCAGCTTTTACCGGGGGCATGGCGTTAAGAGATATGGGTACCGAAATGCAGGTACTGGGTTGTATTATAGGTACGGTGGCTATCTTCCTGCCCAGTGCCTTATTGGTGCTTTTCTTTTTCCCCATCTGGCACAACCTTCGTAAATACGCTGCTGTTTACCGCTCTCTTGAAGGTATCAATGCCGCAGTAGTGGGTATTATGATTGCCTCCACCGTTTATATAATGAAAGATATTACCATTACTGAATTCAAAACAGTAAGTGTCATTAATATATTGGTTATGCTGGGAACTTTTCTTATGCTTCAGTTTACAAAAATTGCCCCGCCTTTTATAGTAGTAGCCTGCCTCTTGCTTGGATTTTTCTTTTGAAGCTTATTTTTTGTAGTACCCCCCCTTTTGTATTTCCTCAAGTACTTTGTCGGGAAGCAGGTAGCGTACAGATTTCCCCTCCCGGATGTGCTTACGTATCTGTGTAGCCGAAATTTCGAGCAGTGGTGCATTCACTATTGTCAATGCTGCACTTACATGATTACTGATCTCAAACCCGGGTCTGGGGTAAACATAAATGGGGTGGTTTTTCACAATCACTTCATGGTTCTTCCATTTGTGCAGGTTTTGAAAACTGTCTCCACCCATAATTATGCAAAAATGGTGTTCCGGATGTTTCTCGGTAAGATAGGCCAGTGTGTTAACGGTATAGGATGGTTTGGGTAAAGAGAATTCAATATCAGAAACTTTAATGCGGTTATCCTCTTCGGTAGCCAGCCGAACCAATTGCAGCCGATGAAATTCATTTAACAGCCCCTGCTCGTTTTTAAAAGGATTGTGCGGAGAAACAATGAACCATATTTTATCCAGGTCGGTTTCGTTCAGGAAATGATTGGCTATTATCAGGTGACCGACATGAATGGGGTTAAAAGAGCCAAAATATAAACCGATATTCATTTAACAAATTGAAAATCAATCATTTAGTTCAATCAATATTTGGTCCGCCTCATTCAGCCTGAGGCTGAGGTGATAGCCAGCTACCTGAACAGATACGGGGTCGCCCAACGGAGCTACTTGTTCCATTTGTATCTTTTCGCCCGGAACACAGCCCATTTCCATTAGTTTTAAAAAGATTTCATGGCTGTTAAACTCTTTTATGGTTCCTTCTTGTCCAGGCTTTAGTGCCGATAGTTTAATGATCATTTTTCATGAATTAATACAAAGCTAATCTTGCTGATTTACATTTGCTTACGAAATTTGAAAAATGGTTCCTTCCAATAAAATCAAGTTTTTCTTTCCTTATAAGACAAGGCTTTCTGACCGAACAAGGCTAAAGTCGTTTATTGAGTCAATTTTTAGAAAAGAAAAAATGGCACTGGCGGAACTAAATTATATTTTTTGTTCTGACGATGAACTTCTTCAAATCAACCGTCAATTCTTACAGCACAATTATTATACTGATATTATCACCTTCGATCTCTCTGATACCGGAAATGCCATTCATGCTGAAGTCTATATCAGCATTGAAAGGGTAAAAGATAATGCCCGGAAGCTGGGAGTTTCCTTCCGAAAAGAACTACACCGGGTAATCTTCCACGGTGTGCTTCACTTGTGTGGTTATAAAGACAAAAAGGC
>DASUDW010000250.1:0-2076 GCA_036275415.1 Chitinophagaceae bacterium | reverse complement strand
ACCTGTATATTCTTAATCAGGTATTTTTGCATATCTTGTTTTTAGAATCAATACCAATAATACTTACCCATGCAATTTAAACAAAATCACCCCCAGCGCCTAAAAGGGGGCTGTCATTTCCTTATCCTTATATTGATTTTTTTCTCCGGCACTGTTGCCCTGCAGGCCCAGTCCACTTTTTTGCCCCAGGGTGATAAGAATAATGTATTAATGGAACGGATGGAGATCCTCAGCCGTACTGATTCTTTTTTCAATTATTCCAAAACAAAACCTTTCAGCCGCCGCCACCTGGTAAATGCAGCGGCCCATTTTGAAACGCAATACAGTACCTCCCTCTCCAAAGTTGACCGTTACAATTTGCAGCGGTTGTATATGAACAACCTGGAGTTCGTTCCTGAAGCTGACCGGTCAAAATACCATGCTAAAAAACCAATCGGTAAACGTTTCTACACATCGCCGGCCAACCTGTACGAAGTACATGTAAAAGACTTTGACCTGGTGCTGAACCCCGTGATCCAATACACCCTCAGCAAAGAGCAGAATAATGACGATGATCTTTTCCTGAATACAAGGGGTGTGCAGGTGCGGGGCAAAATTGCCAACAAGATCGGCTTCTTTGCTTACCTCACCGATAACCAGGAAAGGGCGCCGAAGTATGTACAGGATTTTGTAAATACCCGAAAAGCCGTGCCGGGCAATGGTTATTACAAACCCTTTAAGGCAGCCGGTGGTACCGATTATTTTGATGCCAGGGGTTATTTCACTTTCAACGTGACCAAATACATTGATGTGGCCTTTGGGTATGATAAAAATTTTATCGGCAACGGGCAGCGAAGTTTGCTGCTGAGCGATTTTGGCAACAATGCCCTTTTTCTGAAACTGAATACCCGTATCTGGAAATTCAATTACCAGAACATTTTCATGGAGCTGCAGAATGCAGACGACCGCATCGGCGACAGGCTGATAGGGAAGAAGTATGCCGCCATGCACCACCTCGATATCAGCATCACCAAATGGCTGAATGTAGGCTTCTTTGAAGGTGTAGTATTTGGCCGGCAGAATAAATTTGATTTCGGCTACCTGAACCCGGTGATCTTTTACCGCTCGATAGAACAGCAGAACGGAAGTTTTGACAACTCCGTTGTCGGGCTGGATGTAAAAGCCAACCTGGCTAAAAAATTCCAGGTGTACGGGCAGCTGGCATTGGATGAATTCAAGTTATCAGAAATAAAGGCCGGCAACGGCTGGTGGGCCAACAAATGGGGACTGCAACTCGGCGCCAAATATATCAATGCCTTTGGCATAAGCAACCTCGACCTGCAGGTGGAGCATAACCGGGTAAGGCCCTTCACTTATTCTCACCGTGATTCGGTGGCCAACTATACGCATTATAACCAGCCGTTGGCGCATCCGCTCATGGCCAACTTCAGTGAGTTTATGGGAGTGGCTCGTTACCAGCCGGCACCACGGTGGCAGGCAGTGGCCAAATTGATCTATTACCAGCAGGGAAGGGACAGCAGCAGCCGCAGCTTTGGCAGCAATATCTTTTTGCCCAACGTAATACCGCCCCGCCAGGGAGATTATGGTTATGCTATCGGCAGTGGCTGGAAGACCAATGTGTTATATGGTTCTTTCCTGCTCTCATACGAGTTAAGGGAAAACCTTTTCCTGGAATTGAATGCCGTGGTGCGCCGGCAGGAAACTACGACGGCCCCGCTTACAACCACCAATACTTCTGTTGTTACATTCGGTGTACGATGGAATATGCACCGCCGGGATTTTGAATTCTGATAACGGAATTAACCACTTTCACATGCGGCGGCCGGACGTCTTCTTTTGTCCGGCTGCAGATGCAGGCCACAAACTGTGGTGGGGTGTTTTAGAAAAAATTTGTTGCTATCCTTTTGCAGCGAAACGCTGTTAGGGGTATTGTTCCTTTCAGAAGTCTGCAAGTTCGTAGTTTGTGCTTCGTCCGCCTTGTTGCTCCTGGCGTAATATTCCCTTGTCAATTAAATCCTTAATATCACGCAATGCAGTGTCGGGTGAACATTTGGCAATCTTTGCCCATTTTGATGA
>DASUDW010000249.1:0-12581 GCA_036275415.1 Chitinophagaceae bacterium | reverse complement strand
TCCTGATAGTTTCATCAGTTCATTAAGCATTGAAGAATAGTCCTCATTGTTTTCTGCCAATGTGATTACTCTTGCAATTCTTCTTACATCTTTTATTTCATCCAATGGAAGTTTTCCATTCCAGGCGGGGTGTTCTTTTTTCCCCCCTTCGGGGGGCGGGGGGGCGGTTCTTTTTATCACATCCTCGATCATTCCCTCCAGCCCCATTTTCCTGCCATCATCAGGACTATATATCCGGGCTATACCATAATTATGAAGCTCTTCAATTTCATCCGGCAAAATAGTACCGCCGCCGCCGCCAAATATTTTTATATGGCCACAACCATTTTCTTCCAGCAGGTCTTTCATGTATTTGAAAAACTCCACATGGCCTCCCTGGTAACTGGTAATGGCAATGCCCTGCACATCCTCTTCAATGGCAGTTTCTACTATTTCTTTTACCGAACGGTTATGACCAAGATGTATGATCTCGGCTCCTTTACTCTGCATGATACGGCGCATGATATTAATGGCGGCATCATGACCGTCAAACAAACTGGCAGCCGTAACGATTCTAACCTTATTAGCAGGGGTGTAATTCATAAGTAATAAGAAAAAGCAAATTTAGCTTAAAAAACTAATGGCTGTTAGCTGTTCCAACATACAGGATTGCAGGGGGTTACCTACTTTTGCCGCATGCAGCATCTGATTGAATCCATCACAGCATTATATAAACAGTGGAAAGGTGAAGCACCCTCGTCTGTCGACCTGCTTCCGCAAAGTGGCAGTGAACGGCGTTATTTCCGTTTATTCGGAAAAGAAGGTTCTGTAATTGGAACTTACGGTGCCAATGTGCGGGAAAATGAAACATTCGTTTATTTCTCCCGTCATTTCAGGGAAAAAAACTTAGCTGTACCTGAAATAATAGCCATCAGCACAGACAACCACTTTTACCTGCAGGAAGATTTTGGGGATGTGTCTTTATTGAACCACCTCGAATCAAAAGGCCTTACACAAGAAGTGTATGACCTGTTTAAAAAAAGCCTGGAAGAACTGGCCCGGTTACAGGTAAAGGGTGATGAAGGCCTTGATTATAGTAATTGCCTGACCAATAAAGAATTTGGCAAGCAGGCGATCATGGCCGATCTGTTATACTTCAAATATTATTTCCTCGATGCCTTGCGCAAACCGTACGACAAGCAAAAACTGATAGACGATTTTGAAGCATTGAGCAATTACCTCACCCATACCGAATATAAATATTTCATGTTCCGTGATTTTCAAAGCCGGAACATTATGGTTACGGAAGACAATGCCGTTCATTTTATCGATTACCAGGGGGGTATGAAAGGGGCACCACAGTATGATGTGGCCAGTATGCTTTGGCAGGCCAGGGCTAATTTGCCCGAAGAATGGAAGAATAACCTGCTGGAAGATTATATGAACAGCTTTGAAGCCACCATCGGCCAAAGCATAGACAGGACAATCTTCCGTAGCCAGTTCAATGGCTATGTATTGATAAGATTATTACAGGTGCTGGGAGCCTATGGATTCCGGGGGCTTTTTGAAAGAAAAGCCCAGTTCCTGACCAGTATACCGCTGGCCTTGCGAAACCTGAAAGAATTCTTTGAGAACCAGAGTGTCGGTATTGCCGTTCCGGAATTCAGAAAAGTGCTGGACCTGTGTGTGGCAGATGAGATCATCCGGCAATTCACACCGACACAGGCAACAGAAAAAACGCCCCTGGTAGTGAGGGTCCATAGTTTCTCTTATAGGAAACAAATACCGCAGGACGAAAGCGGCAACGGCGGTGGTTTTGTTTTCGATTGCCGCGGCATCCTGAATCCGGGAAGGATTGACAGTATGAAAACACAGACAGGCCGTGATAAAGAAGTAAAAGATTTCCTGGAGCAACAAACCAAAATGCCTGAATTCCTTAACAGCGTATTTGACATTGTAGATATAACCGTAGAAGAATACATCAAGAGGGATTTTGAAAGCCTGGTAATCAGTTTTGGCTGTACCGGCGGACAGCACCGTAGTGTATACGCTGCAGATGCTATGGCAAGGCATTTAAGAAATAAGTTTAAAGTGAAGATTGAAGTATTACATATCGAACAAGAAGCTAAGAACTGGAAAAATCCACCCCCGGCCCCTAAAGGGGAGTAATTAACTAAAGAACAAATTTTATTTTGTCGTACAAAATGCATAACGGCGCCATAAAACCCCTTTACCAGAGGGCAAGGGAGTTAAGAAATAGCGCCACCTTTGCCGAAAATATCCTTTGGGGATATTTACGACAAAAACCACAAGGTTATAAGTTCAGAAGACAACATCCTTATGCCATTTACATATTAGATTTCTATTGTCATTCATTAAAGCTGGTTATTGAAGTAGATGGAAGCATTCATGAACTAAAAGAAGTAAAAGAAAATGATGGTATTCGACAGAAACAACTTGAAGATGATGGCTTAAAAGTTGTTAGATATCAGAACAATATGCTTGAAAAAACGCCGGAATTGGTCTTTAAGGAAATTGAATCTTTAATCAGAACATTATCTAATGAACGAAAACAACCATAACTCCCCTTTAGGGGCCGGGGGTATGCAAGCAATGATTTTCAGTGCCGGCCTCGGCACCCGTTTTAAACCGTGGACGGACAGTCACCCGAAAGCATTGGCCATGGTCAATGGCAAATCATTATTACAACGCAACATTGAATACCTGCAGCAATACGGCATAAAAAATATTATCGTCAATGTGCATCATTTTGCATCGCAAATTGAAGAAGCAGTAGAAAAAACCAATGGCTGGGGCAGCCGCATTATCATCAGTGATGAAAGAAAGGAATTGCTGGAAACGGGCGGCGGCTTACTGAATGCGAAGCCGCTTTTTACACCCGGTGAAAAATTCATCACCTGTAATGTGGATATACTTACTGACCTAAATATTCAGCAATTGCTGCAATTTCATGAAAGGCATAGTCCGCTTATATCTTTTGGCATAAGCCGCAGAAAAACATCCCGCTATTTTCTGTTTGATCATAAAAACAGGTTGTGTGGCTGGCGAAACAAGCACACCGGGGAAGAAAAAATATCCATACCCGGTGCAGATTTCACAGAAATGGCATACAGTTGTGTAGTTGTTTTTGAATATGGCATCTTTGACCTGCTAGAACAATATGGTTTCTCCGGTAAATTCTCGCTGACGGATGTTTACCTGAAACTGGCAGCCGATCATCTTATTATGGGCTATGATCATACCGGTGACAAACTGGTGGATGTAGGCAAGCCTGAAAGTGTAGCTGTTGCTGAATCACTTTTTCCATAAACATTGACATACCGGCTTAAAATATTGCAAATACCGTTTGAACGGTAGTGGCTGTCTCCTCATTTCCAGTATCTTTCAGCGTTCAAACACATACCGTATGAAGAAATCAGTTTTGTCGATCCTTGCCTGTTTCATTTATTGGGGCATTTGGGCTCAATCCAATTACGATCACAAAGAAGCATTCTATCCGCAGTTTTATCCTTATCCCGGTAATGATTACCGCAGTGCCAGCGGCGAACCCGGACCGAAATACTGGCAAAACCGGGCTGATTATAAGATCAATGCCAGTTTGGATACTGCCGCTCATCGTATCACCGGAGAGGCAGAAATTACCTATACCAATAACAGCCCTGACAATCTTAAATTCCTTTGGCTGCAACTGGATCAGAACATTTACAAAAAAGAGTCCCGTGGTTCTGCCACTACCACACAAACGGGAGGCCGCTGGGCCAATACAAAATTTACGGATGGCTATATTATCAAATCATTGACCATTGAAGCCGCCGGAAAAAAAATCACTCCCCAGTTCAACATATCAGATACAAGAATGCAGGTTTGGTTGCAGGAGGCATTGAAAGCATCCGGTGGCAAAACAAAACTATTTATACAATTCGAATTCACGGTTCCGGAATACGGCACCGACCGCATGGGCCGTTTAAAAACAAAAAATGGTATTGTTTACGAAGTGGCGCAGTGGTTTCCCCGTATGTGTGTGTATGATGATATACAGGGTTGGAATACCCTGCCCTATGTAGGTGCCGGAGAGTTTTATTTGGAATATGGAGATATTGAATTTACCGTTACAGCCCCTTCCAATCTCATCATCGTTGGCTCCGGAGAATTACTGAATCCGCAGGACTGTTATACACCGGAGCAACTTAAAAGATGGGAAGCGGCTAAAAACAGTGATAAGACCGTTGTTATCCGCAGCGATAAAGAAGTGAATGATCCTGCCTCAAGACCCAAACAGGCCAATTGCACCTGGAAGTTTAAAATCACCAATACAAGGGATGCTGCATGGGCAGCCAGTAAGGCTTTTGTACAGGATGCAGCAAAGATCAATTTACCCAGTGGTAAGAAATCAATTGCCATCAGTGTGTACCCTGTGGAGAGTATCAAAAGAGACGGATGGCAGCGTTCTACAGAGATGGTAAAAGGCGCTATAGAGCATTATTCAAAAAAATGGTATGAATACCCTTATCCGGCTGCTACCAATGTGGCAGGTATTGTGGGTGGCATGGAATATCCGGGCATTGTATTCTGCAGTCATGCCGATGCAGGCACCGGTTTATGGGGTGTAACAGATCATGAATTTGGTCATACCTGGTTCCCGATGATCGTTGGCAGCAATGAACGAAAGTATGCATGGATGGATGAAGGCTTCAACACCTTTATCAACGGCCTTTCAACGGAAGCCTTCAATAATGGTGAATTCAAAGAAACCAGTTTCTTCGGAGATCCCAATTCTTCTTTTATGGTAAAATATACATTCGGAGAAGATATGGATGGCCTGTACAACGAACCGGATGTAATTCAACAGGAAAACCTGGGAATAGCCGCTTATATGAAACCGGCCCAAATGCTGACCGCCTTACGGGAAGTAGTACTCGGGAAAGATCGTTTTGATGCCGCTTTCCGGGAATACATCAATCGCTGGGCATTTAAACATCCCACTCCCTGGGATTTCTTTCATACCATGGAAAATGTTTCGGGCGAAGACCTTAGCTGGTTCTGGAGGGGATGGGTGCTGAACACCTGGAAATTGGATGTACAGGTAAAAGATGTGAAATATATAAAAGAAAATCCCGCCAACGGGGCCAGTATTACCATTGAGAATAAGGAAAAAATGGTGATGCCGGTAAAAGTGCTGGTTACTGAAATGAACGGGAAAGAACACCGCATAGACCTGCCGGTTGAGATCTGGCAGCGGGGCGCTGAATGGAAATTCAATGTACCTGTTACATCTGAGATCAAAGAAGTGACCCTTGACCCGGATAAACAACTGCCGGAGTGGAACAGGGACAATAATACCTGGAAGAAAAAAAGTTTTTGATAAAAGGCCCTCCTGAACGGAGGGCTTTCTTTTTAAAAAGAGTTCAAAGAATAATTGTGGCAGGGGAACTCCGGTAACTACTGCTGTAGCAGGTCAATCAGATCCGTTTCTTCCAGGATAATGCGTTTGCTGGTTGTTTCAGTCATTTCCCATTTTATCAGCCTGATTTTTCCTTCCGCAATTTCAATACCGGTAATATCGCCATCGCTGAAACAGCAGCAACCGGTATTAAAGTAAACCGGTTGAATGGTATCCCTATCTGACGGTACACCTGCCGCAACTTTGCTCCTTTTTGTTAATTCCTTTTCAAGTTCAGCCATTCGTTCTTTATTTCCCGATTTAGCGGCCAGGTTATATTGCCTGTACAACCTTTCAAGATGGGTTAATGAAGCAAAGACCGGTTGGTGGGTATGACCGGTTATCAATAACAGGTCAGGCTGAGCCGATGACCATTCATACATCAGTTTATTATGCAATGTTTTTCTGTCTGCATCATAAGCCGGGGTGTTGGGATTTATTCTCAGAAATGATTGTAAGGGCGCCCAAATATTGGCCACAAAGAACTTGCTGAACCAGTTACCGTCACTTTGCGCATCACCCTGGTGGCCGTGTGTTAAAAAGATAGTAAGCGGTGAATGGCCGGCAAAGGTTTTTAATAATACGGCTTCATACACTTTTATCTTTTCGCCATAAATATCTTTCAATTGCCATCCGGCCAGCGGGTCATTGTCCCAGTACAAATCATGGTTACCAAATACCTTGATATACCGGTTATTCCGGATAAAAAGTTTCTCCGCTGCAAAGGCCTCCCGGTTTTTCTTTTTAACCTGACCCAGGCTGTTTTCCCACAACTCTTCACTGTCTCCGAGATTGATGTACCAGTAATCATTACCGGCATAGTATTGCAATGCAGCCAGGTAGTTTTTTTCAGACAAGGCAAAATCATCAGCTCCGTTTCGCTTCCCCTTATGCTGGTCAGAAAGGATGATGAACTTTCCGTCTTCCAGGCGGAAGGGTACTATTATACCCCTCTTACCCGGATGTTTGGTTACATGCAGCAATAAAGCTGATAAGGCGTTAAATATGCGGTTCTTATCGGGGCGGCCGGAGAATTTTTTGGCTGCCCATAGAACAGGTCGTAAAAGAATGATCTGTAGAAACCGGCGCATACCGGTTTTATTTTACAGCAATCATGCTGATCTCCACATTTACAAATTTGGGAAGCGCAGAAACCTGTACTGTTTCCCTGGCGGGAAAATCACCTTCGAAGTACTTACCATAGGCTTCATTGATCACACTGAACTGGTTCATATCTGTAATGAATATGGATGTTTTCACCACATGACTGAAATCCATACCGGCCTGCTGCAAAATGGCTTTTAAATTATGCATCACCTGGTGTGTTTCCTCCTGCACATCCTTGTTCTTCAATTGCCCGGTGGCAGGGTCAATACAAATCTGGCCGGAGATAAAAAGCATATTACCGGCTAAAATGGCCTGGTTATAGGGACCGATAGGTGCAGGTGCACTCGTAGTGGTGATGACAGTCTTGCTCATTTTCTAAAATAAAATTCAGTTCAACGAATTTAGGTTTATATACTTTCTTTGCAAAAACTAGATCATGAAGCTGGCTGTTATTGCCTCTGAGGAGCAGAAAAAAATACTACTTGCTGCCGGCACGGTTACTACTGCTGAAGTATTGTGGATGACAGCACCTGCAGTTGCCAATGATATTAATGGCTATATCGATCTGCTTTACAACGGTCAGCCCGAAAGGGCAAAGGCCCTGGCAGAAAATGAAAACACACTGGTGATCATTAATGCCGTTGACAAAACCCTTGCCGGTTTCCCTTCCAATATTGTGAGGATCAACGGATGGCCCGGTTTTATTGACCGGCCAGTGCTGGAGGCAGCAGGTGAAAACGAAGAAATGAGAAAAAAGACCGGGGAAATATTTTCCATTTTTAACAAACAGATTTTGTGGTCACCTGACAGGCCGGGCCTGATAAGTGCCAGGGTCATCTGTACGGTCATCAACGAGGCCTACCTATCCCTGGAAGAGAATGTGAGTACCAAAGAAGCTATTGATACCGCTATGAAGCTGGGCACCAATTATCCCTTTGGGCCGTTTGAATGGTGCGAAAAGATAGGCAGGAAAAACGTAGTGGGTTTATTAAAAGAAATGAGCAAAGAGTCAGATCGTTATAATCCTTCCGGGCTATTAACCGCTGAAGCTGTAACCGAATGAGTTTTATATTAAATATTGACACTGCCTTACAGGCGGGCTCGGTGTGTATAGCTGAAAATGATAAAGTAATCGCCACCAGCGAAAACCTGCAGCAAAACGATCATGCTGCCTGGCTGCATCCCGCTATCCATGCATTGGCAAAAGACGCTGGCCTGCAGTTATCCCAATTATCGGCTGTGGCCATAACCATTGGTCCGGGTTCCTATACTGGCCTCCGCATCGCAATGGCAGCGGCAAAAGGGCTATGCTATGCATTGGGTATTCCGTTAATTGGGGTAAGCACCCTGGAAGTAATAGCACATGCCGTAAAGAATGAAGCCAAAGAATATATCTGCCCCTGTATTGATGCCAGAAGAATGGATATTTATTCAGCCGTGTATGACAAAGCACTGAACAGGGTCCGTGAGCCTCATGCCATGTCAATAGACACGAACAGCTTTACAGATTTGCTTGCAGGCCATCACATAACCTTCTGTGGCGATGCGGTTAAAAAAATTAAGTCGGTTATTTTATCTCAGAATACTATCTTTATTGAACGGTTGAGTTCAGCTTCAGAACTTGCACCGCTGGCTTTTCAGCATTTCATTAATAATGTATTTGTTGAATTAGCCTACTCTGAGCCTTCATACCTAAGGGAATTCTACTTTCAGAGCAAGAGAAAAGGTTAGTGAGCAGTTTCACATTATCAACGGAATTTATATAAGATAAATCTTATAAAAGAATAAATTTATCAGTTATCATCAGTCAAATACTTTTGCCATTACCTTAAAGCAAACCAATGACAAATTATGCACTCAATCTCCGTTCATCTTCATCAGCCGGAGATGGACTTTCTGTTGACTTGCTGGGAGCCAAAAAAGCGGCCCTGGTTCTAAGAGCAATCAACCACAAGCTCAGGCAGCAGATACTCAAGATCATCGATGAGAAGGAAAAAATCACTGTAACAGAATTATATATGACCCTGCGGCTGGAGCAATCTGTGGCATCCCAGCACCTGGCCATACTCCGGAAAGCGGGGTTTGTAAACACTTCCAGGCAGGGAAAATATATTTACTATTCCATCAACGGGGCACGGTTTAAAGAACTGAACCGTTTCGTTGACCAGCTGGTCAATTAACCCCGGGCATTCCCTCAACTAATACCGGAAATTTATCGTTTACAAAACGGTATTTTTGCTGTTTAAACTTTCACCAATGTACCTACAGCAATTATATACCGGTTGCCTGAGTGAGGCTGCTTATTATATTGAAAGCAACGGCGAGGCAGCTATCATTGACCCCCTGCGTGATATTGATACGTATCTCCAGCTGGCAGCAGAGAGAAAGGCTACCATTAAATATATTTTTGAAACACATTTCCATGCCGACTTTGTCAGCGGCCACCTCGATCTTGGCACTGCCACCGGTGCCCCGATTGTGTATGGACCGGGCACAGTAACAAAATTCCCCGTTCATGTGGCAAAAGACGGAGAAGTATTCAGCATCGGAAATATTACCATAGAAGTAATGCATACTCCCGGGCATACGCTGGAATCAAGCTGCTACCTGCTGAAAGATGAGAATGGAAAAGATCATTGCGTTTTCACCGGCGATACCTTATTTGTAGGCGATGTGGGCCGTCCCGACCTGGCACAAAAAGGAGAGGAACTAACCATGAATGACCTGGCTGGAATGCTCTACGACAGCATCCATACAAAACTTTTTCCGCTGGCTGATGAAGTGATTGTTTACCCTGCCCATGGCGCAGGCAGCAGTTGCGGAAAAAACCTGGGCAAGGAAACGTTCAGCACCATCGGGGAGCAAAAGAAATACAACTATGCGCTGCAGGCCGGCAACAAGGAAGAATTTATTACTGCCGTAACCACCGGTATAGCGGCACCACCGCAATATTTCCCCATCAATGCCCGAATCAATAAAGAAGGCTATGAAAGTATTGATGAGGTTTTAAAAAATGGGCTGAGGGCAATGACCGTTGAACAATTCAAATCTGTGATAACGGATGATACCCTGCTGCTGGATACCAGAAATGCAACAGTATTTACACAAGGCTTTGTACCGGGATCCATCAGTATTGGCCTGGAAGGCCGCTTTGCGGAATGGGCCGGCAGCCTCCTGCCTTTTGACAAACCGATTTTACTGGTTACAGAACCGGGAAAAGAAAGAGAATCCGTTGTTCGGCTGGCAAGAGTGGGTTTTGAAAAAGTACTTGGTTACTTGCAAGGCGGCTTTGATGCCTGGAAAAATGCCGGCGAAGCAATAGATATGATCATTGATATTGAACCGGATGAACTAATGATGGACCTGCCACATGATTCCAACCTTGTTGTGGTGGATGTAAGAAGGGGAACCGAATTTGCAGATGGTCATCTGAAAGATGCCGTCAATATTCCTTTAGAGCAAATGACAGACCCGGGCACCATTGCCGACCTGGATGAAAATATGAACCTGTATGTACACTGCGCCGGCGGCTACCGCAGTGTGATTGCTGCTTCACTGTTAAAAAGACAAGGCATCCATAACCTCCGCAATGTATTGGGAGGCTGGAGCCAAATTAAGGAACAGGAAAAGGTGGAGATCGTAAAAGAAAAGAGTGTGTTGAATTGATACTCTCACAGATTACACAGAAACACACAGATTCATCTCTTTCCGTGAAAATCCGTGACATCTGTGTGAAATATTTTTTACGTTTTCCGGAAAACTTTGCGGTTTATTCTTTTCTCACAGATTACACAGAAACACACAGATTTTTCCTTCTGTGTAAATCAGTGAAATCTGTGAGAACCCTTAGAATGTCATCAATTAATTATCCTGATAAGGCTTTCTTTATCCTTTAAGCTGCTTACATTAAAGTTTACCAAAATACCTATTTTCTTTCCGGATAGTTTCAAATAAGTAAGCAATTGCTTTTTGTGAACATCATGCAATGTTTCAACTGATTTTATTTCTATGATAACAGCATCTTCCACAAGTAAATCAAGCCTGAAGCCCAGCTCAAGAAGTACGTCCTTATAATTTACTGGCAGCCCAACCTGAGAAACGGCTTTTAGCCCCAGTTGCATTATTTCATAAAGTAATGCTGCTTCGTAAACGCTTTCCAGCAGACCGGGGCCTAAGGTTGTATGAACTTTGAATATTGCACCCCTTATTTTATATGTCAGGTCATTTATGTCCATAATAATTTTTTTCACAGATTGCACAGAAACACACAGATTTTTCCTTCTGTGTAAATCAGTGAAATCTGTGAGACCCTGTATTTACATCTTTGATTTTATCCACGCATCTAGTTCCGGGGAACTTTCGCAACTGATGATGGCTGCATACCTAGGCTTTGTACCGTTGTGTACACCTACATGCCATAATCTTTGTGAGTCTACAACAAAGTGGGCCCCTTTGGGCATGGGCACATGAGCTTCACTTTCTTTTATCGGTAAATTATTTTCATCACTATCATACAGCAGCATGTAGCTGTCCGGGTTATCGGTCAGTTCTATCCACATTCGTACCACCCAGCCTTCGCCTTCCGGATTTAAGCGATTGTTATCATCCCGATGAACAGAACGAAGGGCCTGGTCATGACCTTGCGGTTCCAGTTTTATGATCCGCACCCTGCCAAAATTGGCAGGTATGGATTTTATGTAGGCCATCAGGTTAGGGCATTTTTCGGTATTGGGGGTAAACAGGGCATGTTTATCAGGCTTGCCGTTTTCCCAAAAGCCCTTGCATTCCAGTGTGCCATCGCAGGAGGCCAGCGGGGCAAAGTTGGTATCGCCGCCGCTTTTCCAGTCCATATACACAAGGCCCTCCCATTCTTCAGCAGGGATATGCGATATATCCAGCGTCTTCATAATGACATAGCCCTTTTCTTTCATTACGGGCATTTCATAATGATTTGTATTCACCGGAATCTTTACAGACCAGTGTTCGCTGTGGGGCCAGAAAATGGCAGGTGTAGATGACATATACTTTGATTAAGGTTTAAAATATTTATTGCGTAACTGCTAAAGTAGTAAAAGTCAATATAATTGAAGTTGACTTGATTTTATTATCTCTTAATAATTCCCAATAAAAAGTTAACGCCACTTTATTTTAACCACTTGTCAGTTTGAAAAAACCGTTCATCTGAAAATTAATTTTTTCAAATCCGTCTGCCCCTACCTTCAATCTACGAAAGCATTAGTACATCACATGAACATGTGATGTAACGTAAAGAACAGGTTTTCGTCAAACCAACATAAGTATAGCCATGAAATTCAAAACCAGCCTTGCCATTGGCATGTTGTTGCTCCTATGCGTATACAGCAATGCCCAAAGCAACCTGCCGAAGCAGTTGCCTGCGAAAAGAACAAATCTCCCTGTAAAAATTGATGGATTACTGAATGACTCCGCCTGGAAAGAAGCGGCAGTAATGACAGATTACGTAGAGTTCCGTCCAAAGATCGGGGCCAGGGAAAATTATGATACCAGGACCATCACTTACCTGCTATATAATGATGATGGTATCCTATTTGGCGGTTATTGCTACGAAAGAACCAAAGACAGTATTGCCACTGAACTGGCGGGCCGGGATGGGTTTGGCACCAATGATTATGTAGGCCTGATCTTCGACACTTACTATGATAAGATAAACGGGTTTGAATACTTTGTTACACCACTGAACGAACAATGGGATGCCAAGATGGCCCCCAATAATAATGGCAATAGTGAGGATTTCTCCTGGAATGCAGTGTGGCAGAGCGGCGCCGTTATTCATGATGACGGATGGAGCTTTGAAATGTTCATTCCTTATGCTGCCATTCGTTTTGGCAAGAAAGAAGTACAGAACTGGGGCTTAAATGTTACCCGCCGGAGAAGAAAAACAGAACAGCAATTTACCTGGAACCCCATCGATCCCAATATCAATGGCTTTCTTACACAGGAGGGAGTGTGGACGGGTATCACGAATATCAAACCACCTTTGCGCCTGCAGTTCTCC
>DASUDW010000248.1:0-2452 GCA_036275415.1 Chitinophagaceae bacterium | reverse complement strand
ATGGCCCTTTTTATGGGTTTTATGAGTATCGCTGAAAAAGCAGGTGGTATCCGGTTCTTGTCCCGTATCATCGGGCCCTTCTTTTCAAAGATCTTTCCGGAAGTCCCCAAAGATCACCCCTCCATGGGGCACATGGTGATGAATTTCTCTGCCAACCTGATGGGGTTGGACAATGCAGCCACCCCCTTTGGTATAAAAGCCATGGAAAGCCTGCAGGAAATCAATCCGGATAAAACAAGGGCCTCCAATGCTCAACTGATGTTCCTGTGCCTGCATGCCTCAGGTCTTACGCTTATTCCTACAGTCATTATTGCCGACAGGGTAGCCCTGAAATCCGCCCATCCCACAGATATCTTCATTCCCTGCATGATTGCCACCTTTGTGGCCACTATTGCAGCTATGACGATTGTGGCCATTCGTCAGCGCATTAACCTGCTGCAACCGGTGATCCTGTTTTGGGTATTGGGAATAAGTACGGTTATTGCTGCGCTGATCTATTATATCAAATCATTAGATGCCCAGGGCGTTCAGTTGTTTTCTACCAGCCTGAGCAATGGGATAATACTGCTGATTTTCTTACTGATTGTATTGGGCGGTATGTATAAAAGGATCAGCATATTTGATGCGTTTATTGATGGCGCCAAAGGTGGTTTTGAAACAGCGATACGCATTATTCCTTATCTCGTTGGTTTGCTGGTGGCCATCAGTTTGCTGCGCAACAGCGGGGCTTTTGAATTCATTTTAGACGGTATCAAGAGCCTGTTCATTATGCTGAATGGCGATACAAGGGTGGTGGATGCATTGCCAACAGCTTTATTAAAACCATTGAGTGGCAGCGGAGCCCGGGCCATTATGATCGATACGTTGAATGCTCATGGTTCCGATTCTTTTGCCGGCAACCTGGCTTCAGTATTTCGGGGGGCATCTGATACCACCTTCTACATTATAGCCGTTTATTTCGGGGCTGTTGGCATTAAAAATACCCGTTACGCTGTTACAACCATGCTGCTGGCCGACCTGGCGGGAATCATTACAGCAATTGGTTTGGCATATATATTCTTTATATAACAAAAATGGAGCTGCTTTTAAAAACAGCTCCATTTCTATTCAGGAAAAGTAATTTATCTGTTAATAAATACAGACAATGTTCTTACCGTAGCATTGTTAGTTGCAGAGGCCCTAAAACCACCCCTGAAAACCAGCGTATAGCTTCTACGAATAGTTGGCGTGATGATGGCTGAGATATCAACAAATCCGGCAGGCACAGTTGGTGTTGCCGGCCTGAAATTTTGAAGATTTACCCCACTGCCCGCAAGCCTCACAAATAATGTATCTGTAATTCCTGAAGCGATGGGAACAAAATCTGTAACGTCAGTAAGCATAACATTAGAAAATATATTGGCTTTCCTTTTTACAGAAAATATATCCACAGCGGGTACATCATTTGGAGAATAGGTAAAATATCCAAATCGTATTCTTGCCGTAGTATCGGTGGGTACATCTATTAGAGTCTCTACAGTTTTTTGCTTTGGGTTAGTTATGGTATCGTATGTAAAAACAGTATAACTTTTACCACCCTGAAAGTTCTGAGCAAAGGTGAGTGGCACTTGGGTAGTTGTGGATAAAGTATCTCTTACCGTAAAGCCTCTGAAACCGGTTCCAACATTAAATCCATAACCTGTACCCGGAAAAACGCTTCCGGAAGATAAGGATGATCCGTTAAGGGCCTGGGCATCTACATATACATAGTTTCTCGATGCATTGACAGTTGCCACGTATAACTGAACGATGGCGTTGTTGGAAAAGTCGTCTTTTAAAGCAGTGGCTTCCTGAACATTCTTAGTGCAGGATATCATTACAGAGCCTGCCACTATTAATCCGGAAACACCAGCCGCTATTATTTTAAATGTCTTCATATAAATTCTTTTTAATTAGTTATTAAGGTCTGGTTACCCACATTTCTTTGGTATGATAATCTAAAGCCAATGCACCAACACTGTTTAACGCTGCTACATTGTATAGATATTCAGAATTGTAACGGGGTCGGGCCCTGTAAACCAGTTTGCCGGCATTATTGGTAAACAAGTCAATTCCGGAAGGTGGTGTAAAGCCTGTATACACCTGTAAGCCGGTTGCCGGATCAAGATCGGTATAATGATACCTTCTAAGGTCCATCCATGTTTCCACCAAACCCCATCCATACATTGCAATGAATTTTTGCAACATAATCTGCGAACGGTTGATATTGCCGGAAGGTGTTACAGACGTTACAAATGGCTCGATCTGTCCAGTAGTTAAACGCTTGGCGGAAGGAGTGGAGTTCTGATAGTCCGGAGTGTTGATCAGCATCCGGAAACTTTCCCTGATACCTTCCTGGTAAGAGGCTTTTGCGTTGGCAAAATCATTCTTGCGTAAAAATGCTTCAGCCCGTATGAAATGCATTTCGGCAGAA
>DASUDW010000247.1:0-6402 GCA_036275415.1 Chitinophagaceae bacterium | reverse complement strand
TTTTACAATGCTGTCAGTTACTTCTTTGGCTGTGGCATAGCCGTTGATGATCTCTACCAGTTTCATCACCGGTACCGGGTTCATAAAATGCATGCCGATCACTTTCTCCGGTCTTTTGGTGGCTGCTGCTATTTTGGTGATAGAGATAGATGAAGTATTGGTGGCCAAAATACAATCGGTGGGGGCCGCTTTATCTATTTGCTGAAATATCTGCAGTTTCAGGTTTACATTTTCAGTAGCGGCTTCCACAACCAGCCCCGCATCTTTCACCCCATCTTCGATGGAAGTATTGGTGCTGATATTTTTAAGAGTCTCCTCTTTTTGTTCCTGTGTGATGGTTTCTTTGGCCACCATGCGGTCAAGGTTTTTACCAATGGTCGCAATGGCTTTATCTAACTGTACCTGTGAAATATCAATTAAAGTAACCTTATAGCCTTTTTGTGCAAATACATGAGCAATACCATTACCCATGGTGCCGGCGCCGATGACGGAGATGCCCATACCCCCAGAATTAGTCATAAAGTTCTGATTTTTCTTTGCCCCTAAAGGGGAGTTTGGTAAATCTCCTTAGGGGGAAGAGTGATTGAATTATTATTGGAACAAAAATAAGAATTAGGCCTCATCCCGACAGCTTTATCCATATTAAGGATTCTGCTCCCTTTCTATCCTATAAGAGAGGGGATAGGCATATTTCCTATTTCAGCATGATGATAGGGTGAGGTTTTGCTGAGCAGCGATATGCAGTTGAAGTGCCTGCCTGCCGGAATCTAAAGTTGGTATAATAATAAAGCCAGCTGTAATTGGAAAATTAATAGTAATGAAAGACTGTTGAATCTAAGTTCCCCCTTTAGGGGGACAGGGGGTTATTTGTTCTTAAAATCTCCCCGTTTCCAGGCCTGAATGAATTCGGCCCAGGCGGCAGGATTGAAGATGTTTTGGGGCGGTGTTTGACCCTGATAGACGGCCCTGTTGGCTATTTTATTGAATTGCTGTCTTGTGGCTTCTCCGCCATCTCCGGGCACCGTACGCATCAAAACCCTTCGTTTGGCGGCGCTGGTGTTTCTCCGGGCAATTTCAATATCATCATCGGGCACTTTTACATTCACAAAATCCCGTGCAAACTGTTCGGGGGTGGGCCTGGGTTTAATGATGGTGGCTGGTAAATAAACCGTATCAACTACCATTAGTTGCACCACACTATACTGGTTACCCTCCAAACTGCGGGGAATGTTTACTGTCTTTGGTTTATAGGTAACATGGGTAAACTCTACCTGATCCCCTTTCAATACCACGATGGAGAAAACCCCTTGTGCGTTGGTGATGGTACCGCGGTTTTGCCCTTTTACCATTACGCTGACGGCAGGAATACCCACCAGGCTGTCGGCTGTCATCACAACGCCATATAACTGTACAACCGAATCACGGGAGGTTTCAAACTGAGCTTGAGCCGTTTGGGTGAAAAAGAGAAATAATATTGTTGTATAAAGTAGAAATTTCTTCACTGCGCCAAAAATAAAGACAAGTTGCCGATATCGTAAAACAAATTGCCGGTCACAATGTTTAACTTTGCCCTTCTTTTTCACTTTTAACAAATACTTGGATAATGACAAAGGAACAAATACTAGATGCATTGAGAAATGTACAGGAACCGGACCTTGGTAAAGACCTGGTGACGCTGAATATGATTCAGGATATTGAAATTGATGGTAACAATGTTTCTTTCACCATTGTATTGACAACACCGGCCTGCCCGATGAAGGATATGATGGGCAATGCCAGTACCAATGCCATTAAACTGCTGGTGAATAAAGAAGCAAATGTAAAAGTGAATTTCACTTCCAATACCACTACCAAACGTACCGATCCCGGAACGGTGCTGCCTAAAGTGAAAAATATTATTGCTGTGGTGAGTGGTAAGGGAGGAGTTGGAAAATCTACTGTAGCAGCAAACCTTGCCCTTGCCTTATCCCAGGGTGGTGCTAAAGTGGGGCTGATGGATGCAGATATTTACGGACCAAGTGTTCCTATTATGTTTGGGGTGCGGGGAGAAAGGCCGATAATGATGGATATTGAAGGAAAGGGCATGATCATTCCGCTGGAGAAATATGGCATTAAGCTGATGAGTATCGGCTTGCTGGTAGATGAAAAGAATGCGGTGGTTTGGCGGGGTCCCATGGCCAGCAGCGCCATCCGCCAGTTTGTAACTGATGTTTATTGGGATGAACTGGATTATTTAGTAGTAGATATGCCGCCGGGAACAGGAGATATTCATTTAACACTAATGCAGACGGTACCGGTAACCGGTGCGGTGATTGTAACAACGCCGCAAGATGTGGCGTTGGCAGATGCTAAAAAAGGTATCGCCATGTTTGGCCAGGCGCAACTGAATATTCCCATTATCGGGTTGGTGGAAAACATGAGTTACTTTGTTCCGGCTGAATTGCCTGATAACAAGTATTACATATTTGGAAAAGAAGGTGGTAAACGGCTGGCTGATGAATATGATTTGCCTTTCCTCGGGCAAATTCCCCTTGTACAAAGTATCCGGGAAGGTGGCGACCAGGGAGTGCCGGTGATGGTTAGTGATGATACCATCAGCAAAAAGGCATTTGAAGGATTTGCTTCTTATGTGGTAAGAAGTATTGCCATGCGGAATGCCAATATTGCGGCAGAAAAAATTGCGGAAACGGTATAAGAGTTTTGAGGTTTTAAGTTTACGGTTAAATATTCTGCTTTTGAAAGGCTTAATTGCTACTAGATTACTTTGCCTGTAAAGATGTTAACTTTAAACTTTGAACATTCAACTTTTCACCATTAATGTACAACATTCCCCATTTTAAAGCACAGGATGCGGAGGAGGTGCTTCAATTTATGAAGGAGTATCCTTTCATTTTCCTTGCCGGTACTGATTCGGAGAATAAACCCGTAGTTACACAAGTGCCTGTTTTTATAGATGAAAGAGACGATAAACTTTTTCTGTCGGGTCATATGATGCGGCAAACAGACCATCACAAGGCATTTGAACAAAATAAAAATGTACTGGCCGTCTTCACCGGTCCTCATACTTACGTTAGTGCTACCTGGTATACGCAGCCGATGGGCAGTACCTGGAACTATATGAGTGTGCATGCAAAGGGTACCATACGCTTCGGGGATAAGGAGGAATTGATGGCTGTACTCAGACGCCTAACCCTGCATTATGAAAACGGGGACACCGCATCTTCAACCGTATTTGATAATTTGCCTGTCGGGTATACCGAAAGCATGATGAAAGGAATTGTACCTTTTGAAATTGAGATACAAGAACTGCAACATGTTTTTAAATTAAGCCAGAACAGGGATGAGGAAAGCTATGACAATATCATTGTACAATTGAAAAAGAAAGGCGGTGATGCGGCGGCGGTTGCAGCGATCATGGAAAAAAGAAAAGCAAAAGTGTTTTCAAAATGAATAAATATTGGTTGGTGGGATTGGCGTTGTTATTAATAACTTGTTCAACCACTAAAAAAGTGCAGGAAGAGAGGAATATGAAAACCACAGAAAATTATGTGCCCGGAGATTTTGATAAACAAGGCCACAGGGGATGTCGTGGGCTGATGCCGGAAAATACTATACCGGCTATGTTATTTGCATTGGGTACACCAGTTACTACCCTGGAGATGGATGTAGTGATAACTAAAGATAAAAAAGTGGTTTTGTCCCATGAGCCTTTTTTTAACCATGAAATAACGACAAAACCCAATGGTAAATACGTAACTGAGGCTGAGGAGAAGGGGCTGAATATTTACCGGATGACCTATGATGAAGTAAAAAAATATGATGTGGGTTTGAAACCGCACCCCCGTTTTCCCCAACAGCAAAAATTAAAAGCTTTTAAACCATTACTGGCCGATGTTATTGACAGTGTCAATAAAGATATGATGACCCGCAGAAGGCCTTTTCCTTATTATAACATAGAAACAAAATGCCTGCCTGCCGGCGATGGGATTTATCATCCGAAACCGGATGAATTTGTAGAGTTACTGATGGCAGTTATTAAAGAAAAAAACCTCGAAGATCAGGTCATCATCCAGTCCTTTGATTTCAGGACCCTGCAATATCTGCACCAAAAGTATCCGCATATTAAAACGGCAATGCTGATTGAGGATGATGATAAAAGAGGGTTGGAGGAGCAATTGAAAGATTTGGGTTTCAATCCTTCCATATATAGTCCTCATTTTTCACTGGTAAATTCCGGATTATTGGATAAATGCCATGAAAAAAATATTAAAGTGATTCCCTGGACGGTGAATGAAAAAAGTAAAATAGAAGAATTAAAAAAGATGGGCACAGATGGCGTTATTTCAGATTACCCGGATCTGTTCTGATATAAATACTAAAATTCAGGCAAACTCTTTTTGTCAATGCCCAACCACTTTATGGCATTTTTATAAAACAATTTATTGCTGATCTTTTTGCCCAAGTCCATTTTCTGAATCAGTTTGCCGGGTTTATGTTCGCCCAGCGGAAAGGGGTAGTCACTGCCGAGGCAGATATTATCCTCTCCCATTACTTCCAGCAGGTATTCAAATGCTTTCTTATCATGAACTAAGCTGTCAATCCAGAATTTACCTATATAATCCCTGGGGTTAACGGGGTTATCAACAGCTGTCAGATCGGGGCGTACCTTGAAGCCATGCTCAATTCTGCCGATTGTAAAAGGAAAGGACCCGCCGCCATGTGCAAAAGCCACTCTTAATTTGGGGAATTGTTCAAATACACTACCAAAAATCATCGAGCAGATAGCCCTGGATGTTTCGGCCGGCATACCTACCAGCCAGGGCAGCCAGTATTGCTGCATTTTATCTTCTCCCATCATTTCCCAGGGATGGATAAATAAGGCACAATCCAGTTTTTGTGCTGCTTCATAAAAAGGAAAGAATTCTTTGTCGGACAAATTTTTCCCATTGATATTGGAACCTATTTCCAACCCCGGCATTTTAAGCTCTTTCACACAACGTTCCATCTCTTTAATGGCAAGGTCAACATCCTGCAAAGGCACAGTGCCTAGTCCAATAAAATGATTGGGTTCTTTTGCCACAGTTTCGGCAATATGGTCATTGAAAAAACGGGATGTTTCCAGGCTGTCTGCGGGTTTTGCCCAATAGTTAAAAAGTACTGGTATGGTTGACAGCACCTGTATATCCACATCCGTGTCTTCCATTTCTTGTCTGCGTACGTCTTCTTTATAACAATTCTCTTCAACAACCCTAAATACTTTTTCACCCTTCATCATGCAGGCATCGCAGTTGCGGTGCTCGAGGTGTATGAATTCTCCATACCCAAATTTTTGTGTCCAGTTCGGCATTTTTGCCGGCATGATATGTGTGTGGATGTCTATTTTCATGAAGTTGAAAAGTTGATGGGTTGAAATGTTGATAAGACGCTACCGGCGAATAGTATTTTATAATCTTAATACTGCTTAATTACTCGTTAGCTTTTTAATTAGTCAACTTCTCTTCACCGGCGGCTGCATTACCGCTCCGCATTTATTGCAGGTGCGTTTATGTTCATCACTGTAAAAACCTTCCATGACAGGGGGCAATTGTTTTACGATATCATTCACCACCAGTTTTTCTTCGTACAACATATTGCCGCATTTCTCACAAAACCACATAAAACCATCTTGTTCTTCTTTGCGAACTTTTTCTATCACCAGCCCCACTGTATTTGGCCCACGCTGGGGTGAATGGGGGGTGCGGGCAGGGAGAAGGAACATTTCACCTTCCTTTATGTGAATATCCTTAGGCACTCCTTCATCTACGATTTTTACAGTAATATCGCCTTCCAGCTGGTAAAACAATTCTTCTGTTTCATTGAAATGGTAATCTTTTCTTGAATTGGGCCCGCCGACTACCATTACTATAAAATCTTCGGCTTCCTTGTACACACATTGGTTGCCAACAGGAGGTTTAAGCAGGTGACGGTTTTCGTCAATCCATTTTTTTAGGTTGAAAGGAGGAATTACAGGCATAATCAAGTTTTATAGTTGTAATAAATTATCGCAAACAGGTGTCAGTATATAATATGTCGGGATTTTACCGGAGCCCCATGAACAAATGTATAGGCCAGGAATCTGGTTAACTTTTGTAGCAATACCGGTTAATGTAATGCGTCTTTTGGAGTAAAGAGAATAGACTGATAAATAATTGCCGGATACATAAACTTTTCCAAAGCTTACAGGACAATTTGCCTTAACAACATTTAGAGCTACATAATTGGGTTTTAGTAATGGTATTACACCCTTCCTTGATATTGGGAGTGGCAAATCAGCATCAATTTCCAGTTCCAGTTTTACAATTTTACTACTGAACTGATTGGAAGGATTTATTCCCTCCTGCGCAAATCCATTTATTATTATGA
>DASUDW010000246.1:0-5598 GCA_036275415.1 Chitinophagaceae bacterium | reverse complement strand
GGTTTTAGTTTACTCGGTATCGGCATGCTTACGCAAACCGCCATTACCGGCGCCCTGATGCAAATGGTATCACATGGTGTAATGACAGCCCTTTTCTTCGCCGTTATCGGAATGGTGTATGACAGAACGCATACTAGAATGGTAGCAGAGATGGGCGGACTGATGAAAATGATGCCCTTCATTGCTACCGTATTTTTCATTGTGGGTCTTTGCTCACTGGGGCTTCCCGGGTTCAGTGGCTTTGTAGCAGAAATGACCGTCTTTATGGGTTCCTGGCAGAATGATGATGCGTTTCACCGGATTGCCACAATTGCTGCTGCCATGTCAATTGTTGTAACAGCTGTATATATTTTAAGAGCGACGGGTAAGACCATGATGGGACCGGTAGTGAATGAAGAACATTTGCAACTGGGTGATGCCAAATGGAATGAAAAATTAGCAGCGATCATACTCGTAGCGGGTATTGTGGCAATCGGTATTGCCCCGGGCTGGCTGAATGATCTGCTGAAACCGGCTGCCGAAGAAATTATGAACCGAATTGCTGGAAAATAAAATAGTGACCGGATGAATGAGTTTCTCACATTGATGAAAAGTGAACTGGTGCTTACCGGTATCATCTTCCTGCTGTTGTTTATCAAGATAGGCAAAGGACTGAAGAATGAATCCCTGCTTTCGCTGATCCAGGTACTATTGCTGCTCAACTTCATCTTTGGTTTCTTCTTCAATAAAGAGGGTAATCTTTTCGGAGACATGTTCTATACCACTCCGCTGATTGCTTTTCAAAAGAGTATTTTAAATCTGGGCGTTTACCTGATCTCTTTGCTCTGCTCCGACTGGCTGAAGAAAACGCCGCATTTACCGGAATTCTTCCTGCTGCTGCTTTCAGCCCTGCTGGGCATGTTCTTCATGATCTCCAGCGGCAACCTCCTGATATTTTATTTGTCGCTGGAACTGGCAACCATACCGGTAGCTGCCATGGCCAATTTCGACCTGGATAAAAGACGCTCTTCCGAAGGGGCCATGAAGATGATTTTATCATCTGCTTTCTCCTCCGGTATCCTGTTGTTTGGCATTTCCCTCATCTATGGTAGTACCGGAACGATCAGTTTACCGGCCATCAGCCAGCTCATCAGCAGTTCGCCGTTACAGGTGATGGCCTTTGTTTTCCTTTTCACCGCCTTTGCCTTTAAACTTTCCATCGTGCCCTTTCACCTGTGGACGGCCGATGTGTACGAAGGATCGCCTGTTGCCGTTACTTCTTTCCTTTCCGTTATTTCCAAAGGAGCGGTTGCTTTTATTTTCATTACGGTGCTGTACAAAGTATTTACACCGATGCTGGACATCTGGTACCGGATGCTGGTGATGCTGGCTATCGCTACCATGGTCATTGGTAACCTGTTTGCCCTGCGCCAGCAAAATATCAAACGATTCCTGGCCTTCTCGTCCATTGCGCAGGTGGGCTTTATTTTAGTGGGTATCAGCAATGCAGACTATTTGGGCATCGCCTCCGTGGTTTATTTTGTATTGATCTATGTGTTTTCCAACCTGGCTGCTTTCGGCGTAGCAGCCGTGATAGCAGAAAAAACAGGAAAAGAAAATATTGACGACTATAAAGGTTTGTACAAAACCAATCCTTTCCTTACCTGGATAATGGCACTGGCCTTATTCTCCCTGGCAGGCATACCGCCTACCGCAGGTTTCTTTGGTAAACTGTTTTTATTGACGGCCGCCGGCGCCAATGCAGCGTACTGGTTCATACTGGTGGCTGCATTGAATATGATCATTTCCCTGTATTATTACTTAAGGGTAGTACGGGCCATGTTTATGGATAAGAATGAAAACCCGGTAGAACCGGTGAAAGCAAGTCCCACAGTAAAACTGGCCCTTATCATCTGCGGCAGTGGTATTGTGCTGGTGGGTTTGCTAAGCTGGATTTTTGAATACATCAAAACATTGCAATACTAACATGGCACTCAATAAAAACCATGAATTCGAAGAACTCAACGGTGTCAAATGCGGCATTGTAGAAAAGAATGTAATGCCCGAACGGGTTGCCTTTTTGAAAGAACTGCTGGAGTTCAACGGTTATACAGTTGTTGTTGTTCCTACTCCTGCACCAAAAGCCGCACCGGCACCTAAGCCTGCCGAAGGTGAGGTTGCTGCTGCCCCTCCTCCGCCACCGGCACCGGAAACATTTACGGTTGGCGTAACAGACTATACTTTTAATTCCATCAACGCTATTTTTGGCCGGTTACTGAAAACAAAAGATGGCCATATTGTAACCCTTGCTTACTGGCAACAGAAGGAAGCCGTCAGCAATGATGAGGTGCCCTATTATGAACATCAATGAATGCTAATGTAAAAATTTCGTCAGTTAAAACCGGAAATACTCCCGGAGTACATCGCAAACAACACGGTTGACTTTCTCATCCATTTTGCCAAGTTTTTTCACTAAACGTATTTTATCGGCAGCCCGCAATTGATCAAGGGCAATCTGCCCCTGTTTCTTTTGAAATTCACATACTACCCTGGTGGGATAAGGCCTTATGGCTGAAGTAAGTGGTGCTATGACTACGGTATCAAGGTATTTGTTGGTAACATCCGGAGAAATAATAAGGGCAGGCCTTGTTTTTTTGATTTCACTGCCGATAGTGGGATCAAGATTAACCAGCCAAACTTCAAAACGCTTCACTACCATGTCCATTCCTCTTTATCAAATGAATTGGGAAAACCGCCAAGCAGGCTGATTTCGTTCTTATGTCCGGCCATTTTTGCTGCCTTGAACTGTTCATCCCATTTCTCCCGCTGCCTGGCCCTGGCAGGTGTGATAAGCAAACCATCCGGCCTGGCTATTATTTCCACTTCTTCCTCAAACTGGTATTGTTCCAGCAGCGACTTGGAAAGAGTAATTCCTTTCGAGTTGCCGATTTTCTTCAGTTTCGTTTTCATCCAATAAAGTTATTACATTGTTATTACATATCCAAGCCACCACTTTTAATAGTTTGTACAACAACTTCTTATTGCCATCGAAGACCTTAATCCGTCCATCTGTAAATAAGGATATGGATACGAATTACAGGCCCCGGGCCAAAAACCCTTCCGGGAAATAATATACCGGAGTTCTCATTCTGATAAATGATAATAATCAAGTTGGCCGCTGACCTGTGTTGCCGGTAAAAAACAGGTTTCGCTATAACTATGCAGGGCATAAAAGCTTGAATACTATGGCAACAAAAACAAAAGCCGGAAAGTATGTGTACTTCTTCGGCGGCGGCAAAGCCGACGGTAACGAATCCATGAAAAACCTCTTAGGTGGCAAGGGTGCCAACCTGGCTGAAATGGCCGGTCATCCGAAACTGAGGCTGCCCGTTCCCCCGGGATTTACAGTAACAACGGACGTTTGCACATATTACTACGCAAACAGAAAAACATATCCCAAAGCTTTAAAAGCACAGGTACAGGAAGCCCTGGCCAAAATGGAAAAACTCACCGGTAAGAAATTCGGTGATGCGGCTAATCCTTTATTGCTCTCTGTTCGCTCCGGTGCCCGCAGAAGTATGCCCGGTATGATGGAAACGGTATTAAATGTTGGTTTAAACGAAACAACCATTAAAGGTATCATCGCCCAGAGCGGTGATGAACGTTTTGCCTATGATGCTTACCGCCGCCTCATTATGATGTATGCCGATGTGGTGATGGAAAAAGCAGCCGGCATTGAACCCAAAGGAAAAGGTATCCGCAAACAACTGGATGAAAAACTGGAACAGGTAAAACACAGCAAAGGCTATAAGAGTGATACGGAACTCACCGCCGGCGAGTTGAAGGAACTGGTTAAAGATTATAAGAAAACCGTGAAGAAAGTGCTGGGCAAAGAATTTCCTGATGATCCGTATGAACAAATGTGGGGAGGTATCGGTGCTGTGTTTGCCAGCTGGAATGGTAAACGGGCTATTGAATACCGCCGCATTGAAAAAATACCGCATGAATGGGGTACGGCCGTAAACGTACAAGCCATGGTGTTTGGCAACATGGGTGATGACAGCTGTACAGGGGTAGCCTTTACCCGCAACCCCGGCAATGGTGAAAATAAATTCTACGGCGAATACCTGGTAAATGCACAGGGTGAAGACGTGGTAGCCGGCATCCGCACTCCGGCCCCGGTAAATGAATATTCCAAAAATGCACAGAGTGAACATTTTACCACCCTGGAAAAACTGATGCCGAAGTTGTACAAAGAATTATTCGAGTACCAGCGCCGTTTGGAAAAGCATTACAAAGACATGCAGGATATTGAGTTCACTATTGAAAAAGGAAAGCTCTACATGCTGCAATGCCGGGTGGGTAAACGTAATGGTGTAGCCGCCGTTCGTATGGCTACTGAGATGTACAAAGAAAAACTCATAGATATTAAAACCGCTGTAATGCGGGTAGCCCCCAACCAGTTGGTGGAATTATTATTGCCGATGCTGGATCCTAAAGCAGAATTATTGGCGCCCGTTATTGCCAAAGGTCTGCCTGCCGGACCTGGTGGTGCCAAAGGCCGTGTGGTTTTCTCCTCAGCCGATGCAGTGGCATGGGCATCTAAAGGAGAAAAAGTGATCCTGGTAAGAGAAGAAACTTCTCCGGAAGATGTGGATGGTATGCACAAAGCACAGGCTATCCTGACAACCAAAGGTGGTATGACATCACATGCTGCCCTGGTAGCAAGAGGCTGGGGTAAGTGCTGTATCGTGGGCTGTGGTGATATAGAAATTCACAGCGATGGCAAAAACTTCCATGCAAAGAATGGGGTTGTTATCAAAGAAGGCGACTGGATCAGCCTGAATGGAACAAAAGGCCTGGTGTATGAGGGCAGCATGGCCCTGGTTGATATTGACATTGACAAGAACCAGTCATACAAAGACCTGATGAAACTGGTGGATAAAACCAAACAGATTGGCGTACGAGCCAATGCGGAGACACCTGAAGATGCACTGCATGCCGTTAAGTTCGGTGCCGAAGGTATCGGCCTGTTCCGTACCGAACATATGTTCTATGGTGAAGGAAGCGAAGAGCCCTTGTTCCAGTTGCGTAAAATGATTGTCAGCAAAACAGAGAAAGAAAGAAGACAGGCATTGGATGGCTTATTTAAATATGTAAAGAAAGATGTAAAGGATACCCTGCAAGTAATGAAGGGCCACCCGGTAACTATCCGCCTGCTCGATCCGCCGCTGCATGAGTTTGTACCGCATGATAAAGAAAAACTGCGCCAGCTTAGCAAAGAACTCGGCATCAGCATGGGTATGCTGAACAGAAGGGTGTTGGCTTTACATGAAAACAACCCGATGCTGGGTCACCGTGGTGTACGTTTGGGTATCAGTTATCCGGAAATCACAGAGATGCAGGTTAGGGCTATTTTTGAAGCCACTGCTGAGTTGCTGAAAGCAGGTAAAAAAGCATTACCTGAAATAATGGTGCCGGTTACCGTTATCTGGCATGAACTACGCCACCAGAAAGAAATTGTGGACAGGGTTTATAAAGAAGTATGTGAAAAGATGGGTATGCGGAGGATCCCTTACCTGTATGGTACGATGATTGAAACGCCAAGAGCAGCCTTAA
>DASUDW010000245.1:0-7188 GCA_036275415.1 Chitinophagaceae bacterium | reverse complement strand
GTACAGCCCGTCCCATGCTTTCGGCTACTGGTGCCTATGTTGTGGCAGGCTGCAGTAAGAAGTATGACCAGCGGTTTCCTTTATCCGGCATATTCTTCTTTAACACAGGTAAATAGCGGTAGACAACATAAGTCGTTCTGTTCTTTTCGGACAGGCAGATAAAAAATGTGGTACAGGCAATTTTTATTTAAAGAAAGGCCGCGGCTTTTTTACGTATGTTTATAAGATGAGACTTATCCTTTTTCTTTTTTTTCTTCTGATAAATTTTTCGCTGGTTTCCGCACAGCCATTTTTCCCGGGTAAAACTGCCATAAAAATTGACAGCCTGCTGGCCAGGACCTATAATTATTATCAGGAAAAAGATTCACTGAAGGTAAAGTCCACTATTGATTTAATAACGGGGGAACTGAACAGCCTTTCCGGTGCTTTTCAGTATTACAAAGGGGTCATCAGCTTATTTCAATCCTTTTATGTTTTTGACAGGCAGGAACAAAGCCAATACAGGAGCCAGGGAACTACTATACTAAAGGATGCTGCTGCTTTACCTCCCGACTCCCTTGCATATGCATTCAACAGCCTGGTGCAGTTGCATTTCAACAGCCGTCGTATGTCTGAATGGCTGGCAGTTGATAAAATATTCCGGGCTGCCATAACCGGCAGTAATGATGAAAAGAATTTTTCCTATGCCGTATTAAACTATGCCGACCAGAAACTTAAAGAAGGATATTATTTCATTGCCAAACAGCTGGCCGTATATGATTATTACATGCGTTTATATCACAATCCGAAAGACCCCCTTGAAAAACTCAATCAGCGGCATGTTGACTGGATCATACTGAAGACTGATCTTGAACAGTGGCTGATGTTGCCCTATGATAAACGATTTCCTGCTGACTATGGAAGACAAAGAAGCTGGATACAGGCATATACCATACCAGACGACCCCTACCATGAGGTATTAAGAAAGATGGACTTCCGCCGGTCGTTTAAAGAATTGATTTCAAGACTGCAGGATTTAAAGAAAGAAATGGTAGATGCCAACATATATGGCAGCTCGTCCTTTCAACCGCTTTATAGATCAGCCTATTATCACTTATACCAGACCCTGCTGATTGATTATTATAACTGGGCCGTAAGCGAACACAGAGAGAGCCAGATCATACTAGATATGCGTGAATTTGTTTTCAATGATATTTTGCCAAATGAAATTGAAGCGGCCATAAAAGCAGGAAAAAGACCTGCTGTTGATCCGGGCCGCTATACAGATCTCGTATTTAAACTCGCCAGTTTATATAATGAAGCAGGTAATGGATATGAAGCAGAAGCTACTGCATATGCCGGCCTCGACCTGATTATTACCTCTGACTTTTTTACAATAAAGGAGCAGGAAGAAGGAATAAAAACCTTCTATAAAATACTGGTAAGTGCCAAAAGATCACAAAACAGCTATACTGCTTCACTCGAATATAGCCGTAAACTAAAAAAACATGAAGCTCTTCCTGACAGTATTGAAGAAAGACACCTGCCTCTTTGGGATAACTATATAGAAGCAAGCCTGGAAGAAATGTATACCCTGTTTTTGGCCGGACAGTACAAGCAGGCAATAGATTCAATGAAAAAACTGCTGGATGATACCAAGGCAATAGATGACGGATCCGATAATGCACTTTTGTATGCTACCCCGGCCTGGCGCCATATGAGGTACCTGATTGCTTATTTTATGGCATATAAAGGTATCTGGCAGGATGATTTGTTGAAAGAAGTATTGGAAGAAATGCAGTTAAAGTCACCGCAGCCCTCCTTTTTTTACCAAGCCGAGCTGGCCTATTTGTTGGCATATTGGAGAACGAATGAAAAAGTTCATGCCGGGGCCCTGTCAAATCTGCTTTTTTATTCCGGTCGTCAGTTGAAGTACAACTTTATCATGCTGAGTGCTGCTGACAGGATGCGTTTATACGAGCAAAAGCTCAGTCCCATTTTTGACGTTTATCATGAATTGCTTTTTTCCGGCAAGCTGGAGAAATATCCCGCAATAAAGGAAAAAATTATAGCACAGTCGCTTTCTTTAAAAAAGGCCCTCGCTGATGGCAACCAGATTCCTGATGAGTTGCTGATGCGAACAAATGACAGCCTTTCCCAAAATATTGTGAAAGATGTACGTAACCTCAGGCAGGAAACAGACCTTCTGCGGCAAAACACACTATTCAGGAATAAATATGCATGGGAGGCAAAAAACTATCAGGATAAAATACAAAAGTATTGGCTGAAGCTGCTTGAAAAAGCCGGGATGGATTCATTGGTTCAGCTGACAGAATGGAAAAATATATCCGCCCGGCTGGCAGAAGGCCAGGTATATACAGAAATCATTCGTTATAAAAAGTGGCTGGGAGATTCCACTGCTTTTTATGGTGCTTTCGTAATACTTCCGGGAAACAAACTGGAAATATTGAATTTATACCCGGAACAAAACCTGGTTACCCTCTTTAGGGATGCGGCTGCCTCTCCCCAGATTGCTGGCATTAGTAGCGCAGGTCACCGGGGGCTAATTATTGCTGAGAAAGATACTGTTGCCCGGAGATTTGTAAAGGGAAGCCCCGATAAACTGGCCGAGCTTATCCTTCAGCCGCTATGGCCCTACCTGGAAAATAAGCAGGAGTGGCTGATGGTACAGGATGGTATGCTGAACCGTATTTCATTTGCTGCGCTTCAATGGAAATCAAAATACCTGCATGATTATTTTCTTTTAAGGCAATTGTCTTCCAGCCGGGCCATCGCAGAGAAAAACATCACATTGCCGGCTAAGGCCAAAATATTGCTTGCCGGGGGCTTTGATTACGGAGAAGAAGAACAAGCCATTAACCCCAACCGTTTATTCAGCAGAGGGTATAACTGGAGATATTTACCCGGTACACAATCAGAAACAGAAAAATTACAAAAGATATTTAGTGGTGCAGGGTATAATGTACGTTTACTGTCAGGGAACCAGTTTCCGGATACAGCCATCAGTAGTTTACAGGGATTTCCGCTGATCCATATTGCCAGCCATGGTTTTTATTTTGACAGTCTGGCAGCAAAAAAATACTATTCGAAAAACTGGAACCAGGAAGCAATTGCTTATGAACCCCTTTTCCGTTGTGGTATTGCCGTAAGCAAAGCAAATTATCCTGACAGTAACCGGAATACCCAAACAGAAGGATACCTGATGGGATTCGAACTGGCTAACCTGGATCTGCGCAAATGTTATCTGGTATCACTCAGTGCCTGCGAAACCGGGCTTGGTGATGTAAGAAATAACCTGGGTGTAGATGGCTTGTCAAGGGCATTAAAACTTAGCGGCGCAAGGTACCTGCTGATTTCATTGTGGAAAGTACCAGATGAGCCAACTGCCCTGTTTATGGAGCAGTTTTATCAGCAGCTTTTTTCCGGAAAATCCCCTGCAGCAGCGTTGCGGTTTACCCAGGCAAAGATGAGCCAACTCTATGAAGCCGTTGATTGGGGAGCCTTTGTACTGGTGGAATAATCGTTTATATTATTGCAACTTACTGGGTTCAAGGTGCCAGTAGAGGATGACCGAGGCGTAGTCATCTTTGTATTTTGTAAAATCCTGCCAGTAATATGTGTCTATTGATTTGAAGTAACGCCGGCCTTCGCTAATAGCAGAGAACTTACCTTCATATTCGAGTTTTAGGTTGTTTATTGTGGGACTATTTGGACTTTCGTATCCTTCAGGCTTTTTGACCCCAGTTTCTGTAAACTTGACCCAAAAATTTATTTTGTCTTCTCTTTTTATGTCAAATATTTTTTTGTTGATTGCAATTACCGGTGATTTAGTAGAAATTGTTACGTATTCCCAATGGTCAACCACCCTGTCATCATCGTAAGCGATGTTGATTCGTATCCAACCTGATGCTGTGGTGTCTTTTGAACAAGAAGGCAATTCCAGTTTATCAATCACCAGGTTATAATACTTAACCTCATTGGTCTGTGCATGGGTAATAGTAATGATCAGGAGAAAGAAAAACAAAAGGCAGTGGTTTTTAGATGGCATATGCTGGTTTTTGATAGAGCAAAATACCAGATTTTTGGCAATTCCCTCGGGCTATTGATTTACCCATCCATTTTTCAACTGATCAAAATCATTCTCTCCTTTATCTGTAAAACTTGTTTTCGCCCCTGCAACAGGGTTACCTTAGACAATAAGTAGTCTTTATTCAAACTACCGGATTATGAAAACCAAGCTTATACAACGAATACCGGTATTGATGTTGCCGGCTGCTCTGGTCATCGTTGCCATGATGGCTTTTAGGGTTAACAAAACATCAGACAATCCGCAGGGAGTGGTGGCGTATACCAAGTCGGTTACCAATATCACCACCATGACAGCCACTTGTAATTACAGGGTAACGGTACTGGACCTCGGCAAAGTGAAAGGACATGGTGTTTGTGTATCCAGCAGGGAACTACCCGTTATAACTAATATGAACTTTCCCTCTGCTGCTCCCATTCAGCGGGCAGCAGATTATATGGTAAAGATCACCGGGCTAAAACCTTTATCTACAATGTATGCCCGTTCTTATGTAAAAGTGGACACAGGGGTAGTGTATGGCAATGTGGTGAGGTTTGTAACACTGCGGCCGGAGAAATAAAAAAATGTTCCGTAGGGCCGCGGTATTATTTTACCGTACGATCACTTCGTCAATAAACAAGTGACTGGGCGAACCTGCACTCTCATGCCAGGCAGGTAATGTTCCGCCATTCACCGCTTTTACTTTGATATAACGGGCCGTGGCTTTTATAGTGGCGCCTAACTGCTGGTGAACGGGTCCCTTCACATCGGTACCAACCGTATTGGTTATCGTTGTCAATGGCTGCCAGGATTTGCCATCGTGGCTGCTTTCAAAAACTACTTTTTTAGGATAAATAATCCAGGGGCTTACCTCCTGCAGCACATGCACTCCCACATACTGCAATGATTTTTCTTTTTGCAAATCAATGATGGCCTCAAAGTCTTTTCCGTAATAACTCTGCCAGTCGCCGGTTTTCCAGTTTTCATTTCCGGTAATGCCGTCAATCAGCGCTTCTTTACCACCGGCTGTATACATGGGATGCACTTCGCTCAAAACGGTGATGCTGATATCGGAAGGGATCTTATAAAATTTACGGAATACTTCAGGACTTTTGATGCCATCTTTCAAAGCAAAGGCTTTTATAACCGTTGTACGGCTCACAGTAAACGGTCCGGTGTAGCGGATATAGCTTCCTTCCGTACCATCTGCACCTTGCAAACTATAAATAATAACGGCAGACGGATCAATATGCTTTAAACGTATCGTATCGAAGGTTTTGAATTTATAACTATCCATATCAAAGAAAGGAACCGCCACAAAATCTTCATCATTCACAGCACTGTGCGGCATTTCCTTATCCGTCGTTCCCCATTTTTTATTCGGCGTATCCCCCAGGGTAAAAACCAATTCACCGCCGCTGGCCATATCACTGTGCCGGATGAATGTTGCCGGATGAGATTTGCCGTTCAATGTTACATCCTGCACATAAAAATTTCCTCTTTTTATATTCTTTGCTTTAATGGCAAACGTTTTCCCGTTTTCGAGGTTCAGTTGTACTTCCTCAAAAAGGGGTGTACCCAATGCGTAGTCGCCGCTGCCGGGTGTAACGGGATAAAAGCCCATCGCACTAAGCACCAACCATGCACTCATTTGGCCGCAGTCCTCATTACCAATTAAACCATCGGGATTATTGGGATAAAACTCCGTACAGATCTTATGTACCAGCTCCTGTGTGCGCCAGGGTTTGCCGGCATAGTTGAATAAATAAGCCATATGGTGACTTGGCTCATTGCCATGTGCATACTGGCCGATGAGTCCGGTAACATCGGCCTGCTCCCGTCCGCTTAATTTTATTTGGGTGGTAAAAAGCTCTTCCAGCTTTTGTGCAAAAGCATCATTGCCGCCGTAGAGTTTTTTTAAACCGTCAATATCCTGTTGTGCGGTAAAGGAGTAATGCCAGGAATTGCCTTCGGTAAAAAAATTATTTACTTCGGCAGCATCAAAAGGGTTATACCAGAAGCCCTGTACTTTGCCGCGGATATGTTTTACCCGGGGGTCAAAGAGGTTGCGGTAATTCAGGCAGCGTTTCAGGTATTTTTTATACACTGAATCATTGCCGGTCCATTGGGCAAACTGGGCAATGCACCAGTCATCGTAGGCATACTCCACCGTCTTCGAGGCACTTTCATGATCATCTTCGTTGCTAATAAAGCCTTGTTTCCTATAAGCGGACAAACCATAGCGATTGCTTTCGGCATAATCGGTCATGGCTTTCAGGGCCAGTTTCGTATCAAAATCCCGGATACCATTTTTATAAGCATCCACGATGACCGGCACGGCATGATAACCGATCATGCAGAAGGTTTCGTTGCCGCTGAGTTCCCATACCGGCAGCATACCTCCTTGCTGGTATTGTGCCAGGAATGTTTTGATCCAGTCGAGGGTCCGTTGCCGGTTGATGATGGATTGCAGTGGGTGTTGTGCCCGGTGTGTATCCCATAAAGAGAAAACGGTATAGTTGGTAAAGCCATCCGCTTTGTGCACTTTCCCGTCGGTGCCGCGGTATTCACCATTTACATCGGTGTAAATATTGGGCGATACCATGGTGTGATAAAGGGCAGTATAGAAAGCCACCCGGTTATCTTCACTGCCGCCGCTGACGGCAATTTTGCCCAGCTCTTTATTCCAGGCATCTTCTGCTTTTTGTTTGATGGTGGCAAAGTCAGCATTACCGATCTCAGCTTCCAGGTTCTGCCGGGCATTCTCACTGCTTACCCCGGAGATACCAATTTTTACTTCTACAGTTTTATTACTTGAAATATCAAAAGTGAAAAAGGCTTTGATATTTTTTCCATCTGCTGAAGGCTTTGTGATATCTTTTAGTCTCAGCAGTTCATCTTTATTGGCCAGACCATATATTTTTACAGGCTGGTCGAATTTGAGGTAGAAATACACCACCTGGTTTTGTGCCCATGATTTGCTGCGGCGCATGCCTTTTACTTCGTAAGGATTGATGACCTCTACGGATGATTCGAGTACTTCGTCCCGGTGCTGGAGGTCCAGCAGAATTTTTCCTTCAGTAGCTGTAGCATCATAGCTGTATTGATACATACCGGAACGG
>DASUDW010000244.1:0-2540 GCA_036275415.1 Chitinophagaceae bacterium | reverse complement strand
AGAATGGAGTTGGCCACGGATTAACACAGATTATCACAGATTAAATATTTAATTATCTCCTATTGGTGAAATTTGTGTCATTTGTGGCAAAACAAGATTGCGAAGCAATCATTATCCGTGTTAATCTGTGTAATCTGCGGCAAAAAACTATATTGCGAGGCAATAACAAATGAGCACTCCCATCACCATTTACACAGACGGATCATCAAGAAGTAATCCGGGCCACGGATTACACGGATTATCACGGATTACTAAATATTTCTCTCCTATTCGATAAATTCGTCTTATTACTAGCGAAACTTTATTGCGAAGCAATCATTATCCGTGTTAATCTGTGTAATCTGTGGCAAAAAACTATATTGCGAAGCAATAACCAATGAGCACTCCCATCACCATTTACACAGACGGATCTTCCAGAGGCAATCCCGGCCCCGGTGGCTATGGCGTGATACTCATGAGCGGCAACCATCGAAAGGAACTTTCTCAAGGCTTCACGTTGACTACCAATAACCGCATGGAACTGATGGCCGTTATTGCAGGACTGGAAGCGTTAAAAAAACAAGGGCTGCACATAAAAATTTACTCCGACAGCCAGTATGTAGTAAATGCTGTGGAAAAAGGATGGCTGAATACCTGGATCGCTACCAACTTTAAAGGCGGGAAAAAAAATAAAGACCTCTGGCTCCGGTATTATCATTTGTCAAAAAAACAATTCATCCGCTTTGTATGGGTAAAAGGCCATGCCGATAATCCCCACAACAACCGCTGCGATGAACTGGCTACCTCCGCTGCCGATGGGCTCAACGGGCCATTAGTAGAGGACGAAGGTTATACACCTGCTACCTGAAAGGCAGGTCAATAAAAAAACCCACCAGGATTCCTGGTGGGCTGTTATAATTTTCATGTAATGCTTACGCCAGCTTAAGCTCAGCCTTATTTCTCAACAGGTAGTTGTAAGCAACAAGGATCAGTGGCAAAAAGACCAGGGTTGCCAGTAATGAATTCCTGTAAAAAGGCAAGGCGGCTTCATAACAGGTCAATAAACCGGAAAAACTTTTGGCATAGATGGCCTCAGAAGTTCCCTGCCAAACCATAAAGTTGGACACCAGGAAATAAACCGTTGGCGCTGCGATGCCACCAGCGAGTAAGCTGCTGTAACTGCGGCCTTTTAAAACCCAGCCCAGCAAAGTGGCTGATAATAAGAGCAGGTAATTCTTCCACTGGCCGGCATAGAAGCCTGCGTAAGGAAAGAGATCCTGGTTATACAGAAACTCTATGACAAGGTCACTGATAAACAATGATACAAGGGGTAAAATGAAAGAGTAGTCTTTTTGTTGGCTGATAAACCCGGCCAGTAAAGCAATAGCAATTACCGGTGAAAAGCCTGACCAGCTAAGCTCAGGCCCAAAGAAATATTTGCAGGCCGTAGCCAGCACTACCAGCATTAAAGTAAAAAAAAGTATCCGTCCGTTAAATTTCATAAATCTGTAGTTGATATAATTGAGGGCAAAAATAAATGAAAAGCATCAATAGCCGGGGGTATTTATTAACGCTTGTGGAAACCTCCCGAAGCCCTGAAAACTATCGAATCTTCAGCAGCAGCGAGGTATACCTGCTGCCCCGGGAATACAGCAGCGGAAGGTATTCCCTTTTTAAGTGCAATAAGGTCCTCGTCGTTATCTAATTCCACCAGGCCTTCCGTCAGCAATATTATTTCAACACCCCCCGGCTCAAAAGAAACCGTATCACCTTTCTTTAGCATAAAAACACTCAACCGGAAATCGTTGACAGGGGCTTCAAAGATTCTTTCCCCCTCTTCATTGGCCGCTGGGTTTAAAATAGACGGGTACGTTGCTTCACACTTTACATGCTTGAGCAGCTCTTTAACATCAATATGCTTGGTAGTAAGGCCACCCCGCAGCACATTGTCCGAGTTGGCCATTATCTCCACATTTTGCCCCTGCAGGTAGGCATGCGGTACACCGGCTGCCTGGTAAATCCCTTCTCCTTTATGTAAGCGGACGATATTGAAAAGGTAAATAGAAAATATCCCCCGGTCTATATTGCCATCCTTGTTAAAGGTATCGGCGGCCTTTAACGCCCAATAATCTTCATCGAAATTTACCGGCGGTGTAGTTTGATACCTGAGCCTGATAGCATCCAGTAAAGGCTGCAATATACGGTTGACCTCCGCCTGCGGCATTTCCATTACATGCCGGTACAACCCGCTGTAGCCGGACTCATTAAAAATGGGCAACAGCTCGTTTAATTCAGTCACATTCAGCAAGGTATCCGTCAATTCTTCCAGCGGTTTGAACCCATGCAGCAACCAGAAATCACTGAGGGCCACCATTAATTCGGGTTTGTGATTGTCATCCTTATAGCAACGGATCGGCGAGTCAAGAGGTACCCCTTCTTCATTTTCCCGGGCAAATTCCCTTTCGGCTGAAGCCTTATCGGGATGCACCTGGATGGACAGCATATCCCTTACATCCAGCACTTTCAGCAAAAAAGATAAACCGGGTGCAAGAAAATTAAGC
>DASUDW010000243.1:0-5070 GCA_036275415.1 Chitinophagaceae bacterium | reverse complement strand
TCACCAATGATCACTTCTTTTTTTGTGAAATCAAGACCGGCTAAAAGGATGGGTGCATTTGCCTCTTTAGCGATGTAATAAAAACCGGTACGCAGTTTATCAACCTTTTTCCTTGTGCCCTCCGGACTCATGGCCAAACGGAAATATTCATGCTGGTTGAATTTTTCTGCTACCTGCTGTACCATTCCTGTTTTTGAAAAACGATCAACCGGTGTGCCACCGATAGCACGAAAGAACCAACCGAAGGGACCATCAAACAATTCTTTTTTACCCAGGAAATATGCATGTTTGATAGGAATCAGATGCCGGGCACTCAACCCCACCACTACATCCCATCCACTTGTGTGCGGACCAACAGCAATAACCATCTTGGGAACATCATACGGAAAATGACCGGTTATTTTCCAGCCCTTAAATTTAAACCAGAGGGATAAAAGCCATCCTACCATAGCAAGCATTGAGAGCAAGAAAGATAAGTGCTTTTTTTGAATGCTGTATTCATAAAAAAGCCCCGTTGAAAACGGGGGCTTTTGCATCAATTGAAAATCAATTGCCGGTTCCTTTTATGTATTTATCATACCACTGCTGGTAACGCTCTAACCGATCTTTGATATAAGAAGGTTTGGTAAGTCCATGAAACTGTCCCGGGTAAATAATCAAACCGGTGGGTATTCCATTGGAGCGGAGCGCCTGGTACATTTGTTCACTGCCAATAGCAGGCACGTTAAAATCTTTTTCGCCGGTTAAAAACAAAGTGGGCGTTTTAATTTTTTCTGCATTAAGGAATGGGTAAGACAGTTTTAAATATTTCTGATAATTATTGTTTTTCCATGGTGGACCAATTTCATTATCCAGCTGGCGAATGTATTGATCCACTCCATATAAAGAAAGTTGTAAGGCACTTCCTGCTCCGCTGCAGGCTGCTTTAAACCTGGAGTCGCTGGCAATAGAATAATTGGTGAGAATACCTCCATAACTCCAGCCGCCGATACCTATTTTATCAGCATCAATAATACCTGCTTTAATAAAATGATCGGCTGCACCTAAAATATCCATTACTTCTTTATTACCCCAATCGGCATAAATAGCTTTGCAAAAAGCAGCACCTCTGCCACTGCTACCACGATAGTTAACAGCAATTACTGCGTAACCTTTTGCTGCCAGCATTTGCCGGGTAAGATCAAATCCAAATTCATCTTGTGCTACCGGTCCGCCATGGATGAAAAAAATAGCCGGAAGTTTTTTACCCTCACTGCCGGGCGGAAGGAATAACAGGTTGGAAACTTTAGTTCCGTCTTTACTGGTAGAAACAATTTTTTGAACGGAACCTAACTGCAGCGGAGCTAAAAATGCATCCTGCACTTTGGTGAGTCTTCGTTTCACTCCGTTTTCAACAGCAAACAGTTCGGCAGGTAAATGAGGCTGACTGATGCTGGCAAGCCAATTTCCGTTTGGATGCAATTCTAATGATCCAACACTGTGCTCTTCTTTTAAAATACCTGAAAACGCTCCAGAGGCTATGTTGTAAATACCGATGTAACGGGTACAATCATCTCCCACAATTACCGCCACTTCTTTACCATCTTTTGAAAAACGGGGCGAAGTAACGGTACGATCCAGCGAAGCCGAAAGCAATCTTGGTTCTCCACCTGAACTGTTAATCAAACATAACACCGGCTGGTCATACATATTAAATGCATCTTCGCTGCTGCTGCGTATATAGGCGATGGTTTTTCCATCCGGGCTCCATTGTGGTGAGCCATCAGTTCCTTTCCAGGTGGTGAGCTGCCGCATTACGGCACCTTTCTTTGCTTCAATGATGTAGATATCATCATTGCTGTTCTTATCAGGATCGGCGGTACGGTTACTTACAAAAGCAAGCTGCGTACCATCCGGACTCCACTTGATGGATTCTTCATCATATTGACCGCTGGTGAGCGTATCAATCTTTTTATCCTTTACATCAAAAAGGTAAATATGAGTTTTACGTTTGTCGTACAAATAACCCTGTACATCCTGTTTAAACTGGTAGCGGTCAATTACCCAAGGCTCATTTTTTTTCTGCCTGCTGGTATCTTCTGCATCTTTTACAAGGAGCGCCAGCCTTGATCCATCCGGACTCCATTCATAAGTTTGCAATTCTCCTTTTACATTAGTAAGCGCATACGCTTCGCCGCCCATCCTGTTCAGCACATATACCTGCGATGTACCGCCGTTGCGGGCAGTAATAAAGGAAATGAATTTGCCATCCGGGCTCCAGCGTGGAGCACCTTCTCCTTCAGGCGTATATGTAAGCTGCAGGTTGGTAACGCCATCCCAGCTCATCATCCACAAATCACTTTTTCGGTTGTCTTTAGCACTGTCCGGTGTGCTGATGCTGTATAACACCCAGTTGCCATCGGGAGAAATCTGCCCGCCACCTACGCCGGGTAAACGATAGATATCCCCGGGCTGAAGGTTTCGTTTGTTTTGGGCAGAAACAGCAAGCGAAATACTGCTGAGCAATAATACCAATGCCCATTGAATTTTTTTCTGCATAGTCAGGTTGATTTGTAACCGAATGTAATAAATCCCTTCTTAAGTTAACAGTGAAGAAAAATCAATAGTCAGATAACCTTAATTCTTTTGCAGGGTGACAGTACTCATCACTTTTTTTTAAGAGGTAAATTAACCTTGCACCGTTATTATTTGCTAATCAATAAATGTAATACTATGTTTGAGCTTTCAAAATCTCCCTTTAAGAATATGATTGCTAATGCCCAACCAGAATTGAAACAATGGGTTGACCAGATGACTGCCCATTTCAACCCTGCCAAAGTACATTGGTGTACCGGATCGCAGGAAGAGTATGACTCCCTTTGCCAACAATTGGTAGACAAAGGAACCTTCATCAAATTAAATCCTCAAAAACGTCCCGACAGCTTTGCCTGTTTCAGCGACCCCAGTGATGTGGCCCGTGTAGAAGACCGCACTTATATCTGCAGCCGCCGTAAAGAAGATGCAGGTCCCACCAATAACTGGATGGAACCTAACCAGATGAAGTCCGTGCTGGAAGATCTTACTAAAAACAGCATGAGCGGCCGCACTATGTATGTGATTCCGTTTTGCATGGGTCCGGTTGGTTCTAAACTCAGCCGTTACGGAGTGCAGTTAACTGATAGTGAATATGTAGTGATTAACATGCGCATTATGACCCGTATGGGTGCGCAGGTAATGCCTTACATCGGATCTGAATTTGTAAAATGTTTGCACACCCTTGGTGCACCGCTACAGCCCGGACAGGAAGATATAAAATGGCCTTGTAACCCAACCGTAAAATACATCAGTCATTTTCCTGAAGAGCGCCTGATCATTTCTTACGGAAGTGGTTATGGTGGTAATGCCTTGCTCGGTAAAAAATGTTTTGCCTTACGTATTGCCAGTGTGATGGGTCGTGATGAAGATTGGCTGGCCGAACACATGCTCATTATGGGTGTTGAAAGCCCGGAAGGTGAAAAGAGTTATGTAGCTGCTGCCTTCCCCAGTGCTTGTGGTAAAACCAATTTTGCGATGCTCATTCCGCCCAAGGAAATGGAAGGCTGGAAGGTAACCACCGTGGGTGATGATATTGCCTGGATACATAAAGGACCACGTGGCCATTTATATGCCATTAATCCTGAAGCCGGTTATTTTGGTGTGGCTCCCGGTACTAACGCCAAAACCAACCCCAACGCCATGGAGAGCATTAAGGCCAATACCATTTTTACCAATGTGGCTATTACGCCTGATGGTGATGTGTGGTGGGAAGGTATGACTAAAGAAGTACCTGATGGATTGATTGACTGGCACGGAAAACCTTACGATAAAAACAGCGGTAAGCCTGCCGCACACCCCAATGCCCGTTTTACAGCACCGGCTTATCAAAACCCGGTAATTGACAGTGAATGGGATAACCCTGAAGGTGTAAAAATCAACGCCTTTGTTTTTGGTGGCCGCCGCACCAGTGTAATGCCATTAGTGTATCAATCTTTTAACTGGAATTTTGGTGTGTACCTGGCGGCTACTATGGGTAGCGAAATGACGGCTGCTGCTTTTGGCGAACTGGGTAAAGTGCGTCGTGATCCTTTTGCCATGTTGCCATTCCTCGGTTATCATATGGGTGATTACTTCAACCACTGGTTACAATTTGGCCGTGACCTGCCCAATGCTCCCCGTATTTTTGGAGTAAACTGGTTCCGTAAAGATGCAGATGGTAATTTCATGTGGCCCGGCTTTGGCGAAAACATGCGTGTGCTGAAATGGATTGTAAACCGTTGCAAAGGAAAAGCCAACGCTATTGAATGTCCTATCGGCTGGCGCCCCCGTTACCGTGATCTTGATTGGAGAGGATTGGATTTAGATAAGTTCCCGAGAGAGCAGTTTCATGAATTGCAGTTGATTGATGCAGAATTGTGGAAGCAGGAACTACTGGGTCATGAAGAGTTGTTTGAAAAACTTTATGATCGTATACCCAAGGAATTTTTATTTATGCGTCAGTTGCTGTTGAGTGCATTATGGCGCTCGCCCAACAATTACCAGTTGGCAGCAGAGCGCATTGATCATCATTAAAAAAATACAGATTGAAAAAAAGACCGCTGCATTACAGCGGTCTTTTTGCTTTTTATTGAAACGTAATAGTAATTGCATTTCCCTTCCATGTAAATGGCGACAGCTGAAGCGTTCCGTTCTCCAGCAGTTTCCATTGCTTCCATGTTTGTTTGTTAAGCTGTACTTCTGATACATTGCTGAGGCCATGTACAAATACCTCAACGTTGCGTTGCAAAGGTTTTCCGGCATACAAACCTGTGCTGCTCAGCATGATGGATGCATTGTTTTCTTTTTTCATGCCATACAGCTTTATCAGTTCATGTTGTTTTGCAGCTAATGCTTTCGGGTTGATGCCATCATCTTCGTATAGTTCCCTTGTTGCAGAACCTTCTGCTGCGTAGTAGTGAAGTATCAACTGATCTTTGGGATAAGAAGCAGTGTTTTCAAAAGCCGGCAGCATCGGAATTACAGAACCGCCCTTTACAAATACCGGAATACTTTCGG
>DASUDW010000242.1:0-21642 GCA_036275415.1 Chitinophagaceae bacterium | reverse complement strand
GGCCCCGATCTGCCGGATATAGGCCCGGTAAATAGCCGTTGACCAGTCGGCAAAGCTATGAGTGACAGGGTCCCAGCCGCCCGGGCCGCCGGCTGTATTCACATCTTTTAAATAACCGAGTTTGGCTAACTGGGCTGCAATTATCTCTCCGTTATCATTCAGTAAACTTGCGAGCAATGGTGTAAAAACAAACCAGCTCAATACACCCCCGGCTACCAACACACCGGCGATCTTTGGCCCGATGATATAACCCACACCCATGTACTCCGGTGTTATTTCACCACTTACTTTGGCGGAAGGAAAGAACTTTTGTGTTTGTTTGGTCATGAAGGCCGGTGTTTCGGCGATTACATGAAAGATCTTTTGTAAAATGGCATAGCCAAAGGCAAACCCCAGGCCCATAAAAGCTGTTTTGGCAAAATCACCGCCTTTTTCTCCGGCTTTTAAGACAGAGGCGCAGGCAGTGCCTTCGGGATACGGCAAGGTGCCATGTTCTTTTACGATTAATGAACGGCGCAAGGGTATCATCATCAGCGTACCCAGCACACCGCCGAAGATGGCGAGTATTAATATGGTGAAATAATTAAAGAAGTTGGCGCTGCCGGCTTCACTTAAAAACAAAAAACCGGGTAGTGTAAACACAACACCGGCTGCAATACTTTCCCCCGCAGAACCGGTAGTCTGAATAATATTATTTTCAAGAATAGTTGTTTTAAGAAATTTCCTTCCCAGTGTAATGGCAATTACAGCTATGGGGATGGAAGCCGAAACAGTAAGACCTGCTTTCAAAGCAAGATAAACAGTGGCTGCGCCAAATATAATTCCGAATGCTGCACCGGTAAGAATTGATTTAAGCGTAAACTCCGCCATTTTTGATTCGGGGGCAACAAATGGCTTGAAATGATTTTGCTGATCTGCCATAGCAGTTAAATTTTGTAAAGGGAAGATAGGGAAAACAGTCAATAGTCATTAGTCAATAGTCAAAAACATTCCTATTGAATTTACTAATTACTGATTACTATCGGCTCACGACTCAATTCACCCCTCTCGACTTCATTACTTTGTTCAGCCATTTCAGCATCAGGAACAAGAACAATGCGGCAGCGCCAAGCAGTATAAAGTTTAACCAGAAATAGTTGGCCTTGTTATCATATTTGTCCCATTGGCTGGCGAGGATGCCGCTTAGCTTGTTACCGATAGAGGTAGACAAAAACCATCCGCCCATCATAAGCGAGGTGATACGGACAGGGCTGAGTTTAGACACCAGTGATAAACCCATCGGGCTCAGGAATAATTCTCCGATGGTAACAATACCGTAACTGCCGATCAGCCACCACACACTTACTTTTTCTGCTCCGTTATTGCCGGCTTTTACCGCGGCTACCATTACTAATACAGATAAAGCTGATATCAATAATCCAAAGGCAATCTTAGTAGGGGTGGAAGGTTCTTTTCCTTTTCTGCGGAGCCAGGTAAAGAATGTTACCACAAGGGGTGTAAGTGCAATTACCCAGAAAGGATTGATAGATTGGCTAAGACTGGGAAGCCAGGCTTTTACTACTTCTCCTTCTTTCGGTAATTTATCGGTCCTTACATTTTTGAAATAGGAAGGATAGCCCCATTCTTTTACCTCCTTACCATTTTCCCGGATCTTACGGAACTGGTTATCCATTTTTACCACACTATCCAATTTATACGTAGTAAAAATGGGCTTGTCTGTTTGTTTTAACGATTGTAACACACTGCCGGTTACACCGCTTACTTCCCTGTCGGTATAGCGGCTGGCCCATGTATTCAGCGCCGATCCGTTTTGTTTGAATATCGCCCAGAATAAAATAACTACGGCAAAGATGGAAAGCATGGCCGCCATGGATGGCCGTTCTTCTTTATTGCTTCTTACCAGTAAGATGGAATAAAAAGCAACAACAGGAATACAGGCAAAAATGAATGCGTCGGTGGAGTTGGAATCAAAAATATATCCTTCGGTTCCTTTTATGAACCAGCCGATGGCTCCGAATAGTATTGATGGCAGGATGACCAGTGCCATAATTTGCCATAAAGGCATATCGCCCGGCTTCAATGGTTTTCTTACATCGTACGCTTTGTAATGTTTGGTGCCTGCAATAAAAGTGATAACACCGATGAACATACCCACACCGGCTGCTGCAAAGGCAGCTCCCCAGCCGATCATGGTGTAAAGGGCAGCGCCAAAAAAGTTGCAAATAAAAGCGCCGACATTGATTCCCATGTAAAAGATATTATAGCCTTCGTCTTTCTGGTGGTTGTGTTCCGGCGTGGTATATACATTGCCCAGCAGGGTAGAAATATTGGGTTTAAAAAAACCATTGCCGATTATTACGAGGGTCATTGAAAGATAAAGCATCGTTTCATTATGGATACCCATGGTGCAATAGCCAATACCCATCAGCAGTCCGCCCAGTATGATAGAACGGCGATAACCCAAATAGCGGTCTGCTATCAGGCCGCCCAAGAACGGAGTAAAGAATACCAGGGCAATGAAAGTACCGTAAAGGCTGGAAGCATCCTTTTCATCCATATTAAATCCGGCTACTGAATCCTTCAGGTAGAGGGTGAAGATGCCGATCATCAGGTAATAACCAAAACGCTCCCACATTTCAGAAAAGAATAAAAACGGCAGGGCTTTCGGGTGTTTCTTCCACATAGCTGAATCGTTTAGGCAGTCAAGATAGTAAAAATGAGATTAGTGAAAACAAAAAAAGGTGACCTTGCGGGCCACCTTTTTAATTCAATAAAAGAAATTAGTGCGAACCTGTTTTGTCTTTTACTACCTGGTTCAATGTTTTGATCCTTGAGTAAATCAAAATGCCGCCAATAAAGGCTGCTGCTACCAATATCATAAAGAACATTTTCTTGTCAGTAAAGTCATCCCAGAAACTTGTCATAACCCCTGCCACTTTACCACCGATGGAGGTAGAGAGGAACCAGCCGCCCATCATCAACGCCGTTAAACGGGCCGGTGCCAGTTTAGATACCAGTGATAATCCCATCGGGCTGAGGAATATTTCACTGATGGTAAATACAAAGTAGGTAAGCCATAACCAAATCGGTGAGGCTTTATGGGTGTAGATAGACGGAACAGACATGATGGCAAACACCATTACCAGTGCTGATAAACCGGAAATAAATAAAGCCATTCCGAATTTAGACATCGTAGTAGGTTCTTTACCCCGTTTACGTAACCAGCTAAAGAAGGGTACGAAGAATAATGTGAGTAAAACAATAAACAATGGATTGATTGACTGGAACAACTCCGTATTGGTAAGCTTTACTTCTTTCCCGTTGGGCCATTGGTCTTTCGGCACATTCACGAAGTAAGGATCGGGTCCCAATTCCTGTACCACTTTGCCGCTGTCATCTTTTACTTCCCGCATGTATTGATCCAGCTTGTTGACGAGGCGGGGAGTATCCGTTACTCTTTGCATGGGAAAAATTGCCCCGGTGATTTTGGCAGTAGTAGGCGATGCCACCCGGTCCGTATGTTTTTCGGCCCACAATGTAAGACCAGTTGAATTCTGGTTATAGATGGTCCAGAATGCAATACCGATAGCAAAGATGAAAAGCAGAACACCAATCCCTTTTTTATCCTGTCCTTTTGCCCTTACCCAGAGTGAAATATAAAAAGCAATAATGGGTAAGCAGGCAAAAATAAATGCATCATTAGCCTGTGTACCCATAATAGGGGAGCCGAAAATCTTTGTGGGTAAAAACCATCCGATAATGGCGGTGATAATGGCGGGTAAAAAAACAGTGGTAAAGATTTTTGACAAAGGCATGTCTTCTGCCTGAACGGGTTTTCTTACATCAGCACCTTTGATATCCTTATCTTTCATGGCAGTGCTGAGAATGATCATGCCAATGATTAAGCCCACTCCCGCAGCGCCAAAGGCATACCCCCAGCCATACGCATTTCTGAGATAGGCTGCCACAAAGTTGCAGATAAAGGCACCGATGTTAATACCCATGTAAAAGATGTTATAGGCATTGTCTTTTAATGGTTGCAGGTCTTCCCTGTTATAAATATTGCCTAAAAGGGTTGAAATATTGGGTTTAAAAAATCCATTTCCCACAATGATCAATGCCAATGAAATGAACATGGCCGTATTACCGGGAATAGATAATCCCAGATAGCCGGCTGCCATCAGCGAGCCGCCTATAAAGATTGATTTTACATAGCCCAGGTACCGGTCAGCAATTAATCCGCCGATAAATGGTGTGAGGTAAACGAGGGCGATAAAACTACCAACAATGTCTGCACCTACTCTTTCATCAAAACCCTTACCGCCGGTTTTGGTGTCAATCATGTACAGCAGTAATATACCTACCATCAGGTAGTAGGCAAATCGTTCCCACATTTCCGTAAAGAATAACACATACAATGCTTTAGGGTGTTTGCCGGAAGCAGCAGCAGGCTGAATCGTAATTGGAGATTGGCTCATACATCATTTTTTGTTGAATAATCAGAGTCTTTTTACTCTACAGGCATCCAAAATACATAAAAATGGTCACCCAAAAATTTTTCGGATTATCTTTATCGGATATATCCATTATCTGATGAGCTATTTAAAATCCGGCAATCACTCTTAAACATGAGAATATTAGTACTGGGTTCCGGTGGAAGGGAAAATGCACTGGCCTGGAAAATTTCCCAAAGTCCCCGTTGCGAAAAACTATTCATTGCCCCGGGCAATCCCGGTACGGCGCTGTGCGGCATCAACCTGGCGATTTCCCTCAGTGATTTCAGTGCCATTAAAAAAGCATGTATAACTGAAAAGATCGATCTGGTGCTGGTGGGTCCTGAAGAACCGCTGGTAAACGGCATCACTGATTTTTTGATCAGTGACCCTGCTTTGAAAAACCTGGATGTGATTGGTCCCGATAAATTTGGCGCCCAACTGGAGGGAAGCAAAGCATTTGCCAAAGCTTTTATGATGCGGCACCAAATTCCTACGGCAACATATAAAGAGTTTACGCTTGATAACTATGAAGAAGGGATAAGTTATTTGCAACAACATTCACTGCCTGTAGTGCTCAAAGCAGATGGACTGGCTGCCGGTAAAGGAGTAGTAATATGTGAAAACCACCTGGAAGCAGTTGCCGAGTTTGAGTTGATGATACAACGGGCAAAATTCGGAGAAGCCGGAAAAAAAGTGGTGGTGGAGCAGTTCCTGCGGGGAATTGAAATGTCCGTTTTCGTTTTAACAGACGGAAAGAATTATGTTATACTGCCGGAAGCAAAAGATTATAAAAGGGTAGGTGAAGGAGATACAGGCCCCAATACCGGGGGGATGGGCGCCATCAGCCCGGTGCCTTTTGCAGATAGCGAACTAATGCAAAAGATTGAAGAAAAGATCATAAAACCAACAGTGAAAGGGTTGCAGGCCGAAGGGCTGGAGTACCGCGGATTCCTGTTCCTCGGGCTTATGATTTCCAAAGGCGAACCATATATGATCGAGTACAATTGCCGTATGGGAGATCCGGAAACAGAAGTAGTGATACCGAGATTAAAAAATGATTTGGTGGAACTGCTGGCAGCTGCTGCCGCTCAGCAACTGGATAAGGTGGAAATGGAAACCGATCCCCGTACCGCCGTTACCATTGTGGCAGTAAGTGGCGGTTATCCCGGCGATTACAAAAAGGGAATTGAGGTAAAAGGATTAAATGATATTAATCCTGCAGACAGTATTGTATTCCATATGGGTACTGCTGAAAAAGAGGGTAAGATTGTAACCAATGGTGGCCGGGTACTTTGTATCACTTCTTATGGCCTTTCTGTATTTGATGCGGCTGAAATTACCAAGGAGGAATTGCAAAAGGTTCACTTCACGGGTATGGAGTACCGAAGTGATATTGGCTATGAGTTTGATTGATGGGATAATCGCTATTTGATTACTTTCGTGTCATACCTTGATGCCTGCATATGGAAGTACACTACCACGATTACCTGCAACTGGATAAGATCCTCAATGCGCAATATCCCGAAAGCGATAAACGGCAATTACCTGCACACGATGAAATACTGTTCATCATTATTCACCAGGCATATGAACTTTGGTTTAAGCAACTGCACCACGAAGTGGATTCAGTGGCAGCTATCATGCGCAAGCCGGCACTGAACGATAACTCACCGGAATTACAAACCATTGTTCACCGTCTGAAACGTTGTGTAACTATTTTACAGGTATTAGTGCACCAGATTGATATCATGGAAACCATGACACCAATGGACTTCCTCGATTTCCGTGACATGCTCCGGCCTGCTTCCGGTTTTCAGAGCTGGCAGTTTAAAGAGCTGGAGGCAAAACTGGGTTTGAAGTTTGAACAGCGTCACGGAAAGGAATATTATACATCCCAGTTAAAGACTGAACATGTTGACATAATTAAAAAAGCAGAAGGGGCAAAGTCACTGTTAGAATTATTGAATGCCTGGCTTGGCAGAATGCCATTTCTCAAAGAAGGCGCTGACGCCGGTTTCTGGAGGAATTACAAAAACACTTATGAAGATAGCCTTGCTGCTGCGGAAAAAAATAACCTTATTGCCTTTGAAGAAATATTTGAACACCCGGCCAACAGCGATTCCCGCACCTTATCACCTGATGCCTGCAAAGCTGCATTGTTCATAATGTTGTATCGGGGTTACCCCCTGTTGCAATTGCCTTTTCAATTGTTGAACTGCCTGCTCGAAATTGATGAACAACTGGCAGCCTGGCGCCACCGCCACATGAATATGGTGCACCGCATGATCGGAACAAGAATCGGCACCGGTGGCAGCAGCGGTAAAGAATACCTGAAGGCGGCAGCAGATAAGCATTACATCTTCAAAGAAGTGGCTCAACTCAACAGCTTCCTGATTGAAAGAAGAAAGTTGCCCGTTTTATCGCCTTCTATTGAAGCGCAATTGGGATTTGCAGCCCCCTAATAAAATGCATATTGTTGATTATTCGCTTTTACCAGTCCAAAGCAGGTAAATAACAACTATTAATGTAACAGCTGCTGCAACAATAAACGTAAAAAAATGGCCCCAGCCTGTCCAGAGTGCACCGGCGAGTATGCTGGCAAATAATGTACAGATGCTCTCGCAGGAAGTATAAAAACCGATGGCGGTAGCTGTATTTTTCTCATGCGATAAATTGGTGATCCAGGCCTTCACTACTCCTTCTGTTGCGGCTGCATAAATACCATATATCGTAAACAGCAAGAAGATTACTGCAACAGAAGGACTAAATGCAAAACCGGTATATACGACTGTAAAAAGTAAGAGCCCCGTGATGATCGTTTTCCGGAAACCTATACTATCGGCCAGAACCCCCATAGGATAAGAAGCTGCTGCATACACTAAATTGTAGAGAATATAAGCGGCAATGGTAATGGTATCTGCATTGAATGTAGTGCCCATCCAATCAATAGTGTTGTTGCCGATAGTTTCTTTAGTGATCAATAAAAGGAAAACATCGGAGCTGTTGAACAAAGCAAATAATAACAAAGCAGGAACAATCCGTTTATATTCAGCCGGTGCAATTTTCCAGTAATGGAAATAAGAAAAGAAGTTGCCCTTTCCCAATGTGGAAACCGGTTGTTTTTTTTCTTTCAATAAAAAAATTAGCAACACAGAAATTAAACCCGGTATAAATGCAAAGAGGAATAGTGATGTATAGTCACCGGGATAAAAAAACAAAAAAAGTAATGCAATCACTGGGCCTATGGCCGCACCTACGGTGTCCATGCTGCGGTGAAAACCGAATATCCTGGCTTTTGTTTCTTTGGTCGCTTGTTGCGAGAGCAATGCATCACGGGATGCTGTTCTGATCCCTTTTCCAAGCCGATCAATTGAGCGGACAAAGAATACCCAGAGAGGGTATACAAAAAAGGCCATCAGAGGTTTTGACACAGCGCTAAACAGGTAACCCAGTTTCACAAAGGGAAGGCGCAGGCCTTTCTCATCACTTAACTTGCCGAAATAACCTTTGCTGATGCCGGCAGTAAAGTTTACCACTCCCTCCAATATGCCAATCAGTAAAACGCTGAAGCCGATTTCTTTCAGGTAAACGGGAATCACCGGGTACAGCATTTCACTGGCCACATCTGCAAAGAGGCTCACCAGTGACAGTATAATGACAGTGCGGTTGATGATTCGCATAAGATGAAGATAGAAGAAAAATCAGTTGGGTAAAGTATACTGAAATATTCCGGTCAGCGATGCTTTCTGCAATCTTTTAACCTGTATTTATCACTCGGATAAAATCGTAAAAAATCTTTGCCGGACAAGGGTTTCAGCTTTGTTAATTCAAATTATTTCCTCCACCTTTGCCCCTACAAATCCAAGAACAATTAATGGGACTTTTTAACTGGTTTACACAAGAAATTGCCATCGACCTGGGTACTGCTAATACCCTCATTATACATAACGACGAAGTAGTGGTGAACGAACCGAGCATTGTAGCCCTTAACCGCAACAACCCAAAGGAAGTGCTGGCGGTTGGTAAAAAGGCGCTGATGATGCATGAGAAAACCCACGAAAGCATCCGTACCGTCCGGCCATTGAAAGATGGGGTAATTGCCGATTTCAATGCTGCCGAACTGATGATCCGGGAGCTGATCAAACTCGTTTATCCCAAAAAGCCTTTGTTTCCACCCAGCTGGCGGATGATGATCTGTATCCCTTCTTCCATTACCGAAGTAGAGAAAAGGGCTGTTCGTGACAGCGCCGAGCAGGCAGGGGCTAAAGAAGTTTACCTGATTCATGAACCGATGGCGGCTGCCCTCGGTATCGGTATAGATGTAGAAGAACCCGTAGGTAATATGATCATCGATATTGGCGGAGGCACAACGGGTATCACCGTTATCGCCCTTGCCGGTATTGTTTGCGACCAGTCTATCCGCATTGCCGGTGATGAATTTACTGCCGATATCATGGAGGCCCTTCGCCGCTATCACAGCTTATTGATTGGTGAACGTACAGCCGAACAGATCAAGATACAGGTGGGGGCTGCCATGAAGGAAATCGATAATCCGCCTGATGATTTTCCCGTTAACGGCCGTGACCTGGTTACCGGTATCCCTAAGCAGATCATGGTGAGCTACCAGGAAATTGCGGAGGCATTGGATAAAAGCATTTTCAAGATAGAGGAAGCCATCCTGAAAGCACTGGAGCAAACCCCGCCGGAACTGGCAGCGGATATTTATCGCCGGGGTTTATACATCACCGGAGGTGGCGCCCTGCTGCGGGGCCTCGACAAGCGGCTGAGCAATAAGATCAAGCTGCCTGTACATGTAGCCGATGATCCGCTGAAAAGTGTGGTAAGGGGAACCGGCATCGCCCTGAAGAATTACGACCGATATCCCTTTGTAATGAGATAAAACCGGAAGTCGGAGGTCGGAGTTCAGACTTCGGACACCGGACTTCGGACTTCAGACATTCCATGCGTAACGTCCTTCTTTTCATTAGCCGGTACAGAACTTTCTTCGCTTTCCTGTTATTACAGGGGGTGGCCTTATGGTTTTTATTCAGCTACAACCGCTTTCACAGGGCTAAAGGGCTGGGTGTAGCCAATGAACTCACCGGTTGGGTCAATTCAAAATATAATTTCATTGAAGATTATTTTGCCCTTCGGGAAGAGAACAGAAGGGTACACCGGCTGAATGATTCCCTCATGAACCTGCTTCCGGTTTATTTTGGTAAAAGGGATTCCACTGTCAAAGCCATTCAGGATTCTATACCTTACGATACCCTGGGCCACTATCGTCGTTATTTTTCAAGACCGGCTACTGTTGTTTATAATACGGTTAACGCTCAAAAAAATTATATTCAGTTGAACCGGGGTTCTAACCAGGGGATAAAAGATAATATGGCAGTGCTGGATACCGATGGAAGTGCAGTAGGTGTGGTGGTAAATGTTAGCCCCAATTTCAGCCAGGCAATGAGCCTGCTGCATGTGCAGCACAAAGTAAATGCCTCCCTGAAGCGCAGCGGCAATTTTGGCACCGCCGAATGGGATGGCCGGGACCCCCGCTACCTGACCTTAAAAGGTATTCCGCAAAGCGTGGATGTAAAAAAAGGGGATACCGTGGTTACCAGTGCCTATTCTTTTAACTTCCCGCCGGGTCACATGGTGGGTTTGGTAGATGATCTGATAAAAGACAAAAGCACCAATTTTTATATTTTAAAAGTTAAAACCGCAGCTAATTTTTTCAACCTGCACCAGGTACATGTGATAGAAAATGTAGAAAGGGATGAACAATGGCAGCTGATGCAGGATACTAAAAATAAAATTGAACAGGGTAAAAAGACACCAAAGTGAGTGACTTGCTGAAAAATATTATACGCTTTATCATCTTAATACTGGTTCAGGTGTATGTGCTGAATAAGATACCCCACCTGCACCGGCTGGTATCGCCGTATTTATATTACCTGTTCATTTTATGGTTGCCATTTACCATTTCCCGGTTTGGCCTGCTATTGCTGGGGTTCCTTACCGGGCTGGTACTTGATTATTTTACTATGACCCCCGGCCTGCATGCCGCCGCCTGTACATTGATTGCCTATATAAGGCCGTTTCTAATTAATATTCTGATGCCAAAGGATACCTCTGAGTTTAATTACCCGGAGCCATCGCCAAGGGCCATGCAGTGGACGCCATATGCGGTATATGTTTTTGTTCTTACCCTGCTGCATCATGGTTACATGGTGTTTCTGGAATGGCTCGATTTCGGCAATTTTTTAGATTTCATCATTAAAGTAATTGCCACCACCGGCATCAGTCTGTTACTTATTTTCACCGTTGAATTACTTTTTCCCCGTAAACTAAAGTTCAGGACCAATACGGCTTAAATTAATTCCTTGCTGAATGAAATATTCCTTAAAACTCAAGTTTCCTGTCAATTAGATTTGGAAACCGGTATACGTAGTTCGTATTTTGCATGCTTGTAACTATTTTTCACCGCATACTCCTTATTATTACTCCGTAGTTTACTATGTCCGTGTTTAACCAGTCAAGAAGCCGTATCATACGCCTGATATTCCTGGTTACTTTTTTGGTAATAATAGGTCAGTTGTTTTACCTGCAGGTGGTTTCAGGTAAGTTTAAACAGCTGGCAATGGACAATGCTGTGTATGCAAAGATCATTTACCCGGAAAGGGGTATCATCTATGACAGGAAAGGGAAGGCCATTTTGAATAATACGATCAGTTATCAGTTGTTGGTAACGCCTTCCGAAGCAAAAGGAATCGACACCCTCGAGTTTTGCCGCCTGATGCAGATTGACACGGCTGAATATAACAGGCGGCTGGCAGAAGCAAAGTTCAAGAATACTGCTGTTCGTCCCTCCGTATTCCAGGACAAGCTGACACCGGAGATCCAGGCAAGGTTTGAAGAAAACAGCTGGAAGTTTACAGGGTTTACCCTTGTAGAGCGGCCTGCCCGTACCTACCCGTTCAATGCAGCAGCACATATACTCGGTTATGTAAGAGAGGCAGATCCAAAGGATATTGAACGGTCCGGAAATTTTTACAGGCAGGGAGATGAAATCGGAAAAACCGGATTGGAAGCCTACTATGAAAAGGTACTGATGGGCCAAAGAGGTGTGGAGTACTGGATTAAGGATAATAAGAACAGGCTGGTGGGGCACTATGAAAAAGGCTCTTTTGATACAGCGGCTATTGCCGGAAGGGGATTAAGAACTTATATAGATGCAGATTTACAGCAACTGGCTGAAAAACTCATGACCAATAAAGTGGGTGGTCTTGTAGCAATAGATCCTAAAACCGGGGGCATCCTGGCCATGGTATCCGGCCCCAATTATAATCCCAATGATTTGACCGGTTCGGAAGGGAGCAAAAATTTTGGCAGGCTGCAACTGGATGTAGCAGGTCCGATGCTGAACAGGGCTATCAACGGTCTTTATGAGCCCGGTTCTACTTTTAAACCCCTGGGTGCACTGGTGGCCCTCGATGAAGGATTGATAACACCGGCCTATGGCTATCCCTGTGGCGGAAGGTATGGTGGTTGTGGTTCAGGCAAACCTGCCTGTACACATTCAGGTGGCGGTCACTCTTCCAATCTGCGAAATGCGATTGCTTATTCCTGCAACTCTTATTTTACCCATTTGTACAGACTGGCCGCTGACAATCCGCAATACAGGGGTGTGAAGAAAGGATACATGAAGTGGAGGGAATATATGAACCTCTTTGGTCTTGGTGTACGGCTGGGTGTGGATCTTCCCAGTGAAAATAAAGGAAACATACCCGATACGGCGAGTTACAACAAACAATACCGGGGCAGCTGGAATTCCTGTACTAACCTGACATTAGGAATCGGACAGGATCAAATGCAGGCTACCCCCTTGCAGCTGGCCAATGCGATGTGCATTATAGCCAACAAAGGGTTTTATTATACACCCCATTTTGTACAGAAGATAGATGATGAAACGGAAGATGATACAGTTTTTATGAATAAGTTCCGGATTAAGCATGAAGTACTGACCCATATCCCGGACACCGCCTACCGTGCCGTAATAGAAGGAATGAATGATGTGGTAAAATTCGGTACAGCAAGGGTGGCACAAATCCCCGGCATTGATGTGTGTGCCAAAACCGGCACAGCTGAAAACTATACTATTCTGGACGGCCGCCGTATCAAGTTGCCGAATAACTCCATGTTTGTCTGCTTTGCACCTAAGGAGAATCCAAAAATTGCGATAGCTGTATGTGTGCAAAATGCAGGTTATGGTGCTACCTGGGGTGGCCCCATTGCCCGGATACTGATTGAAAAATACCTGAACGATACTATACAAGCTAAAAGCCAGGCGGATGTGGACAGGATTTCAAAAGCCAACCTGATACCGGCACACTATAAACGCCTTCAATACAAGGCAGATTCTTCAAGGGCATGGGATTGGTTTAAAATGACGAAAGACAGCAGCTATATCAAAAAGTTCAGAAGGAATTTGGTGGACACATCAAGACCTAAGCCGCCTGCTCCGGGGCCAACTGATAAGCAAAAAAGAATAACCACGATCTGGTTGCAGGATGAAAAAAGGAATCAATCTCTATTTAACCGCAAACCGGCATGAACCAGCGTAACCCTGCCATATCAAAAGGTATTGACTGGAGCCTGATAGGTATTTACCTCTTATTGGTTGTAATAGGCCTTACGGCAATTTTCGCAGTTACGTATAAAGAAGGGGATCCTGTAATTCAAAGTTTTTTTCGCTTTAAGACAGATTACAGCAAGCAGTTTTACTTTTTTTGCCTGGGCGCATTGATCGGTTTCTTTATCCTGCTTACCGACAGCAAGTTTTTTGCGGCTACGGCCAACCTCGGTTATGCTTTAGGAATATTTATGCTGCTGCTGGTATTCCCTTTCCATTCACCCATAAAAGGAACTGAATCTATTATTAAGGTCGGGGCCTTTAATTTTCAACCGGCAGAGCTTTGTAAAATTTTCGTGGCGCTTGCTTTGGCCAAATACCTGTCGAGGCCGGAAACGGATTTTACCAAGACCAAATCACAGGTAATAGCTGCAGGAATTGCTTTATTTCCTGCAGGGCTTACTTTATTGCAAAGTGAAACCGGGCTGGCACTGGTCTACTTTTCTTTTTTTATTGTCATGTACCGGGAGGGTCTTCCTTCTATTATACTTTTGATAGGCTTTGCAGTGGCGGCACTGGTGGTTGCCACCATCGTCATTGAGCCTAATACACTGGCTTTGTCACTTACGGCCATAGCTGCGTTGCTGATCTACATTTTCCGAAGACAGATAAAACGCCGCCGCGGCATACTAACCACTATCATTTTCTTATGGGTGCTTTGTGTAGGCGTTCAGCGTTTTGCTGTGCCTTACGCCTTTCAGCATATTTTGCAAAAACACCAGGTAGAAAGGATCTATGACCTTTTTGGGAAAGACAATCCCTACCTGGACAAGGCGGCGACACTAAGTGCAGAAGACCTGAAAAAGAAAAAGGAAAGCGGCACCAGCTATAATGTGCGCCAGTCTAAAATTGCCATCGGCAGCGGCAGGTTTTTTGGCAAGGGGATTCTAAGCGCTACACAAACCCGCTATGATTTTGTACCTGAGCAGCGAACTGATTTTATTTTTTGCACCGTTGGTGAAGGGTTTGGATTTACGGGCAGTGTGATCCTGTTAGGCCTGTATCTTATTTTGCTTTTCCGGATTGTAACCATTGCAGAAAGGCAACGAAGCACCTTCAGCCGGAGTTATGCATACGGGGTGGCCGCCGTATTTTTCTTTCACATTGCTATTAATGTGGCAATGACCGTTGGCCTGGCACCGGTAATTGGTATTCCCCTGCCTTTTGTAAGTTATGGCGGCACATCACTGCTTACATTTACTATTCTTCTTTTTATCCTGGTGAGGCTGGATGCTGACAGGCAAATGGTTTTACGCTAGCCGAACCGGATTCGCTTATTTATTGTTATTTCGTATGATATGAAGATCATTCCATTGTCTGAAGGCACCTTCACTATAGATAAGACCAAGCATTTTATTCCCTTTGACGAAAGTGAACATAACCTCAAAGACAGGCCTGCAGGCAGTTTATTGGTAGAGATACAGCCGTTTCTGGTTATCACTTCGAAAGACATCATTTTATTGGATGCAGGTCTGGGATTTGAAAAAAACGGCACCTTACAGCTTCATCAGAACCTCATGAATGCCGGCATCAATCCTTCTGAGGTTACCAAAGTATTGATGACCCATTTGCACAAAGATCATGCGGGCGGTATTGGTCTGGAAAGGGAGGGTTTAGGCGCCAGGCTTTCCTTACCTGCAGCAAAATATTATGTACAAAGGACGGAACTGAATTTTGCCTTTGAAAAAGGCTTTCCGTCATTTATCCCGGAGGAACTGGAATGCCTGCGTAATAACGAACAGGTAATACTGCTTGACGGTGCCGGTATTATTGATGATTATATCCGATATGAAATTTCAGGCGCCCATTCCCCGCATCACCAGGTGTTTTGGATACAAGAGGAGGGGGAAATGATTTTTTTTGGCGGCGATGAAGCACCGCAGCTACAGCAAATGAAACACCGCTTTGTGGCCAAATATGATTATGATGGAAAAAAAGCCATGGAATTAAGACAGCATTGGTGGGAGCAGGGAGCTAAAGAAAACTGGACATTTCTTTTTTACCATGATGTGAAGCATCCTGTGTGGGCCTTTAATAAAAAAGCCGGTTAAGACTACCGGCTTTACAGTTAAGTGTATTGGTTAATACCTGAAATATTGCAATCGTAACATGACGGCCCTTGTACGGCGGGGTGGCATCCGGTCTCCTCTTCTGTTTTCACGAATGATATCCACAGCTTTTTTTCTGAATTCATCTTCGTATATGTACACCTTGTTGGCCCTTTGCTCATCGAGTACCTGGCGGAACTCACCTCTGTAGCGCAGGCGCAGTTCAATGATCTTTTGCTGCAGCACCAGCCTGTCTCCCCTGTTTTGCCGGTGTGTTTGTGCAAACTCCCGGAAATAGCGGACAAAAACAGGAGTGAACCGCTCTGCCTCATTACGGCTTAGGTTTAACCTGTTTTGAATGTATTCCCGCATCCGCTCCTGTATCTTTCCTTCCTGCGGGGTAGGCTCTTCGTTTTGTGCGATGGCTGCCGTGCAGGGGATGAGGAATAATAATATGATTAACCAACGTTTCATGACTGCTTGTTAATTTGTCATCAACACTTCTTGTATATCTTCTGTTTGTTCCTGGAAATCTTTTAGTTCTTCATCTGACACACCTTCCAGTAACTCCTGAACCTGTTTGGTTTGTTTTTTATCAGTATCTAACTGCGCTGTTTCTTTACCATCCATGCCTGCATCAAAAAAGTCGATCATATCATCTTTTTGCTGATCGTTCATTTTTTTGAAATCACGGGTAAACTTAGCCAATGCTTTTCCGCCCGGTTCTTTCTCTGTGCTGAAGAACTGAAGCCCTGCCAGCACAATGATGCCTGTAATAACCGCGGCTGCTGCCAAACGGAACCAGGTGCGGCTGACAAGGGAAACGACTGTTGCTTTTTTCGCTGTTTCCTGAACGGGCACCACTTTAGTGAGTTCTTCAAAATAACCCTTCGGCACACGGTAAGGCATTTCTTTTTTCATTCCGCCCAGCAGCGGAGAAAGGGCGGCCAGTTCTTCATCTGGTGATTGTTCTGTGTTCTTTAATTTTTGCAAAACATCAGCTAACAGGTTTTCAAAATATCCCTGCGGTAAATTGTAAGGATTTACTTTCGGCAGAGTAGTTAATGAAGGTGCCAGTATAGACAATTCTTCTGCAACTGAAGCAGCTTCCAGGGCCTTGATGCGGGCCAAAACCTGGGCTGCCAGGCCATCAAAATAGCCTTCGGGAACGGCATAGGTGTTGCTCCTTTCCAGGCCGGCTAAACGGCTGTTCAGATCAGATAACTCTTGTACTATGTTGTCTTTATGGTTCATTTTGCTCTAATGAGATGGTTTTCACCAATCAAAGTTTAATGATTCAGCATATAATCCTCAATTTTTTTAACAGCATGGTGGTAACTGGCTTTCAGTGCCCCCTCGCTGGTTTCCAGTACCCGGCTCATTTCCTCGTAAGGCATCTCATCATAGTACCGAAGCGAAAATACAATTCGTTGTTTTTCAGGAAGTTGCTGCATGGCTAATTGCAATTTCCACTCCAGTTTATTGGCATCAAAATGTTTATCAGCCTTTATTTTATTGCTCAAACCGGTTTCTACATCACTCAGGCTGACAGATGTCCTTTTTTTCTGTTGCTCCAGGTAGGTCAGGCATTCATTGGTGGCTATGCGGTAAAGCCAGGTATATAACTGGCTGTCTTCCCGGAAATTTTCCAGCCCATTCCATACCCTGATCAGCACATTTTGCAAAACATCATTGGCATCCTCATGTTCAACTACCATCCGGCGGATGTGCCAGTACAGTTTTTCCTGGTATTTGCGTATCAGGGCTGTATAGGCCTTTTCTTTCGTAACAGGGTTACGGAATTGTACGAGCAGTTCACTATCACTGGTTGTTGTCAGGGACATGCGTCAGGGGCTTTGGGTTCGTTAGAATATTGGAAACGGCAATTGTTTAAAAGGGCCGATTATTTCTTAAAAATAAAAAAAGGCAGGTTCATTATTAAAGAACCTGCCTGAATTATTTACACAAGATATTATCCGTTGTTTTTTCTTGCCATCACTTTGTCTGCGGCAGACACAATATCAGGAATATCCAAACCATATTTTTTTAACAGCTGGGCTGGTGTACCGCTTTCGCCAAAAGTGTCTTTGGTGCCCACCATCTCGATTGGTACCGGGAAATTCCTGGCGGCACATTGTGCAATTACATCGCCCATACCGCCAATGATATTATGTTCTTCTGCTGTTACCGCACATTTTGTTTTACGCAGGGAATTGATTACTGCTGCTTCATCCAGCGGTTTTACCGTATGGATATTGATCACTTCTACACTGATTCCTTTTTCCTGCAGGATGGCCCCTGCCTGTATAGCATTCCAAACCAAATGCCCGCAGGCGAAAATGGTAACATCTGTTCCTTCGGAGAAAAATTGGGCTTTGCCAATTTCAAATGGCCTGTCTGCAGTAAAGATGGGCCATGAAGGACGGCCGAACCGCAGGTAAACAGGTCCCTGGTGATCTGCAATAGCAATGGTGGCCGCCTTTGTTTGTGCATAATCGCAGGGTACGATCACAGTCATTCCCGGCAACATTTTCATTAATCCAATATCTTCCAATATCTGGTGGGTGGCTCCATCTTCACCCAGCGTAAGCCCGGCATGCGAAGCACATATTTTTACATTTTTATCGCTGTAAGCAATGGATTGGCGTATTTGGTCGTACACCCTGCCGGTAGAGAAGTTGGCAAATGTGGTAGTGTAAGGAATTTTACCTCCAATCGTTAATCCTGCTGCTATTCCCATCATGTTCGCTTCCGCAATACCGCATTGAAAGAAACGATCCGGAAACTCCTTCATAAACTGGTTCAGCTTCAGGGATCCCGCCAGATCAGCGGTTAAAGCAACGATATTTTCATTTTTTCGGGCGGCTTCCACGATGCCGTCGCCAAATCCGCTTCTGGTATCCTTATTGCCGGTTGATTGAATTTCTTTTAAAAGCATGAGGGAGTATTTGAGTGGGGCAAAAGTAAGGGACGACAGACAATTGGCAATAATAAGAACATCACAACAAGTCGATTCACTAATTTAGTTCACCGGGCTGGTTGCCAAAGACTGATTCATCGGCTTTGAGTCGTAGTTCCCATTTCCACGCAGTGCTCATCATGTCTTCCAGTGAATATAAGGGGTTCCAGCCGAGTACATTTTTAGCCTGGTCATTATTGGCATACACAGCCACCACATCGCCGGGCCGGCGGGGGCCTATTTCATAATTCAATTGTACACCGCTTACTTTTTCAAATGCATGAATGGCTTCCAGTACACTGATACCGTTGCCTGTGCCGAGATTAAATACCTCGCATCCGGAATTGTTCTTTCCTTCTTCCAGGTATTTCAAGGCGAGGGTATGGGCATTGGCCAGATCGCAAATATGAATGTAATCCCTGATGCAGGAACCATCCCTTGTAGGATAATCATTTCCGTGCACAAACATTTTTTCGATACGGCCGATGGCTGTTTGGGTGATAGCCGGCACCAGGTTTTGTGGCTTTCCTACAGGCATTTCTCCAATAGCAACAGAAGGGTGTGCCCCTGCCGGATTGAAGTACCTTAACAAAACACAATTTATTGCAGCACTTTTTGAAAAATCACTGACAATCTGTTCGCCCATTTGCTTGGTGGCTCCGTAAGGTGATTCAGCCGGTTTAATGGGTGTTGATTCTGTAACCGGAACCTCTTCGGGATTTCCATACACTGTGCAGGACGATGAAAAAACAAAATGAGGGATGCTGAACTCCTGCACACATTTCAGCAGGTTGATCAGTGAAACGAGGTTGTTCTCATAATAAAGCAGCGGGGCCACTACCGATTCTCCTACTGCCTTATAAGCGGCAAAATGAATAATTCCGCTGATATCATCATTTTCCTGGAAGATGGCAAACGTATCATCAAAATTGCAGAGATCTACTTTGTAGTTTTTTATTTTTTTACCGGTTATTTCCTCTACACCATGCAGTATAGCGGGGTTAGACCGGGAGTTATTGTCTACAGAAATAACCTCATACCCGTTTTCTACCAGGTCCACAATGGTATGTGAACCGATATAACCGCATCCGCCTGTAACTAAAATCTTACGCATAAAAAATCCCGACAAAAGTCAGGATTTTTAGTGTAAAAAGATGAAGTATTAATGTCTCAGAATAATTTGGCAATTGTATAAACACCTGCCGCTAATAAGGCGCTGATTGGAATGGTTAATACCCAGGCCCAGATCAGGTTGAACGTAACACCCCAGCGTACAGCTGATAGCCTTTTGGTAGCACCCACACCCATAATAGCACCCGTAATGGTATGAGTGGTACTCACTGGTATCTTCAGGGCCTCGGTTACAAACAGGGTAACGGCACCGGCCGTTTCTGCAGCCACGCCTTCAAAGGGGGTTACTTTAGTGATCTTAGTACCCATGGTTTTTACGATCTTCCAGCCTCCGCTCATAGTGCCTAAACCAATAGCCGCATAACAGGCTATAGGAACCCAGTCAGGCATTTGTTTGAAATCCGTAATGGTACCACCGGCTATTAATGCTGCGGTGATGATACCCATCACCTTTTGTGCATCATTGCCGCCATGGCCAATGCTGAAGGCGGCAGAAGATATTAGCTGAAGGCGTTTAAACCATTGGTTCGACTTATGTGCATTCAGGTTACTGAGGTATAAAGCGAAAACGGCCATTACCAGCAAAATGAAAGCCAGTAAAATCCACTTAAAGTTCTTAGAATAGAAGACCACCTGCCAGATATAGGCATCGTAGTGTGTTTTACCGGCGAGTTTTGTTTTATCAAATACCAGGTTGGTATACAAGAAGAATATTACAAACAGAATGACGGCAACCGAAAAGATCTTGGAGGTCCATCCTTTTTTGAAAGAACTCAGGAACCAAAGTGACATGATAAAGGCCATGATCATACCGATCAGCGGTGCCAGGAAAATGAAGCTGGCCGTTTTAATAATAATCGGGGAGTTTACAGCGCCAAAGCCTCCGGCAGCAACCGCAGCACCGGCAAATCCACCAATAAGTGTATGAGAGGAGGAGGAAGGTATCCCTAACCACCAGGTCAGCAGGTTCCAGGCGATGGCTGCTATGAGGCCGGAAAAAATTACTACCATCATTCTGCCACCATCTTCAGCCCTTCCGATCACATCGGGCTTTACTGTTTTGGCAACTGTATCGGCCACACCATGGTCTTTGAAAATAAAAAAGGCCAGTGAGTTAAAAAGGGCAGCCCAGAGCACTGCCTGGAAAGGTGTCAGTACCTTGGTAGAAACAATAGTAGCAATGGAATTGGCGGCATCATGAAACCCGTTGATATAATCAAAGATCAGGGCCAGGGCTATGATGGTAATGAGAAATGGTGTCATAAATTAATTTGATGATGGGTTGATTTGAAGATTTGAAAATTGCCCGTTAATACCGGTGCTATTTCAAATTATTACCTCGTCAAATCTTCATACTGCTTAAGCATACTTAATGATGATAGATTCTATCACATTGCTGGCATCCTCACATTTATCAGTCACTATTTCCATTACCTGGTATATTTCTCGTTTCTTGATCACTTCTTTGGCGTCAGCTTCCGTAGCAAATAATTTTTCAATACTGAAATCAAAAATATCATCTGCCTGGTTTTCGATACTGTTGATCTTTACCAGTGCTTCGGTAATGCTGCGCATATTTTTCATATCACGCAGTTCGGTTACGGCAATTTTTACCTGCACAGCACCCTGCTCTATCAGTTCGGCAAATTTCTGCAAGCCCGTATCATTCGGGTTAACCCGGTAAAAATTGATCTTTTTTCCCGCTGCATAGATATAATCGGCAATATCATCAAGGGATGTGGCGAGGTAGTGGATATCCTCCCGGTCGAAGGGGGTTATGAAATTACGGCCCAGTTCAGTAAAAAGGCTGTGGGTAAGCTCATCATTGGCATGCTCCAGGTCCTCCAGTTGGGTGATGATAGCAGCCCTTTTGTCAAAATCGGGCTCAGCTACAACGTCTTTGAGGAGGGACCCCATAGTAGAGACATTGGTAGCTACCTTTTCAAATAATTCGTAGAATACTTTGTTCTTCGGCATGAAGATTTTCAGAAAAGAATTGAGTCCTGCCATTGTTTTGGTTTTTAGTTACCGCCGGGGCGGAATGATTTGCGAAAATACCGGGTACAGATGAGGAGGGTTCTCAGCGGGCGGAGAATTAATAATTTATTAATATAGAATTAAAATTAGGGTAATGATTCAATAATAAAGAATTTATATTGCACTCAATTAAAAGCTTTTTATGACCCGGTTCCGGTATATGAACCTGAAGCGGTTTCTGGTTCTCTTTTTTATTGCTCAGTGTCCGGGTATTTCAATTGCCCAACGCTATTTGTCTGATGTAGATTCTTCTTTTTTTATAAAAGATACTGTGAGGCCCGT
>DASUDW010000241.1:0-2003 GCA_036275415.1 Chitinophagaceae bacterium | reverse complement strand
GACGGTCAGTTCTTCCGCAAAAAAATAGTAATACCCTCCTTACTTGCCGTTGCCGCAGCAGCAGCGTTCATTGCTTTTGGCAGTATCAATTATGTAAAAAAAGGACCGGTATTCAATACGGCCCTCTGGCTGGCGGCTATATGCAGTATGTACACCATAATAGCCAATGCCGGGTACATCTGGTCCGGCCTGCGGGGCAATCTCAGGTTGTCCGGCGGTTCCATTGCGCATGTGGGATTTGGCATGGTGCTGCTGGGCATAATCATTTCCGCCTCTAACAAAGAAGTACTGACCAATAACCGGAATGGCATACCGGCGCCGTTGGGCGATGGTGAGAACCCCATGGAAAACCTGACACTGGTACAGGGGCTTACCATAGATATGGGCAAATACAACCTGACCTATGAAGGCGATTCCACCCATCCCAAAAAGCCGCTTTCCTTCTATAAGATCCGGTTTAAAAGCAAAGACGGCAAAGAAGAGTTTACGCTGAAGCCCAATTCATTTGTGAATTATAAAGGCAATGAAGGGCTGATGTCGAACCCGGCCTCCCGTCATTACTGGGACCATGATGTGTTTACTTACATCACTTCTATTTCTAACCCGGATGCCAAAAAAGATACTGCCAGCTTTAAAGTAAACAAACTGAGCAAAGGCGATACCCTTTTCTATTCGTCCGGTTTCATGGTTGTACAGGATGTAAAACAGAAAGACAGTTTGCCGGAAGAGTTATTTGGCAAAACAGGCAGCCTGCATGAGGCACCGATAAAGATCTTTTCCAAAACGGGATCTGTTTACTCTGTGACTACCCGGCTGGCCAATGCCAAAGGTGAATTACTGGCCCTGCCGGATACCATTACTTCGGAAAGCCTGATCTTACAATTGCAAAAAGTGAATACGGATAACAGTATCGAACTGGGCGTAAAAGAGTCCAATTCCATATTGAAATATGTTACCATAAAGGCCTATCGTTTCCCCTTCATTTTGTTGCTATGGTTCGGAGTACTGGTCACCACCTTGGGTATCATTATCAGCATGGTACACCGGATCCGGGTAAACCGGGCTTCAACAACGGGGTCATAATTTTGGCTTTTTCAAAACAGCTTTGGCGGTAGCTTTACTGTCTGAAATAGTGAAAGCCGGTATGCACACAGCATTCAAATACAGGTTATTATTGATTTTCGCTGTCCTTTTTGGGGGCAGTAAATATGCTGCTGCCCAGGTTGATACTACGACGGAGTTTAAAGACTCAACATATTATGCCCTTTTGGCCATGAAACAACAGGTAAAAAAATGGGGTCCCAATGATACCATAATAGTTCCGGCCATTTTTTACCAAAATGAAATAACCAATTATAAGGAAATGGAAATGGCCTGGGTTTCCAATTTATCGCCGGAGAAACTGGCCAAATACATCGAAGAATGGAACAGGTTGCGCAACGCCGTGTATATAACTTATCCTTATGCCCGTATTGCGGGGGCCACCATTAACGATATCAATAAGAACCTGGCGAATGTTGACAGCAGGAAAGAAAGAAAAAGCTATATCAAAAGCCGGGAAAAAGAACTGCGTAAACAGTTTGAAGAACCGTTGACCAACCTGTCTGTTTACCAGGGAAAAATTTTGATGAAACTGATCAACCGGCAAACGGGTAATAACTGTTATGAAATCATCAAAGAATATAAAGGCGGACTGAATGCCCGTTTTTACCAGACCATTGCCTGGTTTGTGGGCGGCAACCTGAAGCAGGACTGGGACCTGGCCAAAAACAAAACCGACCGGCAGATTGAAGCCATCGTAAAAGAAATCGACGGCAACTGGTACAATAATCCTTACAGAAGGTAATTCCCTCCCTTGCTTTTTTACAATTACTTTTGAGGCATAATTCACTAACATGAAACTGGATATCCTGGCCATTGGTGTTCACCCGGATGATGTAGAACTCGGCTGCTCCGGCACCCTGATCATTGAAAAAAAGAACGGAAAAAAAACCGGAATTGTA
>DASUDW010000240.1:0-14358 GCA_036275415.1 Chitinophagaceae bacterium | reverse complement strand
CTGCAGGGCTGCTTCTACCTGGTCGAGAGAAACTTTATCATCCATAAATCCCAGCGCATTATTTACCAGTTCAGTGAGTTCAAGAGTCGTCACCGGTTTATCACTGGCAAAAATCAGGGACTCTATATGAGGTATTAGATTATCAATAGTCATAAATTGTCAAATTGGTCAAATGAGTCAAGTTGTTCACAAAATCGTTTAAGTCAAATTAACCCTTTCAAAAGGCCAAATTAACTAATGCCCGGAAATTGTGGTTAAGAGGTTATTCACAATTATTCATCATCCGGTTTATTCCCAATAGATTTTATATATCCATGCATTAAACGGAAATAGTTTTCAAATTTTTGTGTGAGCCAATTAAATTCTTCCTCATTGATCAGCCCCCTGTTCTTTGCTTTTACAGTAACTGTTAAGGTTTCTTTTGCTGAGCCCCGGCTATAAAAGCAGAAATTCTTATTATCCTTATAATGAAAGCGGCCATATCCTTCGCTGATATTCAAGGCTATTGAATCAGCAGCATTCACATATTGTGCTCCCAACGTTTTTTTGGGGAAATATTCCCATTTATCAACAATACCCCAAACTACATCTCCAATTTCCATGGCCACTTTATAGACCTCAAGCTCTTCCAGCCTTAATGTTTTGCCCATATCCGCTCATTGAATGATAGCTGATCCAGTTTGACTTCACTGACCTGTATGACTTATTTGACCTTTTGCCCTTATTACCCCTGTAAAGCAGCTGCACCACTCACAATCTCTGTAAGCTCCGTTGTGATGGTAGCTTGCCTGGCACGGTTGTAAGAGATCTTAAGGCTGCGCAGCATTTCATTGGCATTTTCGCTGGCCTTATCCATGGCCGTCATCCTGGCGCCATGTTCAGAAGCATTGGAATCCAGTACCGCTTTATATAATTGTGTGTTGAGGATCTTGGGCATTAATTCTGCGATCAGCTGTTCTTTGGAAGGATCATAGATGAAATCAGCTTTCATGGACGGTTTTCCCTGCTTATCCGCCTGTTCATTGTTCACTTTAGGTATTGGCAGGAACCTTTCCACCACAAAGCGCTGTGTAGCGGCATTTTTGAACTGGCTGTAAACCAATTCTACCACATCAAATTCTTTCTCTGCAAAAGCCTTCATGGCGGCAGCAGAAGCCTGTTGCACATTTTCGAATGTCAGGTGCAGGAAGATGTCTTTATAAGCCGCATCCGTTTTGTAATTATTTTTTACAAAATGTTCATAACCTTTCTTACCAATAGTCCAGATGGTAAGATTACCCTTTTTGTGCTGGGCAGCATATTTTTCTGCAATGGTAGCTTTGGCCAGTTTGATCACATTGGCGTTGAAGGCCCCGGCCAGGCCACGGTCGCTGGTAAGTACGATCATCAGTACTTTTTCAACCGGCCTTTCTGCGGCCAATGACATAGAGGCACCCCCGTCACTGTTGCTTACGATATTAGTCAGCATTTCCTGCAGCTTTTGTGCATAAGGTCGCATTTGCAAAATAGCATCCTGTGCCCTGCGCAATTTGGCAGCACTTACCATTTTCATTGCCTTAGTGATCTGCTGTGTGCTCTGCACTGACTTGATCCGGTTTCTAACCTCTTTTAACTGACCTGCCATGGTTATTTAGTTTCGAGCCGCAAAAGTACGGATTTTGCCCTTAAATGGCGGTTCTGAGTTCAAACAAATATTCCGGAATATCGGCAGGGGGCAAAGTGACAAAGCCACACTCTAAAGCCTTTATTACCAATCCAACTTTGCTGTGTACATTCAATTTTTTAAACATTGTATCCCGCATGTATTCCACTTGCCTTTCGCTTATATGCAACTCGGCTGCTATTTGTTTGTAAGGCAAATCTGCCACTGATAGGCGCATGAAATTTATCTCGGCAGGAGTAATATCTACCAGTGAATTTCTGCTCATACTTATATTCTTCTCTCCATTTATTTCAATTTCTTCTTCTAATGCCGGAAAACAGTACTTTCCTTTTATTACCGTTTTAATTACTTTTTTGGCCTCTTCTATGCTTTTACTTTTCTCAATAAGACCATGGCCGCCGCTGACCACCATCAATTGATGAGCCAGTTCGCTTTTAAAAACGCTGTAGAAAACAACCCGTATGCCAGGATAGCTTTTACGGATATACTTTGCAATTTCATAGCCATCCACCAGTGGCATCTTTATATCCAGTATTACCAGGTCTACTTCCGGTTTTTCTTTCATGGCTTTCAACAGCTCTATTCCATTAGTAGCCTGTATCACTACTTTGCATTTATCTAAAGTATTGATGTGGTTACAGAAAAGTTGCAGCACCGAAAGGTCATCGTCGGCCACTGCAATGCGGATCAGGTCTTTAATAGCAGGCATAGGGCAGTGTTGGTTTTAGATGTGTAAATGGCAGAAACGCAGGAAAATTTATATACAGCCGGCAAACATGGGGCTGATGTATGTATGTGGCTGATAGGCAACATTGGAAATGGTTGTAGTGTAAATTACAAAATATCCCGAACAGATTTGTTAATTCTCCCATATCTGAACGGGGAAAATCACAATCCAATTGTGTGGAAAATTGGTGAAATTTATATTCTAAGTTCTTTGATGGTTTACAGGAGTGAGTTTTTAGGGGCATAATGCTGAAATAGGCTTGTATTTTTCCCCGTAAAGTAATGATGAAAAAAGCGCCGATTTGCGGGGATAATCCCAGTCTTAAAACAGGGAGCCTTTTTCCCGTCACTGTAGCTTCGGCTTATCATTTGGTTGCCACACCTACGGTAAATTGAATGCTACGGGTAAGCCGAAAACCGGGTATTAAATAGAGTAAGCTTTAAAAATTGAATTATGAAAAAAATATTATTTTTGATATTGCTATCTGGCCTGTTCGCTGTAAGTCTGTTTGGACAATCAGCCTATAAACTTGCAACTTATTCAAATGGGTATACATGGACAAAATCGAATGCTCAGATTGGCGCTGCATTGAATGAGTATTTCAATGAATCCCTAAGTGGTGATTACCAATTTACAGAAGCCATGATTGATGATAATGATCCTTCGAATTTAGACTCTATTGCATATCTATTAATAACTGCCACAGGAACAAAAGGTAATGGCTGTATTACTTTTGGTATAACATTAAAAAAAGTATTTTCAGAAACAATTGATGGAGCTATCGATTATGAAATTAAGGATACAGCAGCTTTACGTTTAGCTTCCGGTCTAGAAGAGATAGGCTGGAAATGTACATCAACTTCAACTCAATGCGGAGGTTGCGTGAAAATCAGGCAAAACGGTGTTGTAGTTGCTTGTCATTGCTATGCCAATACATCAACTTACTGCAATTTTGAAACAACAGGAGGTGGTGGTACAAATTTACCATCCTGGATAATACAATTAGTTATTGCCTTGATAGGATTATTTTAACCCCAAAAAGGAGGCTGAAAATGCCTCCTTTCATTTACAATGATTAAATCAGCCAGTATACTAGTACTAATATTATTTTCATGTGCGGGGTATGCACAATATTCATTATCAGACATTACACAAAAGTCCGAAAAATATTATAAAGGATTTAAAAAAATTTATTTCAAAGTAAATAATAGCTTCAAATCTTCTATAGCAGAAAGCTATAGCACAACGATATCCGAAATATCGTACTGTAAACAAACTCATACTATAATATCGATTTCTAATAACACACAAATTATCCTAACAAAAAACAAATATTATTATATTAATAATGACAAGAAAGAATATATTGATCTCTCAAGTTTTAAGGAATTTAAAGATGAGAAAAAAAAATATTTTGATGATTACCCCGGTATAAACCCAAATTTTTTTGACAGATTCAAGACTTCTCGTTTCAAAATAGTGAGAAATGGATCGTTTTTTCATATCTATAATGATAAAGAAAACTACTATTTTGACACGTTGCAATATGCACTGGTTAGGTATAAGAGCATAAATTTTGATGTTACTGGTGTACAAATAAAAGAATGGTTAATCGAGGATCAAAAAATTGAAAATAAGTGTTTTGAAAATTCGTCAATATTTAAGTTTTTAAAAGAATTCCAACAAATACACCCAAATGAGAACTCGAATATTAACCAATCATTAATGGGAAAATCAATAAAAAGCTTGCTCACAGGCAACGATTTACCAGAACTCAATATCCAACTACTTTTTTTTGATTCTTTATTCAAATTCCAAAAATTCATACTATTAGATTTTTTTTACCAGAGTTGCATGCCCTGTATAATGTCTTTTAAGAATCTGAAGGCACTAACATCAGATAGCTCAAGCGTTTCCAAAAAATTACTGATTATCGGTGTTGACCCTGTACTTCAAGATTCGGCAAGTATGCAAAAATTTAAATACCGATATAAACTAGACTACAGTATTATAACTGGGAAGAAGGCCGCTGAGTTGAATACTATTTTGAATCCCGGCAACTCGTTTCCATATTACATAGTCGTCAACCCACAGGGTGAAATTATTGAAGTTAAAGAAGGGTATGATGAGAACTTTTTTGAAAAGGTCAGAAAAATAGTTCTTAAGTAATGCCATTTGAATATACAGAAATACTCAACTTATAGATATAAGAATAATATGTATGTAGTAAATATCACTTTCCCGTTTCAAAATGAAATATCTCCTACCCATATTACTATGGATTTGTCCATGCCTTGCTGTAGGGCAAGCAAAAGAGGTTTCTTCAATTTCCAAAAAAGATACTACCAAGCCTTTCAGTAACCAGGTACAAACCTACAAACCTGCCTTGCCGGCAGGCAAACCCGAAATCCTCTCTTCCGGTTTTATAGACATTGTAAACAATGGCCAGGTAAATGCTTCGGCAAGGTTTATAAGGCTTTTTATCGGCGAGCCAGGCAAAGTGGCTATACCTCTTTCCGTCTATAGCGGTGTATCGGCCAACAGCTTTCAAAGCCAGCAAAGCCCCACCGGCCAGAGAAGCAACGACCATTTAGTTAATCAATTTATTAACCCACTCAGTGGCCTTGCTAACCTTTCAGTAGATGGTGTGCTGTTTTCTAAAAAGAAAAAAGATAAACTAACTAAGGCAGGTTTTATGTACCATGGTGGTTTCAGGGTGCTTACCGGTTACCGCACCGGGCCGGTAACCAATCCTACCACCGGTAAGCCACTCAACTTTTTCAACAGCTTTGCAAGTAGCGGGTTTTATTTTCAAACCGGCGCCTGGGAAAGAAACAACAGTAAAAACATGGGTGTATTCTGGCTGGCCGCCCGCTATATTGCCTGCAAAAGCAGCGATAAACAGCTAAAAGAAATAATGCAGGATATACAAACCAATGGTCTTTACCACGGCTGGAGCTTTGGCTGGGGGGTAGAGATAAATAACCTTGTTAACATTAAAGTAGTCTATTACAAGTATGTAAAGAAGCCGGAAATAGAATACTCATTACCTATTTACCAGTTTTCGTTTCAGTATTCGGCTAAGCGCTAATCCTTCAGTATAAACTCCCTAATGAGCCGATAAGTAATCAACAACCTTCCCCCACTCTTGGTAGCGTTTTCAAGAGGCTTTTCAAATTCCCGGGTAAACATTATTTGTACCGGCCCGGGAACAAGGCCCGCCACATCTACAGCCGGAATAATCAACAGCCCGTTCCGCACTGTATCCAGCCTGTTAATACCTAGTCCGGGAAAGGTAGTATCCGTCATCAGCACCCGCAAGTAGTCCTCCGGCTTAAGCCCGGCGAATTCAAAAACGATACTGTCATTCCGGAGCATATTTCCGGCAGGCCTGATGATGCTGATTGGCTGAAAATCAAATTCCTCTTCGTATTTTTTACCATTCAAACCGGTGAACAAAATTTTGTGATGCCCGGAAAAAGAAGAAAGCGGTAGCTGAACCTCATAATAGTAACCGCCCATTTTTGAACTGTCACCTGCCACAACCTGGCCATCCAGCATTACAGAAGCCGGATCAGGCAGTTTGAATGCATCACCCTCCTCGTCACCCTGCCTGAAATGAAGCAACACCGTAATGAGGCTGTCCTCTTCATTACCGTTTACCCGGTAATCAAAGTAGATTGATTCAGGATCCCAAGGACCTTCCCCCTTTTTATCGCCCGAAAGACAACCTTGCGTCAACAAGGAAAAGCCGAGAATAATTAAAAACAGAAACCGGGGCATGATATTAAAATTCGAAATAGAAACGGAAAGGTACAGCTTCGTCGTAAAATCATATTGAAAGTCATGCTGTTAATTCCTGTTAAACCTGTAAACCGATAGTGGCTAAACTGCCATTGAAGGCTTATCTTTGCCAGCCCTCTAAAAGCCCTGCTTTTAGGGCTGTCAAAATGGCCTGTATTTTTTTATAGCACCGTTTTTGACAAACAGATTAATCGGTCAAAAAAATTAACTAATCAACCAATTACCCAATTCCCAATACCATGCTTGGTTTCATTTCTAAATTATTTGGCGGCAGCAAGTCGGAGAAAGATGTGAAGAAAATTGAACACTATGTTGCAAAAATCAACCAATTTTTTAATGCTTACCAGTCGTTGAGCAACGATGAACTGCGTAACAAAACACAAGAATTCCGTCAGCGCATCAAAGAGCATTTAAAGGAAATAGATGCCACAATAGCCGAGAGAAATGCTGCGGCCGATGCGTTGCCCTTTAATGACCTGCTGGGCAAGGATGCCATTTACCAGGAAGTAGATAAGCTGAAAAAAGAAAGGGATAAAAAAATTGAAGAAGTACTGGAAGCTATTTTACCGGAAGCCTTTGCCGTGGTAAAAGAAACAGCCCGCCGCTTCAAAGAAAATACGGAGATCATTGCTACTGCCACGCAGCTTGACCGTGACCTGAGTGTAAAAAAGGATTACGTAACCATTGATGGTGAAAAATCGGTCTTTAAAAATACCTGGACCGCTGCCGGCGGACAGGTTACCTGGAACATGGTGCATTACGATGTACAGCTGATTGGTGGTGTGGTATTGCACCAGGGCAAGATCTCTGAGATGGCAACCGGTGAAGGTAAAACCCTTGTATCTACCCTGCCTGCCTATTTAAATGCCTTGCCGGGTGAAGGTGTTCACATTGTAACCGTGAATGATTACCTGGCCCGCCGTGACCAGGAGTGGAATGGCACCCTTTTCGAATGGCTGGGTATCACCGTTGATTGCATTGACAAACACCAGCCCAACAGCGAAGAAAGAAGAAAAGCGTACCTCGCTGATATTACCTACGGTACCAATAACGAGTTTGGCTTTGATTACCTCCGTGATAACATGGTGCATACTCCTGAAGAAATGGTGCAGCGCAAACACCATTATGCCATGGTGGATGAGGTAGACTCTGTATTGATCGATGATGCGAGGACGCCGTTGATCATTTCCGGTCCGGTGCCCAAAGGAGAAGACCAGCAATTCCATATACACAAGCCCCGGGTTCAGCAGTTGGTACAAGAGCAGGAACGCATCATCCGCAACAACCTGAATGAGGCCAAAAAGAGAATTGCCGAAGGAGATGATGACCCGAAGAGCGGCGGACTTTATTTGTTCAGGGCCTACAGGGGCTTACCCAAGTATGGCCCGCTGATCAAATACCTGAGTGAACCGGGTATCAAAGTAAAAATGCAGAAAGCGGAAAACTATTACCTGCAGGACCAGCAGCGCAATATGCATATCGTGGATGCTGAATTGTTGTTTCATATTGATGAAAAAAACAATTCTGTTGATATGACAGATAAGGGCCTTGCCATGATCACCAAAACAGGTGAGGACCCTGATTTCTTTGTGTTGCCGGATATTGGTGTTAAGCTTGCCGAAATAGAAAAAGGTGCTGCCTCTGCTGACGAAAAGCTGCAGCAGAAAGAAACCATTCTCAATGACTATGCCCAGAAAGCAGACCGTATACATACTGTACAGCAATTGCTGAAAGCCTATACATTATTTGATAAAGATGTTGAATACATCATTGACAACGGTGCCATAAAGATCGTTGATGAACAAACCGGCCGTGTACTGGAAGGCCGCCGCTATTCAGATGGCCTGCACCAGGCGATTGAAGCGAAAGAGAATGTAAAGATCGAAGCGGCCACACAAACTTATGCTACCATCACCCTGCAGAACTATTTCCGTATGTACCATAAGCTGGCCGGTATGACCGGTACGGCCGAAACAGAAGCTGCAGAGTTATGGAGTATTTACAAACTGGATGTAGTCAGCATTCCTACTAACCTGAAAATGGTGAGGGATGATAAACAAGACCTTGTTTACAAAACAAAAAGAGAAAAGTATAAAGCAGTCATTGATGAAATTGAAGCGTTGAGAAATGCCGGCAGGCCCTGCCTCGTAGGTACTACCTCGGTGGAGGTAAGTGAATTACTGGGCAGGATGTTGCAGCAAAAAAAGATACCGCACAATGTGTTGAATGCGAAACAGCATGCCCGGGAAGCGCAGATTGTAGCAGAAGCCGGATTAGCAGGCGCTGTTACCATTGCCACCAATATGGCGGGCCGTGGTACGGATATTAAACTGGGGCCCGGTGTAAAAGATGCCGGTGGTTTGGCCATTATTGGTACAGAACGACATGAAAGCCGCCGGGTGGACAGGCAGTTGCGTGGCCGTGCCGGCCGCCAGGGTGACCCCGGTACTTCTCAGTTTTATGTATCGCTGGAAGATGACCTGATGCGGATGTTCGGCAGTGAACGTATTGCCTCGCTGATGGATAAACTGGGCTACAAAGAAGGTGATGTGATACAGCACAGCATGATCAGCAACAGCATACAGCGGGCACAGAAGAAAGTGGAGGAAAACAACTTTGGCATCCGTAAGCGTTTGCTGGAATATGATGATGTAATGAACAAGCAGCGTAATGCCGTGTATGAAAAAAGAAACCATGCCTTGTTTGGCGAAAGGCTGGCACTGGATATTGACACCTCGTTCTCGATGGTGGCGGAAGGGCTTGTTAGTTCCTTCCGGGAGCAGGAAGATTATGAAGGATTTAAAATGGCCTGCATTGTCAATTTCGGACTGGACACTTCCATTGATGAAGAAACCTTCCGTAAAAATGACGTCAATTCACTGACTGACAAATTGTATGCAGAAGCCACAGAAAGATATAACCGCCATAAAGAGGAACTGCAGAAGCAGGTAATACCGGTTTTCAAAAATATCCGGCTTACACAGGGAAGCCATATTGAGAATGTGATCGTACCCTTCACTGACGGACGCAAGGGGCTGAATGTACTCAGCAACATGGATAAAACCCTTCATTCAAATGGTGTGGAAGTATCCAGTTCATTAGAAAAAACCATTACCCTTGCTGTAATTGATGATGCCTGGAAGGAACACCTGCGGGCCATGGATGACCTGAAGCAAAGTGTACAAACAGCGTACCTGGAACAAAAAGACCCGCTGGTGATCTACAAGGTAGAAGCGTACAACCAGTTCCGCAATATGAACGCAGAAGTGAACAAAGACATCGTTTCTTTCCTCTGCCACTCATCCATACCCATCCAGCAAGAAGATGCACAATTGAAAGAAGGCCGCCAGCAAAAAACAGATATGAGTAAAATGAAGGCCAATAAAGAAGAGGTGGATGCTACCGGCGATGACTATGCAGCCAATGAAAAAGACAAACTGGTACCTGTATCAGTAGGTCCCAAGATTGGCCGGAATGACCCCTGCCCCTGCGGATCAGGCAAGAAATACAAGCATTGCCACGGCAAAGATGCCTGATCGATAACTAAAATGATTAAAGAGGTGTTTATTGCAGATAAGCACCTCTTTTTTATTGCCTGTGTGCAAAAGATGAGTACAGCCTCATTGCAGGAGTAAATTATTATTCCTACTTTGGCTGACATTTTTAAACCCAAAACCATTAGACAATGAAAAAAATCTTTGCAATGCTGGCATTGGTCAGCCTGCTGGCTGTTTCCTGTAAGAGTAAAAAAGAAGAAAAGAAAGACGAAACTCCCACCACGCAACCCACTACTACGCCAACAACTACTGAACCCACTACCACACCTACCACTACCGATTCAGGTGTTCCTAAATTTTCTGATCCTGAAGTACAAAAATTCGCCAATGACTATGCGGCTTTCATAGCTGAATACAAAGCAGGCATGAATGACCCGGCTAAGCTGGCAGATCTTACTCAAAAATTGCAGGACTGGAGCAAAAGATCGACAGATATTGGTCTAAAGCTGGCCTCCAAACCCGATGAGGCTTTGGCATGGTCAAACTGGTTGCTGAAAGTTGCTGACGAAATAATGCCCAAATAAAAGAAGCAACAATTTTTTATCTGATCCTCCTGTTACTTACAACAGGAGGATTTTTATTTTATCTTTAATAATACCAAAACCTGCCGCCTCTATGTATAAGGTGACCAAAAAAAAGGTTCACGCCTTGCTGCATCCCGAAATTGTAGGTGATAAGCACTGGGACAAGATCATCAATCTGTTTATTGTTTTCCTGATTGTTATGAATGTGATTGCGGTAATGCTGGAAACAGTAAAATCCATTCATGACCGCTATGAAGAATTTTTCTTCTATTTTGATACCATCTCCGTTATCATTTTCACTATTGAGTATGTATTAAGGGTATGGAGCAGCAACCACGAAGAAAAATACCAGGGTGCCGTCAAAGGCCGCCTAAAATACATGTTGTCGGCAGCGGCCCTTATTGATCTCATGGCCATTCTGCCATCTTACATCCATGTAATAGTGGGACTTGACCTCAGGGTTTTACGGATGCTGCGGCTGCTGCGCTTCTTCCGGCTTTTCCGGCTTACCGCTTATACCAAGCCGGCCCATATGATCAAGAATGTGTTCCGTAAACGGGCCAATGAATTGGGATTAAGCTTCATCCTCGCTGTTTTTCTGATCATCATTGCTTCCTGTATCATTTATTTTGCCGAGCATCAATATCCTTCAGAACAAGAAAGCAAATTTACCAGCATACCTGAAACCATCTGGTGGGCCGTTGTATCACTGACCACTACCGGCTATGGCGATATGGTGCCCTTAACAACACCCGGCAAGATTATGGCCGGTGTCATCATGCTAACCGGTGTTGCCTTTTTTGCCTTGCCGGCGGGCATTATTACTGCCGGCTTTATTGAGGAGTTCCGGTCCAATCGCATAAAAAAAACACACCGTTGCCCCAATTGCGGTGAATTACTTGATATTGATGACCACGACCATGATCATCATAACAATCACTCATAAAAAAGGGCCGGAGATTTACCGGCCCTTTTTTAAACAGCTATAAAAAGATTAAAATCCTTTTTTCTTAATATCATATTTCTGCTCAAAGCGGTCATTGAGCAATTTATGTTTATCCGTCAGATCAATCTTACGGCCTTGTATAAAGGCATCTGTTACATTGCTGGTACGCATATCCAGGATATCGCCGCTGCTAACAATGATATTGGCATCTTTTCCCACTTCAATACTGCCGGCTTTATCCGCCACTCCCATGATCTTTGCTGCATTCAGGGTAATGGCAGCAATAGCTTCCTCTTTTGTGAGCCCATAAGCAGCCGCTGTTCCTGCATTGAAAGGCAGGTTTCGGCCACGGGTCTGGCTGTCATCATCAGATATCGAGAATAAAACCCCTGCTTTTTGCAGTGCAGCAGCTGTTTTATAAGGCTGGTCCACATCATCATCTGTAGAAGTGGGCAGGCTGTGAGGCTGCTGTAAAATAACCGAAACATTGTTTTTCTTCAGCAGTTCAGCTACCTGGTAGCTTTCGCTGCCACCCACAATCACCACATCAAAGCCAAACTCTTTTACAAAATCAAGCGCCACCAGTATTTGCTTTACGGTGTTAGCATTCACATATAGTTTTTGCTTCTTATCGAACAGGCCTTTTACTGCTTCAAACTTCAGGTTGGTTTCTTCATGTTTACCTTCAGCCTGGTAAGCCTTTGCTTCCCGGAAGAAGGTTTTTACCATTTCAATTTGTTCCAGGCCTTCTTTAACCGGATCAGACTGCCCTGCAGAAGGGCCACCGCCACCAAAACCCCTGAAACCGGATGGCCTGGGCATTAAAGAAGGAAGATTCAGGTGTATACCTGCATCAGTTTTATAAGCTGCATCTTCCCAGTTCCAGGCATCAAGCTGAACTACGGAAGAGGAGCCGGTCAATAAACTGCCCTGGGGCACCACATTGGCCAGCAATATCCCATTGGAACGAAGTGTATTGATCACTTTTGAATCAGTATTGTATGCCACGATGGCCCTGACATTGGGATTCATGTCGCCAATTTCCCGTACATCAGTTGTGGCCCTGTTGGCAGAAATTTCTACCAGTCCCAAACTGCTGGTAGGCAAAATTAGTCCGGGGTATACTTCTTTTCCGTTCACATCATAAACGGTGGCTCCGCTTGCCGGTATCATTACATTTTCTCCTACCTCTTCAATTTTTCCATCCTTAATCTTGATGGTTCCGTTTTGGATAACTTTCCCGTTGCCGGTGTGAATATTTGCATTCTTAATATAAATGACACCTGTTTGTGGTTTGGTTGGCAAAACAGTTTCCTGTGCATTCGCCAGCAGGGAAAAACAGGTTGTTATGGCTAAAAATATCTTTTTCATTTCCGTTGATTTAATCATTATTAATATTCATCTGCATCAATTACCAGCAAACCGTGACTATGTCCGTGATCGCTGCAGCTATGCATAAGCTGATAAGAGGGCTGTGCAGGAATAACCGGGGCACCACTTCTTTTTTCACCATTCATTTTCCGCACCAGCCGAAGCCTTTCTTCATCCACCTGTTTTTGCATGACTTCGTCTTTTTGCATGTCGAAGTAAATCGTGCCATCTACAATTGTATATAAAGCCTTCGCATATATACTTAAAGGATGATCACTCCACAACACCACATCACCGTCTTTACCCGCTTTGAGGCTGCCCACTTTATCTTCTACATGCAGCATGATGGCCGGATTGAGTGTTACCATTTTCAATGCTTCTTCTTCTGTAACGCCGCCATACTTTACAATTTTCGCTGCTTCCTGGTTAAGCCTTCTTGCCATCTCCGCATCATCGGAATTAATAGCTACTGTTAATCCAACCTTTTGCATGATGGCTGCATTGTAAGGAATAGCATCTTCCACTTCCATTTTATAAGCCCACCAGTCGGAGAAAGTAGAAGCAAAAGATCCATGCTTTTTCATTTTATCAGCCACCTTATACCCTTCCAGAATATGGGTAAATGTATTTACGGTGTAGCCCATTTGCTCGGCCACTTTCATAGCCCCGTTTATTTCACTTTGCACATAGGAGTGACAGGTGATGAAACGTTTTTTCTCCAAAATTTCCACCAGTGCATCCAGTTCCAGGTCACGACGGGGTGCTACCAGTGAAGCGGTTGATTTTTTCTCTTTGATCAGTTTATCCTTTGCCTCGTTATATTCTTTCCAGATGCGTTGGTAATCCTTGGCCCTGGTAAAGGCATCCACCAGTACCTGCTCCACTCCCATTCTTGTATCAGGATAGCGGTTGTTGTTGGAAACATTAGATACAGAAGAGGCAGAACGTTTTACATTTTCTCCGAGGGCAAATTTTATCTGGCCGGGCCATCCTTTAAACTTCAGGTCGTCATCGTTTGCGCCCCAGCGCATTTTGATCAACTGGGTTTGACCGCCGATCACATTGGCTGAGCCATGCAGGATATGTGAAGTGGTAACACCACCGCTTAACTGGCGGTAGATGTTTATATCATCCGGGTTCAGATTGTCAGTAATACGCACCTCCGATGTTACACTTTGCCCGCCTTCATTGATGGAAGCGGCCGCTATATGCGAATGTTCATCAATGATGCCCGGTGTAACATGCTTGCCGGTACCGTCAATAACCCTGGCTGTAGCATCGGTTATATTTTTACCAACGGCTGCAATTTTTCCGTTTTTAATGAGCACATCCGCATTGGTAAGAATGCCATCTTTTTCGTTGGTCCACACGGTGGCATTTTTAATCAGAATATTTTCTTGCTTAGGCTGCTGTCCGTCTTCCCAGCCAAAAGGCAGGAAGGGATAAACCACTTTGCCGGTTGCCGGTATTTCTTTTTTCCTGACAGAGTCGGCTTTTTGTTCTGCTTCTTTTAGCAATGTTGCTGTCCAGGTCAATGAATTGCCCAATGAGTCAATACCGGTACCGTTCCACTCTTTTCCGTTATTAACCCCGCTCAACCTTGCAGCATTGGCGGGAAGGGTTTGCTCTGTAAACCCGGTTCTGCCAAAACCTCCGCCGCCTGTGGGTGGCCTTTGCCCTCCATCCGGTGCACCTTGCGGACGCATACGCTTTGTCATGGGGGCATAGTTCAGTTTTATCATTTTGCCATCCTGGGTGAATTTGGC
>DASUDW010000239.1:0-5283 GCA_036275415.1 Chitinophagaceae bacterium | reverse complement strand
ATGGTGCCCTTACCGGTACAGCTCATGCTTGTAGCGCCTTCTCCAAAATATTCAACGATGGCATTAGTTCCGCCCTTCACTGTTAGGATACCAGCTACTTTCAGGATGACATCTTTTGGCGCTGTCCAGCCATTTAATTTGCCGGTCAGCTTAACACCAATCAGTTTGGGCATTAATAACTCCCAGCTAAGACCAGCCATTACATCACAGGCATCAGCACCGCCAACACCAATGGCAATCATGCCCAGTCCGCCGGCGTTCACTGTATGAGAATCGGTACCGATCATCATGCCACCGGGGAAAGCATAATTTTCCAATACCACCTGGTGAATAATACCGGCTCCGGGTTTCCAGAAACCGATTCCGTATTTATTGGAAATGGAAGAAAGAAAATTATATACCTCTTCATTATCAGTAACAGCTTTTGCCAGGTCTGTTTTACTTTCTGCCTTTGCCACGATCAGGTGATCGCAATGAACGGTAGAAGGAACGGCTACTTTTTTACGGCCGGTAGTATCAAATTGGAGCAATGCCATCTGAGCTGTTGCATCCTGCATGGCCACCCTGTCCGGTGCAAAATCAACATAATCCTTTCCCCTTTTGAAATCCTTTATTTCCACGCCGTTCCATAAATGGGAGTACAAAATCTTTTCAGCCAGTGTAAGGGGCCTGCCCAAAGCTTTACGGGCAGCATCTACTTTGGCGGGCATTTCAGCGTAAGTCTTTTTGATGAGATCGAGGTCGAATACCATGATAAGCTGTGTTTTATGAAGTTTGATTGAAGATTGAATATGCTACGGAAAACATCAGAACCGGTGCCAGAAAGGGCCTATATTAAACCTTCAATTGAAAAATTTGAGTGCCGCAAAATTAAGGAAATCACCTATGTGAATAACCCCCGATTGGCGGGTTTGTTCAAATTTTCTAAATTCGCCATATGAACAAATTCAAAAGCTTTGTTGAATGGAATGCCTTTGGCGTTTGTTCGGCCATTGGCAACCGCATGGGCATTGCCACCAGCAAGATCAGGCAATATTTTATGTATGCCACTGTACTAACCATGGGTTCGCCAATTATCATTTACATGGTATTGGCCTTTATCCGAAACATTCGGAAATACATATCGGCAGCGAAAAGAAATCCCTGGTATTATCTCTGAGGTTTAAATAAGCCCTTTCAGCACGGCAATAGTGTGATCTAATTCTTCCTTTGTAGTATGTTTTGAAAAAGAGAACCTTACAGGCACCCTGTTGGGGTTGTTGTTAATGGCCCTTATAACATGACTGCCCACATCTGCCCCGCTGCTGCAGGCACTGCCGCCGGATACACAAATGCCGGCCATATCCAGGCTGAAAAGGATCATTTCTGATTTTTCTGTTTTAGGGAAGGAAACATTCAGTACTGTGTAGAGGCTTTTACCAGCATAATCGCCGTTGAAATCTACCCCGTGTATCTCCTGCTTCAACTTTTCAATCATGTAGGTCTTTAGCGATAGTATGTAGGCGCTGTCCTTTTCCATATTGGCATCTGCCAGTTCCAGGGCTTTGGCAAAGCCCACAATGCCATAAACATTTTCTGTACCCGCCCGCATATTTCTTTCCTGGCCGCCGCCCAATATCAGGGGATTTACTTTGATATTATCATTCACATACAAAATGCCTGTTCCTTTAGGCCCATGAAATTTATGCCCGGCACCTGTGGCGAAATGGACCGGTTTGCTGCGCAGATCCAATTTATAATGCCCCACGGTTTGCACCGTATCGGAATGAAAAATGGCATTGTACTTTTTACAAATTTCACCGGCGGCGTTTATATCCAGTAAGTTTCCGATCTCATTATTGGCATGCATCAGGGTTACAAAACAGCGCTGTGGCTGAGCGGCCAGTTGTTCCTCCAGGTCTTGCAAGTCCACATGCCCGTCCGGCAATACTTTTACAAAGCTGCTGGTAATTTTATCCGCATGGTCAAAATGCTCTACCGTATGTAAAACCGCATGGTGCTCAATGGGCGAAGTAATAATATGCCTGCAACCGAGGTCGTTGATGGCGGAAACAATCGCCATATTATCACTTTCGGTGCCGCCGCTGGTAAAGAATATCTCTCCGGGGTTGGCATGCAGGATGCGGGCCACTGTTTTACGGGCATTTTCAATGGCCAGTCTCGTCTCCCTGCCATAGGAATAGATAGAAGAAGGGTTGCCAAAATGATCGGTCATATAGGGCAACATGGCCTCCAGCACTTCTTTATCCAGCGGAGTGGTAGCAGCGTTATCAAGGTATATGCGGTTCATACTGATTATAGCAAGCCAAAATTTGAAACCGCAAATATAGGAATTAGCAGGTGGAGCCTCCGTTGTTTTACACCAACAGGTAACAGAAGGTGACTTATCAATCTCATACCCAATATTTTTTCAGGCTCAGGAAAACGGATTAATTTGTAGCACATTTATATAGTATGAAGACCTCTGAACACCATTGCCACGGCGAAGGGCGCCGTGATTTCCTGAAAAAAACAACGGCCATTTCTTTACTGAGTATTGCACCGAAAGCACTCCTGAAAGCGGGAGAACGAAATGAAGCCATTGCCTCATTTTTTGAAAAAGCCCCGATCAAGTTGCAGATAAACGGGAAGGATTACCTTCTTGCTGTTGATCCGGGTGTGAGTTTACTGGATATGCTGCGGGAACAACTGGGACTAACCGGTACCAAAAAAGGTTGCGACCAGGGGCACTGCGGGGCCTGTATTGTACATGTGAACGGGAAACGGGTCAATTCCTGTCTCTCCACCGCCCTTGAAAATAACGGCAGCAAGATCACTACCATTGAAGGGCTGGCTAATGGCGACAACCTGCATCCCCTGCAGGAAGCATTTATTAAACATGATGCTTTTCAATGCGGCTACTGTACCCCCGGGCAGATAATGTCGGCAGTTGCCTGCGTAAGGGAAGGGAAAGCAAATACTCCCGATGAAATAAAGGAATATATGAGTGGCAATATCTGCCGTTGTGGCGCTTATCCCAATATTATAGATGCTATTATTGAAGTAAAGAAAAGCGGAAAGAAAGTGTAATTAAATTAATCACTACTTACATTCTTTGTTATGGATAACAATATATTTCTGGAAGATGACCGGGTTGATGGAATTGATAAAGTAACCGGCCGTGCCAAATACACCGCAGATCAGCGGATTGAAAATATAGCTTACGGCGTATTTGTCACCAGCACTATTGCCAGGGGTGCTGTAAAAAACCTGTTGGTTGCAGAAGCTAAGAACAGCCCCGGTGTGCTGGATATCATCAGCTATCAAAATTGCCCGCCTGTTCCGGGTTACCGTCCTTTTGACAAAGAGCTGAACAAAAAAGGGTTTGAATGGCAGGGCTTCAAAGTCTTCCATAATAACCTGGTTTATCATTACGGACAGCCTATTGCACTGGTGGTAGCTGAAACATGGGAAAAAGCAGCAAAGGCAGCAAAACTGGTAAAGGCGGAATATGTAACGGAAGCCTTTGAAACAGACTTTGAAAAATTAAGAAATGAGGATAGTAAATTAAAAAAGGCCGGTGAATATAAGAGAGGTGAGGTTGAAGCCTATAAGAAGGCAGAAGTATTCGTTGAAGCAGAATTTTTCACACCCATAGAAACACATAACCCGATGGAAATGCATGCGACCATTGCCATTTGGGAAGGAGATGATAAACTCACCGTATATGATAAATCGCAGGGACCCAAGGGAACACAATCACAACTGGCCCGTTGTTTTGGCCTGGAAGAAAAAAATGTTCGGGTAATAACAGAATTTGTCGGCGGAGCCTTTGGTGCTGCCTTAAGAAGCTGGCCCAATGTACCGGCAGCTGTTATTGCAGCCAAAAAAGTAAAAAGACCTGTAAAAGTTTTGCTTAACCGAAAGCAAATGTTTTCCATGGTTGGTTACCGCCCGCAATCCTGGCAAAAGATTGGCATCGGGGCTTCCAAAGAAGGTAAATTAACCGGCATTACACACCATGCTATCAGCAATAGCTCCAGGTATGAGGATTTCCGGGAAGGTATTGTGAATGCTTCCCAATACCTCTATGAATGCCCGAATGTAAACACCTCCTATAAGATCCTTCCGCTCGATCTGAACACACCAACCTGGATGAGGGGGCCCGGTGAAGCTACAGGTGCCTTTGCGCTGGAATGTGCATTGGATGAACTGGCATTTAAGCTGAATATGGACCCCGTTGAATTACGGATAAAAAATTATGCAACCATCCATCCGGTCAGCAAGTTGCCATGGTCCAGTAAATTTTTGAAAGAATGCTATGATGCAGGAAGGGAAAAAATTGGCTGGCATAAAAGACCTTCTGCTCCCCGCTCCTTGCAGGAAGATGGCATGCTGGTTGGCTATGGCATGGGTGGCGGTGTATTTGGCGCAGGAAGGGGCAATGCAGCTGTTAAAGCCATATTGAAAAAAGACGGCAATCTTATTTTACAAAGTGCGGTAAGTGATATGGGGCCCGGCACTGCAACTGCCATGGTTAAAATTGCGGAAGAGGTAATGAATATGCCGGCTTCAAAGATCCGGTTTATGCTGGGCGATACTGATTTTCCGCCCGGACCCACACAAGGCGGATCTACCACCACTTCCACATTGGGTAACGGAGTGAGCCTGGTGTGTGAAGCACTAAAAAAACACCTGAAAGAACTGGCTATTGCAAATATTGTTTCATTCAAATCAGTAACAGCCAATGATATTGAGATAAAAGATGAACAAATTTTTTCGAAGAAAGATAATGCAGTAAGAATTTCATTAGCTGAATTGGTAAGTGCCTCAGGAAAAGACCAGCTTGAGATTGTACAAGAGTCCGGGAGGGCTACAGCTGAAGCGCAGAAATATGCTATGAACTCTTTTTCGGCCCATTTTGTAAAAGTGCATGTCAATCCTTCTACCGGGGAAATAAAACTGAAGCAGATTGTTGCTACAGGTGATGGCGGCAAAATTATCAGTGAAAAAACGGCCCGCAGCCAGATGATTGGCGGTGCAGTGGGTGGTATCGGTATGGCATTAACCGAAGAAGTATTGATCGATCACAGCACCGGAAAATACCTGAATGATAACCTGGGCAGTTATCATGTGCCTTTGCATACTGATGTGCCGCCTATTGATACCTGGTTTCCCAATAAACCGGATCCTGTCATCAATACAACCGGCGCCAAAGGCGTAGGGGAAATTGCCTTAGTAGGATTTGCAGCAGCAGTTGCCAATGCCGTGTTCAATGCAACAGGCAAACGGGTATACCGGTTG
>DASUDW010000238.1:0-18193 GCA_036275415.1 Chitinophagaceae bacterium | reverse complement strand
TTGGCAAAGAAAATTTCAGATTCAACTTTTTTTACAAAAGAGCCACTCACATCAAACCAGATAAAGTCCCGCACATGGCTTATCACCGGTGCCAATGTAATAGGCTATGGCGGAGTGATGACCGCCCTTGCGGCTGCCTGGTATGATAATTATACCCAAACCAAACTACACTCCTTTGATGACAGCCGCGAATGGTTACAGGTAGATAAAGTAGGACACTTTTACGGTACCTGGATAGAAAGCCGGGCCAACAATGAACTGTGGAAATGGACGGGAATGGAAAGAAAAAAACGCATCTGGATCAGCGGCCTCACTTCTTTTGCCTTTCAAACAACTATCGAATACCTCGATGGCAAAAGCGCTGAATGGGGATGGAGTTGGTCCGACTTCGGGGCCAATATCCTGGGAAGCGGTTCCTTTATTGCACAGGAACTGGCGTGGAATGAGCAGCGGATAAAGCTAAAATGGTCATTTCACCGTAAAACATACAAAGATGCTTCCCTCAATCAGCGCAGCAATGAATTATTCGGCGATAGCTCCCCTGAACGATTCTTAAAGGATTATAACGGGCAAACCTACTGGGCCAGCATCGGTTTAAAATCAATTTTCCCAAAAAGCAAACTACCAGATTGGCTTTGTTTGGCGGTAGGCTATGGTGCCGAAGGCATGTTTGGAGGTGAGGAAAACCTGGCAAAAGATAAAAACGGGATGATCATTTTCGACAGAAGGGATATTAAGCGATACCGCCAGTGGTACCTGGCACCGGACATTGACCTGTCAAAGATCAAAACAAAATCAAAAGCCCTGAATATCCTGTTCACTATTCTCAGTGCCTTTAAATTCCCGGCACCTTCACTGGAAGTTTCAAATAAAAAACTCAGGTTTAACTTTATTCATTTTTGAAATAACCGAATTATTCAACATTTAAAATTCCTTTTATGCATTTTTGTACTTTTACGAAAATGATGGCAATGCGATTAATAATTTCCGCTTTGGCTTTTACAGCACTGGCTGCATGCTCAAAAGATGACAATAATAATAACAACAGCACCCCTGACAATGCTGCTGTTATTACATTCACCACACCCAATGCTGGTATTACCTACCTGAATGGCGACAACCTGCGGGTACAGGGCGAAATAAATGACGCTGATGTAGTAAAAACAGCCAAAGTTCAAATAAAAAATAAATCAACCAATGCCGTTTACTATGAACAGACAATATCTGTCGGCAACTTACTTACTTATCCTTTTTTATGGAACTGGACAGTAACCGGCATTTCAGCACCGCAAACAGCCACTGTTACAGTTACATCAACAGATACTAAAGGAAACAATACTTCAAAAAGCGTTGATATTAACTTACTTCCCTGAAATATTAACAGCGGAAGTCAATAAATAAAATCCGGATCATGCAGGTACTTCAACAGGTCATATTTGTTTTACTAAGTGCAGTTTCCATTTTCCTGTTTTCCAAAAAAGTAAAGGAAATTTCCAGGAATATTAAACTGGGAAGGGATGAGAACCTGAACGACAACCCCTCACAGCGATGGAAAAATGTTTTGCTACTGGCCTTCGGCCAAAAGAAAATGTTCCGCAACCCGCTGGTTGCAGTTATGCACTTCTTTGTCTATGCCGGTTTCATCATCATTAATATTGAAGTGCTGGAAATTGTGCTGGATGGCATCATCGGCTATCACCGCTTATTTGCAGCTCCCCTTGGCAACTTCTACACTTTCCTGATCAATGCATTTGAAGTACTGGCATTAACAGTATTGATAGCATGCGTCATCTTTCTGGTAAGAAGGAATGTCATAAAACTAAAAAGGTTTATCAGCAAAGACCTGGACGGCTGGCCAAGAAGTGATGCCAATTATATTCTTATAACAGAGATTGTTTTGATGTCTCTTTTCCTTTTGCTGAATGCAAGTGATACTTTGCTACAGGCAAGAGGTGTGGAGCATTATGCCGCCCACCCTACCGGCAATTTTATTATTTCTCAATACCTGCATCCTTTGATTAACGGGATGAGTAATAGCGGCCTTGAGATTATTGAAAGGGGATCCTGGTGGTTGCATATCGTAGGCATTTTTGCATTCCTGAACTACCTGCCCTATTCCAAACACCTGCATATTATCCTGGCCTTTCCCAATGCCTATTATGCCCGATTGCAACCCATGGGAAAGATGGAAAACATGGAATCCATCCAGAAAGAAGTGTTGTATGCCATGCAGCCCGAACTGGCCCCAACCGGTGAACAGGCGGCCGCTCCGCATAAATTTGGCGCAAAGGATGTGATGGATCTGAGCTGGAAGAACCTAATGGATGCATACAGTTGCACCGAATGCGGCCGCTGTTCGGCTTCCTGCCCCGCTAATCAAACCGGTAAACTGCTTTCACCCCGCAAGATCATGATGGATACCCGTGACAGGCTGGAAGAAGTGGGAAAGATAAACCCCCAGCCCCTGAAGGGGAGCAAAGAAATAGTTGTCAATGATGGAAAGAGTTTATTACATGACTATATTACTGTAGAAGAGCTAAGGGCCTGTACTACCTGTAATGCCTGTGTGCAGGAATGCCCCGTCAGTATCAGTCCGCTGGATATCATCGTTCAGCTTCGCCGCTACCTGGTAATGGAAGAAAGTAATTCACCACAGGAATGGACGGCGATGTTTGGTAACGTAGAAAATAATTTTGCCCCGTGGAAATTCAGCCCGGACGAAAGAGATAAGTGGGTGGAAGAAATTACAAATTGACCAATATTAATATTAATCGCAGATATTTTCTTCAAATCGCTTACTGAATCTTTTTGCATGAGGATTGCAAGTCACCTTCTTTTTGCGTTAATCTTTTTATGCTCCTGGGCGCATGCACAGCAGCCAAAAGAACTCGGGGCTGAGTATATCCGTTCCTCCGGAAAAGGATTTACTACCGCAAAAGTGGCGGCAAGGGGCGAAACATTTAACAGCCGTAACAGCTTTAGTATTGGTATTACTTACCAGTTGGGATCAGCTAAATCCTATTCAGTTTCCAGGGGTTTTGGTCTGTATGTCGGATACAGATATGCTTTTGGCAAAGACAGTACCGGCAGTAAACCTTTTGCCGGAGCAAGGATTCTTTTTTCTTTGGAAAATTTTGAAGGACAAACCAATCGTAACAGCCTGTTTATAACTCCCTGGGCAGAGGCAGGCTATCACCTGCTGATTGCCAGGAGATTCTTTGCTGCACCATCTGCCGGATTTGGATATACGTTTAAATTCAGCAAAGATTACCATTCACTGGATGAAGATATCGGCCAACGATTCATTCCTTCCATTTCGGCGGGCTATCGATTTTAATGCTTATCGGGCTGCGTAAATTTCTCAATTCCCTCTTCAATCTTTTCAATTTTCTCCATCTGTTCTTCTAACTTATGGGTAAGTTCTTCCGGATGTTCCATCTGGTGTACAGCATCTTTCTTTTTCACTATTTTCCAGAGTTGAATGATAGCTGTTACGGCAAATATGCCACCTATCACCCAACTTAAAATATGCTGGTTATTATTGATCTTGGAGGCTATCAATAAACCGCCAAAAATGAAAATACAGTTGCCGATAAAGGTTCCAATACCGATACCAAAGATGTAAGTATTGTAATGATCCTGCCGGGGATATAAAACTTTTTTGGTAAACAGTACAGTGCTCCAGCCGAACCAAAAGGGTATCTGCACCGGGTTAACAGCACTCATCACCAGTCCCAATACAAATTTGGGTAAAGGACTGTCCAGTACAATATTCTTTTCAATCTTGGGGTGCATTGCCGCATAGAAACTGGATACAGCTAATGCTGTAACAATAAGTAAGGTTACCCACTCCAGCGCCTTTAGTATCTTTTCCTGCTTGCGGATCCAATCCATGGCAACCAACGAAATGCGGACATAAATGATCTCTACCAACAGCGAACCCAATGAAAAGAGAATGGCTGCTGTTACGCCGCTTGAAACTGAGATCTGCATAGCAGCAATATTCAGCGTTCCCAGTGGTAAAGAACCCAGGAAACTGATCAGCATACCGGTAAAGAAAATTTTCAGCAGAGGTCGCATACTACGAAGTTAAGACTGGAAATCAGAAGTCTGATGCCAGATATCTGACATCATCACCTGTTCTTTAATCATACTTCTCCAGCATTTTGAAATGCCTGCCTGAATCACGGAGGTATTTCCAGCCGCGGATAAAGGACCAGTAAGGTGTGCCGTTTTTATGATTAAAGCGGCTGATACGATAAAGGGCTTTCCAATGGTGCAGGATTACACCATATGCCTTCCATATACTCATACCACAATCATAAATATGATTGGGTTCTGCACCGCAGCCATTGAATTCAAGGATATAAAAGTTTTTACCCTGCTTCAGATCTTCTATGGAAGTGGTTTTAATATCGTATCGTCCATAATAGAATTTGTCGGTATAATGACTTAACTCGTCAAAAACTTTATGCAGGCTTTCATCAATCTCGTTATGCAGATTAGTAAAATGGGCACCCCGGTTATGGTTACCGGCATAAGAGAGATAGAAAATTTCATCCGTTGGTATCACCCTGTCAAACCGGTGGCCGTGGCGATGCTCCATTTCTGCCATCCTGAATTTTGCCCTTGGATGTTGTTCGATCAGCTCTCTCAATGTATGTTGTCCGTTCCCCTTTACCTGCAGTAGTTCTTTATGGATAAAACCACTAACTGCTCCTTTTTGCTCCCAGGGGTACCGGTAATAAAAAACACTGACCTCTACCGGCAGGCTCACAAGGTCCTGTACTATATACTCTACGGGTATCTTTTCATGGTATTTAACCAGTTGCTCTTCATTTTCAATTTTACGAAAGAGGATACCCTTCATGCCAACATCAGGCTTTACAATGAAAGGAAATTCAAAGCCGGCTTCCTTTATTTTTTGTACGACATCATTTGCCGGCCAGTCATGCATGATATAAATCGTTTTAGGTACCAGGCTGGGCGGCAACTGATCATACATCTCCTTCTTACCCTCTCCTTCAAAACCACCAAATGTAATAGTAGGGTTTGATGAACTGAAGAACCAGAAGGATCCGCTGCGAATACAATACCACAGCCATGCAAAACTGATGGGGAAATAGAGCACATAGAAATTCCAGAGCTCCCAGTTAGTTATTTTCTGAAAAAATTTCTTCATCTTCATGCAGCAATAAAACAAAAATAGGTTTCCTGTAAAGAAAAGAAACTTTTGTTCTCCTTTTTTTAAATGCCGCTTATGAGATATACCTTTTTACTTTTAATCGGTTTATTCAGTTTATCAACCATAAACGCTGCCATTATCCCATCTGCTTTTCATCTTCCAACAAATAACAGGGTTGAAAGGCAACTTGTTATTCCTTACGAATATTTAAGTAACCTGAAAATTAAAGAAGCTGAAAAGCTCCTGGGCAGAAAATTAAAGCTGAAAGAAAAAATTGCCTTAAAAGCCTTTCAGTGGAAACTAAAGAAAGGTATTTATCCTGGTAAGGCCGGAGAAAAAAGCAGCAAAGGAAATACATCCCTGATATTGGGCATTATCGCAGTAGGCTCTCTTTTTATTCCTTATGCCAGCATTGCAGCCATACCTTGCGCCATATTAGCCATCATATTTGGCAACCAGGCTAAAAAAATCAACCCTAACGATGGCCAGGCAAAAGCCGGTGTCATATTGGGATGGGTGTCCATTGGATTATTGATTCTCGCTGTAATATTGGTTGTTGCTATTCTTGCCAGCGGCGGGTTTTGGTTTGGCGGCTAATTCATCCCGGACAAAGTTTTTATCAGGATGTAGCAAATTCAGTAATTTGCTGCCCATTAAATATTGAATATGCAGGTTCGTACAGTCGCTGATTTATTTGCCAACGGACAAAGCCCTGATGTTCTGTTTTGGGTGGGATGTGCCGGAAGTTTTGATCAAAGGGCTCAGAAAATTACAAAAGCATTTGTCACTATTCTCAATAAAGTAGGTATCAATTATGCTATCCTCGGAAAAGAAGAAATGTGCACCGGGGACCCTGTACGCCGTGCCGGTAATGAGTTCATGTTCCAGATGATGGCTTATCAGAATATTCAGCTTCTGAATAATTATGGTATCAAAAAAATAGTCACTGCCTGTCCCCATTGCTTTAATACATTAAAAAATGAATATCCTGAACTGGGTGGTAATTACGAAGTAATTCATCATACCACATTTCTGCAGCAACTGATTGATGAAGGAAAAATTAAATTAAAAGAAGGCGGTTCTTTCAAAGGCCGGAAAATCACATATCATGACAGTTGCTACCTGGGCCGTGCCAACGATATTTATGAAGCCCCCCGTAAAGTACTGGAAGCACTGGATGCTGAATTGGTAGAAATGAAACGTTGCCGCAGCAACGGACTTTGTTGCGGGGCCGGCGGCGCCCAAATGTTCAAAGAAGAAGAAAAAGGTACCGTAAGGATCAATATTGACCGGAGTAATGAAGCTATAGCCACGGGAGTTTCAGTAATAGCTGCTGCCTGTCCCTTCTGCAATACCATGATGACCGATGGTGTAAAACTGGCGGAAAAAGAAGAATCCATACAGGTATTGGATGTTGCTGAACTGGTGGCCCAATCAATGGAGTAAATATGGGAGATCTGAAAAAAGGGTTTTGGAGAAATTTCACCTGGAAAAGATTTATCCGTATCAGCATCATTTTGCTTCTTTTCAATTTTTCATTTCGGCTGCTCTGGGATTATTTTGATCCCAGCGTCCTTTATAATGACAGCCTTAGTATCAATTTTCTCTTTAAAACAATTGGCAAATCTTTTTTATTAGGTTTAATGGCTACGATATGGCTTCATCCTGTACAGGAAGCCGCTTAGGCATTAACAATCCCTCCCTGACCACCATTGCATCCCTCAGTTTGCCTTTTGGCACAGGTATTATTATTTCTTCTGGCTCAGCGTTGTGACGCAAACCTGCCAGATGTATAGACATAATATTTACACCGCCAATCTCCTTCAAATCGATATTCTTCACCCAAATTCCATTTCTTAACGCTGTCTTTTCTTTACCCACTTTTATACTAAGCGGAGTTATATGCACTTCAGGTGTTTTAAAAGTAATCAGCCAACGAAACCTGTTCCATACCCGTAAAAGAAGATTTTCACCCTTCATTTTACAGGTATACTCCTTCCATTCCTGAGGGGTATAGGTCCAGCGAATGCATTGGCGGTCATTTATCATAGAATGATGATTAAAGGGTTTAAAATTGGTTGTAATTTAGCCGCATGAACCTCGAATACAAATACCTGCTTGACGGTAATTTTCATCCCGAATCAAGGGTTTGGGTTTATCAATCCAGCCGCCTTTTTTCATTGGGAGAAGCGCTGGAAATTGAAGATCTGCTGAAAGAATTTACAGGCAAATGGCAAAGCCATGGCACACCGGTAAAAGGAGCCGCTTACCTTTTCTTTGGTCAGTTCATCATCCTGATGGCAGATGAATCAGCTACAGGTGTCAGCGGATGCAGTACAGATAGTTCTGTCAGATTGATCAAGGATATTGAACAGCGTTACCAGGTAAATATGTTTGACCGCACCACTCTTGCTTTTGTCATCAAAGACAAAGTACAATTGCTGCCACTCTCCCAGCTGGTTTATGCATTTGATAACGGATTTATCAATGCCGGCACCTTGTATTTTAATAACCTGGTGCAAACCAAAAAGGAACTGGAAGAAGAATGGATCATTCCGGTAAAAAACAGTTGGTTAAGAAAAAGATTTGACCTGAAAGTGGAAAGCTGAACGAATAAAACCCAAGCGGAAGTAGCTCACCTGGTAGAGCGACAGCTTCCCAAGCTGTAGGTAGCGGGTTCGAGTCCCGTCTTCCGCTCAGCAAAATAAAATAGCCCGTTACATTGAACGGGTTATTTTATTTATACAGTATAATTCTATTTTTTGATCAGCGTTTTCTTCGGCTGATTATTGAAATTATATGCAATGGTCAACCGGTAATTCTTTGTTCGGGTAAGGCTGAAACTTTCCAGGTTAAAATTCGGGCCATAGGTAAAAATGCGCCTTTGCTGGTTGGCAAAAGGATCTATCGCATTGGCGGTAATGACCAGCTTTTTAGAAAAGAATTTTCGCTGAATGCCCACATTCATACTGGTATTCCAGCGGGCATACCCTTGTGGTGAAGCAAACCGGTTCAGGTTAAAGTTGCCTGTGAAGGCCCACAGTTCTGTAGGCGTATAATTATACCCAACAGTAGAGGTAAATGACCCCCCATCCCTGAACTTTCTTACAATCTTGTCAAAATCGCTGTACACATTATAGGTATAACTGGCACTGGCATTCGCCTTTAATTTTTTGGAAAGGGTTATACCATTCCAGGTGCTCACCTCATATTCCTTCCGGTTGCTGATGTTTTCCCAGGTAATTTGCGTTTTACCATCCTCCAGCAGTGTCCTCACCTGGCTGAATACATCTTCAACTTTATTGTAACCGAATCCAAGGTTCAGGAAATACTTTGTCTTTGTTCTGCCAATGATAAAATCAAAATTGTGAGCGGTAGAAGCCTCAAGGTCCGGGTTGCCAAAGCGGATATTATAAGGATCAGAAAAATCGATCGTGGGGTTCAGTTCACCAATTCCCGGCCTGCGGATACTTCTCCGGTAGGCAAATGTGAGGCTCAGCTTTTCCTTCCATGTCTTATTGATATTGGCAAAGGGTAACCAGGTCAGATAATCGTTCTTCACATCCCTGCTTTCCTTCAGCAATTCAAACCATATATCCGTTCTTTCAGCAGAAGTACCCAGGGTAAAACTGAAATTCTCCCCTAATATCTGTTTTACGGATGCCCTCAGGTAACTCACTGTTTGATAAAACCAGAAATCATTGCTCAAAAGGGGCAGTTTCTCCATGGTTCCTTCCGGCTTTTTCTTAAAAGTTGCGTCTATGATAACATGGTTATTGGACCTGTTATACAAGCCCCCAACGGATAAAAACGTTTTTTTGTTGTCAAGCATTTTATCATAGTTCACCCTGAAATTATATCCATTTACCCGGGTGGTGTTTTCCTGTCGCTGCACAGAATCAATTCCGTTAGGGGTATAATCCGGGTTAAAATATTGCTGGTAAAAATCCCTGTCATTACGATTCGTTGACAGGCTGTATGAGGCAATAATTCGCAAGGTTTCCCCGGGTTTTCCCTTTAGTGTGTAGGACAGGTTCAGGTTGGGGTTAATATTATGACCAGTGCTGTTGATGCTCCTGCGGCTCAATTTCCAAAGCAAATTAAAGCGGTTGATATTTTGAAACTCTGTAAGACTTTCATTATCGAAACTGTTTTCATTGAAGTTCAATGTAAGGTTGAGCAGGTTATTTTTATTGATGTCATAATCGATATTTACCCGCAGGTTAGGTCGGGTATTATTATTGTTATTTGTATTGGAGGTATTAAAAAAATTGGAGGAGTCAGCATAAATGTTATTCCGGATGGAATAGCCATTGCCTTTAAATGTATTATAGCCGAACCCGCCATTTACAGCCAGCGAAAATCCTTGTTTGCGATAATTGAAACTTCCATTCACTGAGGCCTCTCCCCTTGTGCCCCCAGAAACAGAAAGCCTGCCGCTTTTCCCCACCTTTCCTTTTTTGGTTACAATATTGATGACACCTCCTTGTTCATTGGCATACTGGGGAGGCGGATTCGTCATTACTTCAATCTTTTCAATGGAACTGCCCGGCAGAGATTCAAGCAGGTCCTGTAATTGCTGCATATTAAGCTCCACCGGCTTATCGTCGATCAGGATTTTGGGCTCCTTGCCCCTTACGGATATCTTACCATCTGCATCTTTTGTTACCAAAGGCACCTGGGTGAGCAATTCACCGGCATTGCTTCCGGCAGCCAGGGCTGATTCGCCTGCATTGAATGTAATGTTACCGTCTTTCGATTGGATCAGCGGTTTTTCCGCATAAATAATCACTTCACTCAGGTTTTCTGAATTACGTGGCTTTAGTGTAAGATCACTGAGGTTAAAATCAAACCGCTCTGTCCTGAAATAGATACTGTCGATATGCAGCACTTGCATCCCCACATAGCTTATCCGCAGTTTATAATAGCCAAACGGGATATTGTTAAAGGTGAAGTCACCCGTTTTATTGGTCAATGTACTTCGTTTACCGGAAGTATCTTTCAGCGACAGTAAATCAACTGTGGCACCTTCAAGGGCCTTCTTTTTCTCATCCACCACATTACCGGTCAATATACCCATAATTCCCCCCTGGGAAAATGAAGGGGAAAAAGAAAAAAGGATCGCTATGGCCAGAATAAAATATCTCAAACCGGAAATTAGACGATAAAGATACCATATGCCTTGCTAAATGATTGGAACAGAACAGGCTGAGCGGCAGAGTCAAACGATTGCAACGGTAATTCCTTGCTGACATCCTGTCATAAATACGGCTCTTAGCTTTATATTTGCAATCCAATTCGACCATTTATGCTTGACTTCGTGACAGATAAGACACATGACGAAACCCGCCAGGGCGAAGCCTATGCTCCTTTTACCGGTGACCCGAACCAGTACAAAAAACGCTTTTATATAGAGAGTTATGGTTGTCAGATGAACTTTGCCGACAGCGAAATTGTGGCCTCCATCCTGAATAAAGAAGGCTTTGGGGCTACCCGAAACCTGGAAGAAGCCGACCTTATTTTCATTAACACCTGTTCTATCCGTGAAAAGGCAGAACAAACGGTTCGTAAACGCCTCACCGAGTTCCGCAAACTGAAAGAACAAAAAAAGGGTATGCTGGTGGGTGTGTTAGGTTGCATGGCAGAAAGGCTGAAAGCAAAATTCCTGGAAGAAGAGAAACTGGTGGATATGGTAGTAGGGCCTGATGCGTATCGTTCACTGCCTGATCTTGTAAGCGAAGCCGAAGAAGGACAAAAAGCAGTGAATGTACTGCTGAGCCGGGATGAGACCTATGCAGACATAGCACCGGTTCGTCTTGACAGTAACGGCGTTACGGCATTTGTCAGCATTATGAGGGGTTGTAATAATATGTGTTCATTTTGCGTAGTACCTTTTACCCGTGGCCGTGAAAGGAGCCGTGACGCTGAAAGCATTGTGGCAGAATGCAGGGATTTATTCGAAAAGGGGTTTAGGGAAGTAACGTTACTGGGGCAGAATGTAGATAGTTATTATTACAGCCCGGAGTCAGTAGTTGGTAGTAAGGAGGCTATCACCTTTGCGAAACTGTTGGAAAAGGTGGCTTTGATCTCTCCGGACCTGAGAGTCCGCTTCTCCACTTCTCATCCTAAAGATATTACAGATGATGTGCTGCATACCATGGCCAGGCATGAGAACATCTGCAAATACATTCATTTACCGGTACAAAGCGGTTCTACACGGATACTTCAGCTGATGAACCGCACTTACACAAGGGAATGGTACATGGCCAAAGTAGACCGGATACGGCAAATAATGCCCGATTGCGGCATCTCTTCAGACATCATTGCAGGATTTTGTACAGAAACAGAAGAAGACCATAAAGATACCTTACGTGTAATGGAATACAGCGGGTATGACATGAGCTACATGTTCTTTTACAGCGAAAGGCCCGGTACCCTGGCAGAAAGACGGTATAAAGATGATATACCAATGGACGTAAAGAAAAGAAGGTTACAGGAGATTGTAGAACTCCAGAACAGGCTTTCACAGGAAAGCAATAAAAAAGACCTGGGAAAATCATTTAAAGTGCTTATTGAAGGTGACAGCAAGAGAAGTGAAAATGACTGGATGGGAAGAAACTCACAAAATAAAGTAGTGGTGTTTGCAAAAGAAGATTATAACCTGAAGAAAGGCGATTATGTAACAGTGAAAGTAGAGAATTGCACACAGGCTACATTATTGGGAAAAATTATTAAATAAAATTGCCACTGAAACATTGAATCTCAGAGATTTTTCAGTGTTTCAGTGCATCAGTGGCTTAGAAATATGGATATACAAAGTATTAAGAACCGTTTTGGCATCATTGGCAACTCCCCCGCCCTCAACTATGCGTTGCAGGTGGCTGAGCAAGTAGCCAATACAGACCTTACTGTACTGATCAACGGAGAAAGTGGTGTAGGGAAAGAAGTTTTTTCACAGATCATTCATTCGCTTTCCGCCAGGAAACATAACCCCTTCATTGCAGTTAACTGTGGCGCTATTCCGGAAGGGACGATAGATTCGGAATTATTCGGCCATGAAAAAGGATCGTTTACAGGAGCTGTAGATGCCCGCAAAGGTTACTTTGAAACGGTAAATGGCGGAACCATTTTCCTGGATGAAATTGGGGAACTGCCGCTGGGCACACAGGCCCGATTGTTAAGGGTACTGGAAACCGGCGAATACATTCGGGTGGGTTCATCTAAGGTGCAGAAGACTGATGTAAGAGTTATTGCCGCCACCAATAAAGACCTTTTGCAACTGGTACAGGCCGGCAAATTCAGGGAAGATTTATATTATCGTTTAAGTACCGTTCCCATTCGGGTGCCGGCTTTACACGACAGGCCGGAAGACATTCACCTGCTTTTCAGAAAATTTGCAGCTGATTTTGCCAATAAGTATAAAACATCTCCCGTACAACTCGAAGAAGAAGCAAAAAACCTGTTAATAAGCTATCCCTGGCCGGGCAATGTGCGGGAATTGAAGAATATTGCAGAACAAATTTCAGTTCTTTCACAAGACAAACTCATCACGGCAAAAACACTTAATAAGTTCCTGCAGCCCTACTCCAACAACCGATTACCGGTACTGGCACATCCTAATGGCGCCACTACTGAATTTTCGAATGAACGGGAAATATTATATAAGCTTTTCTTCGACATGAAGAAAGATGTAACGGAATTAAAGAGAATGTTTCTGGATATGCTGCAGAACCCGAACCTTGCTGCACAGAACCAGGCATTTATCAACGAATTAAAAGAAACAGACAGCTTTCGCCTGAAAACAAATGAAATGGTGCAGCCGGTGTTGGTGCAGCCTGCCGTACAGCATTTGCAGCCTGCCCCGGTGACCATTGGAATGCCGGGAGAAATTCATGAACATGAAGAAGTAGAAGAAAGCCTGAATATAATTGATAAAGAAAAAGAACTGATCATCAAAGCGCTGAAAAAGCACAAAGGCAAAAGAAAAGATGCGGCACTGGACCTGGGCATCAGCGAAAGAACTTTATACAGAAAATTGAAAGAATACGATATAGAAGAGTAATGAAAATAGTTGTAAGAAATATATTACTGGGTGCAGTTGTGTTAACAGCACTTCTTACACTTCAGCCGATTACCGGCTGTAGTGTAAGGTACGGGTTTAAAGATGTTTCAATACCTGATACAATCAAGACCATTAAAGTTGGCTACATCGAAAACAGGGCAAGGTATATCAACCCGCAACTTAGCCCGAGGCTGACCGACAAACTGCGGCAAAAAATAATTAGCCAGACAAAACTTACACAGGTAAATAATGATAATGCAGACTGGGAAATCAGCGGCTGGATCTCAGAATATAGTTTCAGCACTTCGGCCATTTCCGGTCAGCAGGTAGCCAACAACAGGCTTACGGTAAATGTCCATATAACTCTAAACAACCGCAAAGAAGATAAAACAACCGACTACGATGTAAGCCGGAGCTTTGAATTTAAGGGTAACCAGTCTTTTCAGCAGGCGGAAAATGCTTTGGGCGATGAATTGATTCGGACACTTACGGATGAAATATTCAATAAGCTGTTTTCCAACTGGTAACATAACCTTATCTTGTACCGATGAACGGGCCAATCAATCAACTGGTAAAATCATTATTGCAAAAGGACTCACTGGAAGTTTGCAGCCTGCAGGAATTGCAGCAATACGCAGAAAAGTACCCTTATTTCGGTGCCGCACAACTGTTACTTGCCAAAAAATTACAGACAGAAAATACAGAACAATACGAACAGCAATTTCAAAAAACCTGTCTTTTCTTTCATAACCCGCTATGGGTACAGCAACTGCTCACAGATACGGGATCAGCCACTGTGAAACCGGGAGGAAATATAACCATAGCGGCAGCAGCAATTGCTGAAAGCAAGGAAACACCTATAGAAGTTGCGGCTTCAGAAGTCCAAACAGCATCACCAATTGCCACATCCGCTCCTGTTGATGTAGCTGTTACAGAAAGCAGCACCCCCGAAACCATAGAAACCGAAGGACCATTACCCACAAAAGAAACAAAAGCAGAAACGGCTCCGTTCAATACAGCAGCCAGCGACCTGGTTTTTGAGCCTTACCACACAGTCGATTATTTTGCCTCACAAGGCATAAAATTTAAAGAAGAGGAAAAACCGGCGGATAAATTCAGCCAGCAACTGAAAAGCTTCACCGAATGGCTGAAAACTATGAAAAGGCTGCCGGTTGCCGATATCGCCAAATCTGTGGAAACAGCCTCAGAAAAAAAAGTGGAACAACTGGCAGAACATTCCCTGGAAGACAGGGAGGTGATTACTGAAGCCATGGCAGCCGTTTGGGAAAAACAGGGAAACCGGGAAAAGGCCATAGAAGTATACAGCAAATTAAGTTTGCTTGAACCCTCCAAAAGCCCTTATTTTGCAGCGAAAATTGAGCTTTTAAAGAAAGATAACTGATATGACTATTTTATTTGTAGTACTGATTGTGTTGGCTTCTGCTATTTTAGGTCTTATTGTATTGGTACAGAACCCGAAAGGGGGTGGTTTGGCCGGGAATATCGCCGGGTTCAGCAACCAGTTTATGGGGGTAAAACAAACAACCGATGTGCTGGAAAAAGGCACCTGGATCTTTGCCGGTGTTATCGGGGTGCTGTGCCTGCTGTCTGTTTTGTTTATTTCAAAATCAAAGACAACCGGCCCTGATAATTTGAATAACGCTACCAACGCACCCGTGCCTTCTACCAATCAACCGGCACCCACCAACAATAATACCATTCAGCTGAACCCTCAGCCGGCCGGAGATACCACCAAAAAGTAAATTCATTATAATATTTGTAAACCCTGTCGCTCCGACAGGGTTTTTTATTTATTTTGTTTTTATGGCGAAAAAAATATTGGGCGTTATTGCACTTTTACTACTGGTCACAGGTGGAATAGGAGGATATATGCTTCTCAGCCCCGCAGTTCACAATAAGCAAAAAAACTGGTTCTATATAAAAGAAGGAGATGATCTGGCAGCGGTAAAAAACAAACTGGTGCAACAGGGATTTATCAAGGGCGGCGGATATGACCTTGCTGTACAATTGCTACGATTTAAAAAAGTAAAGCCCGGAAGATATGAGTTGAAAGACGGGATGAACAACTACCAGTTGGTACGCCTGTTAAGAAGTGGTCAGCAAAGCCCGGTTAAAATTGTGGTGATAAAAGAAAGAACGAAGGAAGCATTTGCCGGAAAATTCGGAAAAAAGTTTGACGTTGATTTCGATTCCCTGGCTATGATCCGTTTTTTAAACAACCCGGATTCGCTACGGAAATATGAGGTGGACAGCAATACGGTAATGGCCATTGTGCTGCCCTTTACCTACAATACATTATGGAATAGCAGCCCGGGCAAAGTATTCAGCCAGTTTTACACTACATACAAAAACTTCTGGACGCAAGAAAGAAAGATAAAAGCCGACAGCCAGCATCTTACCCCGTTACAGGTAATTACCCTGGCCTCCATTGTAGAAGAAGAAACACTGAAAAAAGAAGACAAATACAATATTGCCAGTACTTATCTCAATCGCATTAAAAAAGGGATGAAGCTGCAGGCAGACCCTACCGTGAAATTTGCATTAAAGGACTTCACCATAAAAAGGGTAACCGGCGCACACCTGAAAAAAGACTCTCCGTATAACACTTATATGTATGCAGGTCTTCCGCCCGGCCCCATTTGTACCCCTTCCATAGAGTCCATTGATGCAGTGCTGGATGCCCCCAAAACTGACTACCTGTATTTTGTTGCCAGCAGCAAATTCGACGGAAGCAGTGTTTTCACCACTAACTTTGATGATCATTTAAAATATGCCAGGCTGTATCAGCAGGAACTGACCCGGCGCATGGACTCAGTGAAGAAAGCCAGGGAAAATAAATAATGGCTATCATCAGTAAAATAACACATAGGGTAATCTCATCCGGGCCCGTTAAACTTATCATTGATAAGAGCAAGGAAACATCTCTTCCCGGTTTCAGGGGTATCCCTATTTATGATGTGGTCAATTTTTTTATCGGCCAGGTAAAAACCATTGGCATGACAGAAAGGGCTTCAGCCATTGCCTTCAACTTCGTGATGGCCATACCTCCTGCCATAATTTTTTTGTTTACACTGTTACCCCTGCTGCCGATCACACAAAAGTTCCAGGATGAATTGTTCGGGCTGATACGGGATGTAATCCCGGGGGAAAAAGACAACGCCACCCTCATCAACTTTTTAAAAGATTTCATCAACAACCCGAGAAACGGATTGCTTTCGCTGGGCTTTGTTTTATCCATGTTCTTTTCCTCCAATGCCATGATGGGTATAATGCGTTCATTCGATAAAAATTATATTGGCTTCAGAAAACGAAAAGGGTTTCAAAAGCGAATGGTGGCATTGAAAATAACCATGTTCCTGTTTATTATTGTATTTGCTTCCATCTTATTGCTTATCGGCCGTGAGTTTGTATTGGAGTACCTGGGAATCACCAATGAAACAGCCAAAAAAATCATTCTGAATGCCCGCTGGCTGGTCATCGTTTTACTGTTCTTTGCCTGCATTTCTTTTATTTACCGACATGCCCCGGCTGTACATAAAAAATGGAGGCTGATAAACCCCGGTTCTATATTAGCAACTTTCCTTATGCTGCTGATGACATTGCTTTTCTCCTGGTGGGTGGGCCAGTTTGGACAGTACAATAAACTTTATGGTTCTATTGGTACAGTTTTGATCCTGATGGCATTGATATTCATGAACTCCCTGGTATTGCTGATCGGGTTTGAATTAAATGTCAGCATCAATTCACTCAAAAAAATTGCAGAGGAACGGAAAGAAGAAGGTACAGGCGGCGAGGGAATTTCAGCCTGAATAGTGAACTTTAAGTCTGTATCCTTGTTCTGAGTATTCACTAATTTTATAAATGAAATTATATAAAATGAAGAAGATTCTTTTCTCAGCATTTCCGGTATTGGCAATAGCCGCCATTATTATCGGAACCAATGATCCGCTTCCCATTGGTGCACCCATGCCCAATGCGGAACTAAAAATGAAAGATGTTTCAGGTAAAGAGATTTCATTAGAGGCAGCCAAAAAGAAAAACGGACTGCTGGTCATGTTTAGTTGTAATACCTGCCCTTATGTTATAAAAAATCAGAGCCGGACGATTGAAGCAGCCAAACATGCCCAGGCCAACAATGTAGGTGTAGCCATTTTGAATTCCAATGAAGCATACCGCGGCAACGAGGACTCCTATGAAGCCATGAAGCAGTATGCAGCCGATCAGCAATATGAATGGTATTACCTGGTAGACCAAAACCATGTAATGGCAGATGCTTTCGGCGCCAACCGTACCCCTGAATGTTTTCTTTTTGATAAAAAAGGAATACTTGTTTACCACGGCGCCATCGATGATAACCCTAACGATGCTTCCTCTGTGGGACGCAAACACCTGATTGAAGCCATAAATGAATTAACAGGGGGCAAGGAAATATCTTTGAAAGTATCCAGATCTGTTGGCTGCACCATCAAACGATTGAGATAAACCAGCTTATCATCTTTCAAAAATCCCTTTCAGCCGAAAGGGATTTTTTTTATAAAAAATTTATGGAAAGATTTTGTGGAAGCATCTAACCTGCAGATAACCCCTTTGATCACCTTAAAACCGCTGTTTATGTTATCCAGGTCGCTGCTTAACAAAGTCATCATTTTGGGCTTTATGTCGCTGGTCGGGTTTAGCCTTGCCAGGGCTATTTACTACAAAAGTTTTATGGGCATTCTATTGGCAATTGTAAGCCTGGGGGCCGCCATTTATTTCTTATACCTGTTGGTAAAAGCAAGACAAGATATGGAGTCGGAAGAAGCCGCTTAATTTATCCGGAGTATAGCCATGATTTCTTTTTTCAGTTCCTCTTGAGTGAGCTGCGCTTCCATGAAATTCCGGTAACCTGTTTTGTTATTGATAAACAGCGTTGCCGGAATTGCTCC
>DASUDW010000237.1:0-5162 GCA_036275415.1 Chitinophagaceae bacterium | reverse complement strand
ATATACGGAGGTATCATCTTTACATTCAGGAATGATAAAGTTGAATCGATTTTTCTGGGAGCTGCTGCAGAATAATTTTATACCCGGTGAAAGTCTCCCCGCCAGTTTATAATAGCCAGTTTGATATCCTTTTGTGACAGTTTTTCATCTACCGCCCTTTTTGCCAAAGCCGGCATTTCTTCATCGCTGGCAAAACGCAGGGCAATTATCTGTCCGATTCTTAATTGTTTATCCAATGGCTTTCCGGTTAAAATGAAATGACGGAAATTTTCTTCAGCCCTGATGGCCCTGTCCTGTGCCTTCAGTGCAAAAACCCTTGCATACCAGAACAGGCCAGCTAGAGCCAGGAATACAACTACCAGTAATGCTGCTGAATAATGTGTTGCCGCATCAGCATGGAGAAGATTAACGACACTGCCTATAAGACCGGATAATATCAACATGAAAGTGAATCCGTGATAACCTGCGACGAGGCGCACATGGTTCTTAAAATTTTGCTCAGTCATAAATATCAGTTTTTGGTTTTCAGTTTTGTGATAACAATCTCTGAAAGTAAGCAATTTTTACCATTGCCTACTTTAGTTCATCGAGCACCTTAAACATCTTACCGACCAACTGTGAGGACTTGCCGGAGTAATTATTTACCAGGAATGAAAAAATGTACTCTTTACCATCCTGTGCTTTATGATAACCGCAATAGCCCTTTACATCGCTTATTGTGCCGCTTTTCATTGTCATGCCGTTGTACTCAGGCAATGATTTCAGGAAATAAGGAAACCAGTCCCTTGTTTGGGCATACTTCAATATTGCCACCTGGGCATGGGTGGTCACCCGGTTGAGGGGTGAAAGGCCGGAACCATCATAGATGTTTAGTTCGTCTTCATCCAGACCTCTTTCTTTCCAGAATTTCTTAACGATGGCAACTCCACTATCAGTACTGCCGAAACCCTGCTTTTCATAGGCGAATGTTTTTACTAATGCTTCGCCATAGAGATTAATACTTTTTTTATTGAACCAGTAGATGATAGAGTCGAGGGAGGGGGAATAATGGGTGTATATTGTTTTTAAACTATCGATACTATAATTAAATTGAGACATATCAGGAGCATTTAAATCTATACCAGCAGATAATAATTCAGCTCCAAAAGTGTTTTGAAATTCCCGTGAAGGGACTTGCATAGAGCCAGAAATTACAAAATTATTTTCACCAACAGGAATTGTTCCTCGTATTACATTGGGATTTTGGTAGATGTAGGCATTATCTCCCGAACCTTTTTTTGCTGACCTGACCTCGGAAATATAATTCTGTGAAAATAGCCGGGGTTTATACCCGGTTATTTTCACAGAATCGCCAATAGCGTCACCAGACTTTAAGAAAATTTCAAATTGATTTTCTCTCCAATTTAAAGCAACACTCCCTGCTCCATAATAATTTCCAATATCTTGAACAATCCATCCATCTGGAAAAAATTGAGTTGACCAATTACTCTTAATTATATCAACAGATCCCAAAATATCATTGATGCCATTCTGAACTATACTATTAACAAATTTCTTCAAAAGAGTTTCTTCAGATGTACCCGGCCATCGCCAGCTTCCAAAAGTAGGATCTCCGCTTGGTGTAACAATTATATCTCCTTTAAGTTTTCCGGAAACAATTTCTCCAACATACCCCAAATTGGTTTTGTACCTGTAATTCTTCCCCAACAACTCAAAAGCCGTCACACTTGTAATAATTTTTTGCGTAGAAGCCGGCGCCAGCCCAATCTGCGAGTTTTTGTCAAATACAACCTGTCCGGTTTTGGCATCAATTACAAACAGGGAGCTGATAGCATGTTTCAACTGTTCATCTTTTTCAAATGCAGCAAAAGCTTTATTTATACGTTGGGAAAGGGTCTGACTGTAAGAACTCAGAACCAGTAACAAACAACCAGCAGCCAGTAAGAAAACATTTTTCATCCTTTAATGTTATTACTTTGCGCTCAAATTACTTCATTTTGCTTTAATGATTTCCTAAATGAATTATGAAACTGTTAATGCCTCCATCATCACCATTGGTGATGAGTTACTGATAGGCCAGACAATTGATACCAACTCAGCCTACATTGCCCAGGAGTTGAATAAGATTGGAGTTTGGGTTCACCGCCGGGTGGCAGTTGGCGATGTATATGATGATATATGGAATACACTGGATGAAGAAGGACGCCACTCTGACATCATAATAATTACCGGTGGCCTTGGTCCTACGGCTGACGATATCACCAAACCCCTTCTTTGCAAGTATTTTGGGGGAAAATTAGTGGTGAATGAAGAAGTGCTGGCACATGTAAAATATTTATTTGAGAAAGTTTACCGCCGGCCAGGTCCCCTGCTGGAACGAAACCTGAAACAGGCCGAAGTGCCGGATGTTTGTATGGTATTGCATAATGCAAGGGGAACAGCTCCCGGAATGTGGTTCAGCCCCCCCGCCTCCCCAAACCCCTCACAAGGAGGGGCTTTAGGTTCTCAAACTATAAAGGCCGTTCATCAACACATAACAGCAGACCCACTTACATATAGTTTGCTAAAAGAATTTGTTAAGCAGCACAGAAATAATCCTACAGAAGCAGAAAAAGTTTTATGGGAAATTGTCAGAGGCAGAAAAATGGGGGGATACAAATTTAGAAGACAACATATTATTAATAACTATATCGCCGATTTTGTTTCGCTTAGAGAAAAACTCATTATTGAAGTGGACGGATTATATCATCAGCTACCTCAAAACATAAAAACTGATTTTGAAAGAACCGAAGATTTAAATAAAATGGGTTTTGAAGTAATAAGGTTTACCAATGAACAGGTACTACATGATACGGATAATGTTATTAATAAAATTATTGGTCGGTTAAAAAAAAGAAATTCAGAACTTTCAGAAGCTAAAGTCCCCCCAAGAGGGGGATTTAGGGGGGCTGTATTCATCTCTTTGCCCGGCGTACCTCACGAAATGAAAGGACTTATGACAGACCAGGTCATTCCACGTCTTCAGCAAACATTTCAATTACCTGCCATTGTTCATAAAACTGCATTTACTGCCGGCCAAGGAGAATCAGTGATTGCTGAATGGCTCAAAGATTTCGAAACGTCTTTACCGGAAAATATCAAACTGGCTTACCTGCCCAATTATGGAATGGTCAAGTTACGGCTCACCGTTAAAGGAAGCAGCAAAGAGGTTGTTGAAAACCAAATACAGCCTTATTTTGAAAAACTCCAGGAACTGGTAAAAGATATACTGGTTACCAATGAAGATGAAGGCCTGGAAGTGGTAATAGGAAAAATTTTAAAAGCGAGGGGTAAAACGATGGGGACTGCCGAAAGCTGTACCGGCGGCTACATTGCCCAACTTATTACCTCCATATCCGGCTCATCTGCTTACTACAAAGGCGGCATTATCAGTTATGCCAATGAAGTGAAAGAAAATGTTTTAGGTGTTCAAAAAGTAACGCTGTTGACTGCCGGAGCAGTAAGCGAAGAAACCGTAAAACAAATGGTTACCGGCGCCATAAAAGAATTGAATGTAGATTATGCTATTGCCACTTCCGGCATTATGGGACCGGATGGGGGAAGTGAAGAAAAGCCGGTTGGCACTGTCTGGATTGCGGTAGGTAATAAAAATAATATCGAAACCTACAAGCTAAACCTGCGATTTGACCGCCAGCGAAATATTTCCATTACCGCTGCAAATGCGTTGAATTTTTTACGCAAATTTATCCTCTCTGATATATAATTATCAGACATCAGCGATTAGTCGGAAAACTTTACCTTTGACCCGAACGATTGTTATTATTGCCATCGGGCATTTACACAATCTGCAACCTAAAATCTGCAATCTAAAATCGTATTATGGCTTTAGTTGATTTAATAATGCCAAAGCTGGGAGAAAGTATAATGGAAGCCACGGTATTAAAGTGGCATAAAAAACCCGGCGATTCTGTACAAATGGATGAAACCATTTTGGAAATAGCAACCGATAAAGTGGACAGCGAAGTGCCAAGTACTGCAGCCGGTGTTATTGAGGAAATATTATTTAACGTAAACGATGTAGTACCTATAGGCACCACTATCGCCAGAATAAGAACCGGTGCTGCTGAACCTGTTTCTGCCCCCTCTCCTGTCGTTTCCGTTCCTGTACAGGAAAAAGCTAATGTACCATTGCAGGAAGCGGTGATTGTTGAAACTGTTACGACACATGTAACCCAAAAACCTGCCACCACTAACGGTTCAGCAAACCGCTTCTATTCACCGCTGGTACTTAACATTGCTGCCAGCGAAGGCGTTAGCATGACCGAACTGGAAGCCATCCAGGGAACAGGAAATGAAGGAAGGGTGACGAAAAAAGATATTTTACAGTATGTGAGCGGAAGAAAGTCGGGAGTGATCAGTCGGGAGTCCGTAACGAAACCTGCCGAAATGGTTATTCCTGTTTCAAAAATAGAAACCCGGGAACAAACCACAAACAACCAGCAGCTCACAACTTACACTGGCAATGTAGAGATCATTGAAATGGACCGGATGCGGAAATTGATCGCAGATCATATGGTACGCAGCAAGCAGACGAGTCCCCATGTTACCAGTTTCACCGAAGCTGATGTAACCAACCTGGTGATGTGGAGAGATAAAGTAAAAAAAGAATTTGAAAAAAGAGAAGGAACCAAGATCACATTTACCCCTTTATTTATAGAGGCAATTGTAAAATGCATTAAAAAATTTCCGCTGATCAACTGCTCTTTGGATGGCAATAATATCATTGTTAAAAAAGACATCAATATCGGTATGGCCACTGCCCTGCCAAGCGGCAACCTTATTGTTCCGGTAATAAAAAATGCAGACCAGCTAAATATGGTAGGATTGGCTAAACAGGTAAACAACCTGGCCGATGCAGCAAGAAACGGAAAACTGAAAGCAGACGATACGCAGGGCGGAACTTTCACCCTTACCAATGTGGGCACTTTTGGCAGCCTGATGGGAACACCCATCATTAATCAGCCACAGGTCGCCATTATGGCTGTTGGAGCTATTAAAAAAAGACCCGTCGTAATTGAAACACCGGCAGGCGACAGTATTGCCATCCGTCACATGATGTACCTGAGCATGAGTTACGACCACCGGATAGTGGATGGCAGCCT
>DASUDW010000236.1:0-14361 GCA_036275415.1 Chitinophagaceae bacterium | reverse complement strand
AAGGCTATGAAAACGTATGAAAACAATCCCCCGTCTGCCGCCATTCGTTTGCGGCAACTGATCGATGAACAGCTGAACCATGTAAGGCCCCTTGCAGAGAAAAACAACAGCGAAGTACTGAATGAAATAGATGGAAAGATCTTGTTACAGGGGGTAAACAGCAAGATGACTGACTTGCTATACCAGGTGTTGTATGCCGTAATCAGCAATTCAAAGTATGGAGATATCCATATCCGGTCCGAACGCTACAAGGACCATGTGGATTTGTGTATCACTGACCGGAGTAATTACAACGGTTACAGCCTGTCCTTCAGTATTGGTTCCATTGTGCCGGATGCTTCCCGCCTTGGTGCCGACCTACTGCTGATGAATTACCGGCAGAAGGAAGCTACCGTGGTGTTTTCTATCCCCGGCTCATTTGCAGCCTGATGCCACAATATCCTGACAACAAAAAACCCCTGCTGTGAACAGGGGATTTTTTAGGAATATACTGTTTATATATTAATAGCGGTAATGCTCAGCCTTGAACGGACCACTCTTGCTGATGCCAAGGTAGTCTGCCTGTGCATCGGTCAGTTCATCCAGCTGCACACCAATTTTTGCCAGGTGCAGGCGGGCCACTTTCTCATCCAGGTGCTTGGGCAGCACATATACTTTGTTCTCGTAGTTCTTATGGTTGGTCCACAGTTCAATTTGTGCCAGCGTCTGGTTGGTAAAGGAGTTGCTCATTACAAATGAAGGGTGACCGGTGGCACAGCCCAGGTTTACCAGGCGGCCTTCTGCCAGGATGATGATATCCTTGCCATCTACATTGTAAATATCAACCTGCGGCTTGATGGTGTCTTTGGTATCGCCATAGTTGGTATTCAACCAGGCTATATCAATTTCAATATCAAAGTGCCCGATATTACATACAATTGCTTTATCCTTCATTAGTTTGAAATGGGCGCCGGTGATCAGGTCACGGCAACCACTTGCAGTAACAACAATATCAGCTTCTTTTACGGCATCGATCATCTTCTTCACTTCAAAACCATCCATGGCGGCCTGCAACGCACAGATAGGGTCGATCTCCGTTACAATCACCCGGCAACCGGCACCGGCTAAGGAAGCGGCAGAACCTTTACCTACATCACCATAACCACCTACCACAGCCACTTTACCGGCCAGCATTACATCGGTGGCACGGCGGATGGCATCCACCAGTGATTCTTTACAACCGTACTTATTGTCAAATTTTGATTTGGTCACTGAATCGTTTACATTGATGGCAGGCATTGGTAAAGTACCTTTTGCCACTCTTTCGTACAGGCGATGAACACCGGTAGTGGTTTCTTCACTGATACCTTTTACATGCTGTACCAGTTCAGGATATATATCAAGTACCATATTGGTCAGGTCACCGCCATCATCCAGGATCATATTCAACGGACGGTCAGCGCCGCCAAAGAACAGCGTTTGCTCAATACACCAGTCAGCTTCTTCAATGGTTTGGCCTTTCCAGGCAAATACACCGATACCGGCGGCGGCTATGGCTGCAGCGGCATGATCTTGTGTAGAGAAAATATTACAGGAGCTCCATTTTACTTCAGCGCCGAGTGCCACCAGGGTTTCAATCAGCACAGCCGTTTGAATGGTCATGTGCAGGCATCCGGCTATGCGGGCACCTTTCAAAGGTTGAGAAGCGCCATACTCACTGCGCAGGGCCATCAGGCCGGGCATTTCTGCTTCTGCAAGACGTATTTCTTTACGGCCCCATTCAGCCAGGGAAATATCAGCTACTTTATAAGGCAGGCTGAAATCAATGGATTTAGATACAGTTGACATTATAATGTTTTTTTATGATGGGCGCAAAGGTATGATTTATCAGCGTATAAAGGCTATTAAACCTTTGTTTAAAGCCGCATTGTTATACACAGGGCCGGGATAAAGATTTGTTCCTTTAAATTGGCTATATGAGTGATTGGTTTTGAACAAATAAGAATAAATTTGGATACAGAATAACCGGTTCCATGTATTATTACGACACAGTCTCAGAAGCGGTCAATGATATGCGCAACAGGGGCTTCCTGCTGGATTTCAACCTTCAGGAGAATTGCCTCGTCTGTAACAATGACCGGTTCCATATCGAAGATTTTGAAGTAGAGGAAGTGTACCGGTTCGAAGGACAGACCGACCCGGCTGATGAAGCGATCGTATTCGGGATCAGTTCCCTTTCAGGTGTAAAAGGAATTTTGGTAAGCGGGTATGGTATTTCCGCTGAAGGTATGAGTGCAGAGATGGCCAAAAAGTTAAGCCTCGGTAAACGATAATTGTCATGTATGATTAAACTGGTTAAGTATTTGGTTATAGCCTGCGCTATTTGCTTGCCGGCATCTTTACTGGCGCAAAAAGACAGTGTTTGGTTAAAATGCCCGCTGGATGAAGCGATCATTGTGCCACCACCCAAAAATGTAATAAAGTTTGATGAGCCGGACCTATGTATCGGCCTCGTTAGTGTGCCGGATACTATCGTAAAAGCCTGCATTACCGGAAGGGTATCCAATGTAATACAAAACGAAGATGAGAAATGGGAGGTGGTATTTTATTACCGGGATTATTATTTCTGGTATTCAGGCCTTACAAAAGTGATTGTCAAAAAGAACGACAACCTGAAATTAGGGCAACCGCTGGGGTTCATTGCGCCCGGGGATAAACTCGAACTGTCGTTATATAAATTTGAGACGCCGCTTGACCCAACGCATTACCTTGACTGTAAAACGGTGATCAAAACCAACTAAGGGCTATAGCTTTTTTTCCATGACATAGTCATTCATGTAATAGCCGTTGCCAATGGCAAAATCAGCTTCTTCTATTACTTCAAAACCTTCCTTTTCATAGAAATAACGGGCATTGTTGTGCCGGTTTACCTGTAGTTGCAGCGCTGTTCCGCCTTGTGATTTTATGAAGTCATAAACATGCTGCAGCAGCAGTTTGCCGGCTCCTGTTTTTTGGGCGGCAGGAATTACATAGATCTTATGCAACTTACCGGTGGTGGTATTGATCAGCTGGCCGGAGGCGAAGCCAACAGGTTCTTCATTCTGGTAAACAATTATAAAACGGCAGCCATCCTGCATTTGTTGCTGCAATGAGGAAGGACTATACATCATATCCAGCATGTACTCAATCTGAGCTTCCGTCAAAATGTCCCGGTAGGTTTGCGGCCACACCTGGTAGGTGAGTTCCCTTATCAGCGGGATATCATCTACGGTGGCAATACGGATGCGTTGCATGATAAATCGGCCGGATGTTTAATTTTCTTTTTTACCAAAAATTTTTTTCAGCAATCCTTTCTTTTTTTCAGGTTCCGTAGCCGGTGAGCCAATGGGTTTGGTATCGTTATCTTCTTTACGTACGACTGACTTGACCACTGAATCCTTTTTGGCAGGTTTTTTATCTTCTTCCTGTACAGGTTTTGATTCGGGGCCTAATGAATCAGCCGGCCCGTAATTCTCATTATAGTCAGATTCATTGCCCACTCCCTGGTCATCACCTTCTGCACCCGGAATCGGATCTGTATCGCTGATGATGATATCTGCACTGTTGATCTCGTTTTCTAATTCAGCAGGTTTTACAAACTTTGCATCCTTTTCAATTCCCAGTTTTTTATCAGCCAGTACTTTCTTGAAAAAATATTCCGTTATCGGTCGGGCTATCCGGTTACCATCACCCTGGTTGCGCATAAACTGGTATTCAAATCCCACCCAGGAGCCGGCCAGTAACTGGGGCGTATAACCAATGAACCAGGCATCGGCATTATCATCGGTGGTACCTGTTTTGCCTCCCATTTCTGAAGCACCCACTCTCGACCGCATGCCACCGGCAGTGCCCTTGTCCACCGTGCCCTGCATCATGCGGGCCATGGTATAGGCGGTTACTTCACTCACGGCTTCTTTGCGGTTTACACTATAGTCAAACCGTTTGATGATATTGCCGTTGCGGTCTTCAATACGGCTGATGCTGTAGGGTTTAGTGGAAAAACCCCTTCCGGCAAAAATGGTATACGCCCAGAGCATTTCATACACAGAAAGGTCGCAGGTGCCTAAACAAATAGAAGGATAGGGGCTGATCTTTGTCGGAATATTAAGACGTGCCAGGAAATCAACAAACTGCCGGGGACCCACCTGTTTCATGATATAAGCGGTGGCGCAGTTCTTCGAATAAGCCAGTGCGTTAGCCATGGAAATGACCCCGCCGCCGCATTTCTTGCTGGCCGGTACCCAGGCGCCCCCGCCAAAGTTTTGGGCCACATTCTCACATTCTGTTTCGGGGGTAAAACCTCTTTCTTCCATGGCCTGTGTATACAGCAATGGTTTGATAGTGGAGCCCACCTGCCTTTTTGTTCTCAGGTTGACATGGTCATTCTTATAAGTCTTAAAATGAATGCCGCCTACCCAGGCCCTTACTTCACCCGTCACCGGGTCCATGGCCATAAAGGCTGCCTGCTCCATTTGAAGGTGGTATTTGATGGAGTCAAGCGGTGTCATCAACGTATCTTTTTCCCGCTTGGCATTCCAGGCGAAGATTTTCATAGGTACTTTTACTTCAAAACTGGCCCTGATCTCTTTATCACTCAGCCCGTCTTCTTCGAGGTTTTTCCAGCGGTCAGATTCTTTGATCGCCTTTTCAAGTATTTTCTCTCTCCCTTTCCATATAGTGCCTGTCTTCATGTCCTGCCGGGCATTGATGCCTTTTTGCAACTGGGCCATATGCTGGGCCATGGCCTCTTCTGCATATTCCTGCATCTGTACATTGATGGTGGTATAAATTTTCAGCCCGTCATCATATATGTCGTAGGAGTCGCCATTGTTTTTCTTTACATCTTTTAATGCTTCTTTTATTTCTGTTCTTAATACCTCTCTGAAATAAGGGGCATAACCGGTATTCTCATCCAGTTTTTTGTAATTCAGTTTGATCGGTTTTGCTTTAAGGGCAGCAGCTTCATCCGGTTTGATTTTTCCGTTCACTTCCATTTGGCCGATAACAATATTGCGGCGGTCAAGGGCCGCTTTTGGGTTCCTGACAGGGTTGTAGATACTGTTGCCTTTTAACATTCCTACCAACAGCGCTGCTTCTTCCACATTCAGCCGGTCCGGTTCTTTTTGAAAAAAAGTACGGGAGGCATTGCGGATGCCATAGATGTTATTGCCAAAAGGCACTGCATTCAGGTATAAGGTTAGTATTTCTTCTTTGGTGAAGTTCTTCTCCAGTTTTACAGCGATGATCCATTCTTTCAGCTTTTCTATTACCCTCCAGGCCTTATTCTTGCTGCCCTGGTCAAGCAGGGCTTTGGCCAGCTGCTGCGTAATGGTACTGCCGCCACCTTGTGAACCGAGTGTAAATATGGCCCGCAGGGTAGACTTAAAATCAATGCCACTGTGGCTGTAAAATCTTTCATCTTCCGTTGCCACCAGCGCATCCACCACATGGCGGGAAATATCCCGGTATTTTACATTGCTGCGGTTGCCCCTTTCCGTGTAATATTTACCCATCAGGGTGCCGTCCTCTGCATACACTTCAGAGGCTTGCAGGATGGAAGGGTTTTCCAGGTCAGACAGGGATGGCATTTTGCCAAACACCCCAAAGTTGGCCAATACGATGAGCAGTATAAACAGCGCAATGCCGCTGAAAAATATTCGCCAGAAAATCCGGACTGCTTTTTTCATTCAGTAAAGGATTTTGATGAGTTGTCGTTGATTAATAGATACCGAAATTAAGAAAAACCTCCCCGGCACTATCCTGGTCAGCCATTAATTTTTTGCCAAAATAGATGGGGGGTGGAGACCTCTTTCCTATCAGAATTTACCGGGGAAATACTGGTTAAGGAATGATTTATAGCCTTCCAGGTTCTTATTTTGTTTTAGCAGGTCAAAATTGCCATTGGTCAGGATGCTGAAATAATATTTTCCTCCTTTCAGCCAGGGAATGATCTCGTCTGCCGTACGGGGTTTGGTCTTGTCAATATAACTGATGGCATCTGCTGCATTGGTAAACGGTGCAATCAGCAGTAAACGGTTTTCAGGATCGAGTTCAAACAGGTCAATCGAAAAATTCTTGTTGTTGAAATTGTCCCTGTTGTATCGGCTGAAGGCATTCCTCGTTTCATTGGCAAAAACCGGGTCCACTTTATTCAATACCAACACTACATAATGAGGCTCGGCCGGTGCATGTACAAAAGGCTGGTCAGGTTGGGTAACCGGTTGGGTGATGACAGAGTCCTTTTTCACCGTGGGTGGAATCTTAACTACCGGTTGGGTAACAACGGAATCTTTTTTCACTACAGGTGCCGTAATAACGGTAACAGGGGGCTTGGTTTTACCGGTATCGGCCGGTGCCCGGTTAATGACAAGGTTCTTCAATTCTTCTTCGATCTGTGCCCTCCGGTTGAGTACAGCCAGCAGGTTAGCGGCCTTGATGCCAATTGGGGTGGTACCAAACTGGCCAATAAGACTGGTCAGCACTTCTTTGGCAATGCTGTCTTTCCGTTGTTTGATGTAATAAACGGCTTCAATATAAAGCAACTGCGGTGTCCAGTAATTTCTGCCGTAGATACTGTCAGCTGTTTTTTTCTTTGTAACGGCTTCTCCGAATTTTCCTTCTATGAAAAGATCATAGATACTTTCATACAGTTTTGTGGCTGTATTACCAGGCAGGTTCGACTTTGGGTTTTCACCCGTGGCCAGGATCTTGGCATACTCACTTTGCCCCATGTTTTGTGTCAGTAAATTCTTTATGTCTTCTGCTTTCCCTGATTGCCCGTTCTTTTTATAACAATAGTATAAATTGAAAAGGACTTCGTCCATTTTTTTGAATTCCGGGAAACGGCTTCTTAGCTGCTCCAATGTTTCTGTACCGGAATTACAGTCTTCTATTTGCTGTATATAGGCTTTGCCTAATTCAAATAAGGCATTTTGTATCGAGTCGTTGGAAATTTTCAGCTTCTCAGGCGTCAATGGCAACTGGTCGTACAAGGCTTCATACGAAATTTCGGCCGGGCCTTGCTGCTGATTACCGCTTGCACCCGTTACGGGGTTATTACCGGTCTGGTTCGCTGCAATGATGGCTGTCATAACAGCGCTGCGCCGCCAGTTATCAGTATTCGGCCGGTTGCCCCATTTGGTTTTAAAATCATTTTGTCCCCGTGTGCGGGAGGCAGCATTATAGAAATACCATTCCCCTTTTTCATTGGCAGATGGAAAAAGGGTAGGGGCAATCACCGGTGGCAAACCACTGCCGCCCGTTGAGGTTTTGTCATCTTTCAGGCCCTGTGCTTTTCGTAATTGCTTTACTAATTTTTTGACAAACTCAGCTCGTTCATTTTCCGGCATGGCTGCAATCCGCTGCAAACTGTCCTGCCTTTCGATAATCTCGTAATTAGCGGCAATGATACCCAGTGATTCTTTGCGGCTTTTGATGGCATCAGGGTCCTTTAGTTTAGGATCTGAAAGTTGTATGCTGTCATAAAAGTTATAGGCCTGCCGGTATTTCTTTTGTGCAAAGGATAGTTCCGCCAGTTGCAAAAAGGCTTTGTTCCGTAGTTCATTGCTATTGGAAAAAAACTGGGTGCTCTTTAACAATAATGCCATGGCCTCTTCAATATTGTTACCCTGCAGCTGCATTTGTGCGGCCATGTAGTAAATGATGTCCCGGTAGTCTTCAAACTTGTCCTGTTTGGCCATCTTCACCAGGGCTTCCACATTTTTTTCAATCGTTTTCTCACCCCCATCCCTGTTTACCCGGATGTTGGCCAGTCTAGCATAGATGTCCAGGATAGGGTCAGTAGTATGACCGGTTACTTTATTGTAATACGTTTCAGCTTCTTTATACTTGCCGGACAATTCAAACAACTGGGCCGCCAGGTATTCCCACCGGGCTTTCTCCTGTAAGTTGCCGGCATTGCTCAATGCCTTTACCAGGTGATTGGCAGCGCTGTCCCACATGTTTTGTTTATAAAACCAGTAGGCCTGCACTTCATGCAGGTCGTTTTGCAGGCGGGAGGGAAAATTAGGATCGTTTCGCAGGGTTACAATCAGGCTGGCCGCTTCGGCAAACTGGTCCTGCGCCAGGTAATTCCTTATCTGCCAGATAAAGGCATCATTGCGGCTGGGTGGCTGAGATAACAGCCGCTTGGGCAGGCTCCGTTTTTCTTTGGTAGAAATGCTGTAAGCGTTATTGCCATCCCTGGCACTGCCGATTGTAAGGTAATAGCCGTCTTTTTCTTTCGGTGCAAACGCATAGTTCATGAACTGGAACATCAGGTAGGCCGAATCAAACTTCTTCTGCAGGTAAAAGGCAGCGCCCCAAAGCAGGTACAGGTTATCTACCCAGTCATTACGCAGGTCATGAAGGGCGATACCGGTTGAGGCTTTATAGGTGATGGAGTCCAGTTGAATGGAGTCTGTGGCCGTGGCATCCAGGGTGTAATTGTAAAAAGGCAGCAGCTGGGAATAATCATCCTTAAAAGCTTCTTTAGCCTTTGTCAGTACCTCGTTCAGTTTATTGTTGGCATTGAAAAAATAATTGTAATGGGTAACGGTATTCTGGATGAAACGGCGGGGCAGGGTAAATTTCTTCTGGTCGGATCTTTCAGAACGTAAGACCCTCTCATCATACTCCTTGGGTTTCTTGATGTCAAAAGAAATTCCCATTTGGCCAAAACCCGGCAGACCGGCCCGGAAAAGGATAAGGAAAATGATCGCTGTAATCGTATTTCGGTTGAAACGCATTTGGAGGCGCAATCTAAAGTCTTAATAACTGAAATTCAAATATTTTAGTATAAATCTAAGCCATTTTTTTCAGTCAAAAATCTGGTGCTGAATGCCCCGAAAACCCATACCCAATCCTTACCTTTAAGTCCCAAATTTTTGGTTATGGTTAAATTAGATGCCGGCGCCACTTTTCAGCGGTTGCGCAACCGCTACCGGCTGGTGGTGATGAATGACGATACGTATGAGGAAGTTGTAACCTTTAAATTGTCAAGACTGAGCGTTTACATCATGTTGAGCACCATTTTTGTGTTATTGGTGGGGCTGACAGTGGCGCTGATCGTTTTTACACCGCTGAAGTATTATATACCCGGTGCCAGCAGCGATTATAAATCGGCGATGGAACTCCGGCAGCTGAAATACCAGGTGGATGAAGCCAATAAGCAAATTCGCCTGTTGCAGCAGTTTGATGCCGGCCTGCGCAATGGCCCGCTGAAAGGAAACGGTACAGTTACACTGGATACAACGCTTTTGAAAGTGCCTAAACCGGAAATAACAACCGATTAAACGTAAATATCATGTTTAACAGTAAAAACAAAACCGACATGCAACCAACCAACGGAAACGGAAATGGTACCACTTTAATTGGCGCCGGTACCATCCTGAAAGGCGATATCAGCAGTACCAGCGACCTGCGTATTGATGGCACCATTATCGGCAATATCAGCAGCAGCGCCAAAATTGTCGTGGGAAGCAACGGAGTGGTAGAAGGTGATTTAACCGGCAACCAGGCAGATATTGTAGGAAAAGTTTCCGGAAATATCCGTGCCAAAGAATTATTGCAGCTGAGGGGTGAGGCAGTGGTCAACGGCAATATCTATGCAGGCAAATTACAGGTAGAACCTACCGCCACCTTTAACGGCCAATGTCATATGGGCGCCAACATCGTTGAAATGAGCAGTAATGAACAACCAGCAGCAACAGCCGCCAGAAACTAATAAGCAATTTTTCCTTCGCTATGCCAGCCTTGGTTCACAATTACTGGCAGCCATAGGATTGGGTGTTTTTTTAGGGTTAAAGGGAGACCAGTGGCTGCATACATCTCCTGTTCTGGCCTGTGTCTTACCTTTGCTGGTCCTGTCAGGAATTTTTATTAAGATTTACCGGGAAACAAGCAGGAAGAAGAATAATGAATAAGAGCTTTTTTGAATCAGCCAAAGTTTTAATCGGATTATTTGTCGTTGTTACAATTGTTGCGGTGGCCGTCAAAGACTGGCTGGTGCAATACCATATAGACTGGCGGGTGGTGGCGCTGGGTAACTTTCTGTTATTCGATACCGGTATACTTTCCCTTTTCATTATGACAAAAACCCTGCAGTCAACCAACCCGCAGGCTTTTGTAAGGGCCATGTACGGCAGTTTCATTGTCAAGTTCTTTGTGCTGGCCATTGCCGCCTTTGTCTACATCATGGTTACGAAAAAGAATGTGAACAAAGAAGCACTCATCATCTGCGCCGGACTTTATGTGGTGTATGCTTTTCTCGAAACAAGGATATTGACCAAATTGCTCAAAGGAAAAGATGCCTAAAAAAGAAGTGCCTGTTGACTACCTGCAGCAGTTTTTGCCCTCCGGCACCTGTGATGCAGTGATGGCCTACCTGCACCAGTACAAGGTACATCTTACGGTAACCCGGGAACGAAAAAGCATCCTCGGCGATTACCGCCACCGCACCCATCATACCAATCACCGCATCAGTATCAACGGCAACCTGAACTCATATGCATTCCTCATCACCCTGCTGCACGAAATTGCCCACCTGCTCACTTTTGAACAATTTGGCAACCGGGTGCAGGCCCATGGCAGGGAATGGAAAACGCAGTTCGGGCAATTGCTCCACCAGTTTTTGCTGCACCATACTTTTCCGGCAGATATTGAGAGAGAATTGCAACTGTCATTGAAAAACCCCGCTGCCAGCAGTTGTGCAGAAGAAGGATTGCTGCGGGTACTGCGGCAATATGATGAGCCCAAACAAAACCACCTGCTTATTGAAGAACTGCCCTCCGGCAGCCTTTTCCGGATTAAAGGCGGAAGGGTTTTCCGTAAAGGAGAGCGGATCAGGAAACGGTTCAAATGCCTGGAAGTAGATACGGGCAAGCTTTATCTCTTCAGCCCGGTGTATGAAGTGGAACGGCTGGAATCGGTATAAGGTCATCACATTTGTTGTGTTTTCTTGTTGTACATGATGAAAAGCGTTCATCCTGTTTGGGAAGTCGCATTGTCAACCACTATTTGTAACATGAGGAAGGGCAGGGCTGGTTGAATAAAATTTTACGCTGCCCTGCTTTTACTTTTTTGCAAACAACTGCTGCAGTACCTTTGCGGTCAAAATTTTAACACTATGAAGAAAATTATTGCAGGACTGGCAGCAATAGCTATTGTATCCTTATCCAACGCACAAACAAACAAAAACGACTGGATGGTGGGTGGAAACTTCCGGCTGAATACGGCCGATAATAACACACAGATCAGTTTTACACCGGGTGCCGGCTTGTTTGTAGTGGATAACCTGGCTATCGGCGGCAACCTCGGCGTCAGTTATTCCAAATCAGGTAACAATAAATTTACCTCTTTCAACGTAGGTCCTTTTGTACGGTATTATTTTACGACAGAAACACAGGCGGTACGCCCCATTCTGCACGGAACTTTCAATTATCTCAGTACAAAAAATAAAGTGGGTAACACCGCTTCTTCTACCAACACCGGGGTTAATTTCTTTGTCGGGGGTGGTGCTGCAGCCTTCATCAGCAAGAATGTCTCCATTGATGCCCTGTTGGGTTACGACCGTACCAAGTACAAAAATTTCGATGGCAGCGGCGGTTTCGCTTTCAACATCGGCTTCCAGGTGTACCTGCTGAAAGACCAGGTGGATAAAGTGAAAGGGAAGAAATAAGGGTTAGCCACTGAGGCACTCAGTAATTTCTTAGTATTTCAAACCACAGATTGCACGGATTTTTTTCACAGATCTCACAGTTTTATTAAATAACCGTGTTATCTGTGTTTAATCTGTATAATCTGTGGTATTAAATTCTTTCACAGCTCCTTTATCATCCACAACGGGCAGCCGAAATGACCGCTGTTGCCCATGGGGCCATCCAGGTAGGTAAAGCCCATGCGGGCATATACTTTCAGGGCGGCTTTCAGTTCGTTCATGGTTTCCAGGTACACTTTTTTAAAGCCATTGGCTTTGGCCTGCTCCAGGCAAAGTGCAATGAGTTGTGAGCCGAGTCCGGTACCCCTCGCTTCGGGCAATAAATACATTTTAACCAGTTCGCAGGTATCAACGGGCAGGCCATCGGTAGGGTAGATGCCGCCGCCGCCAACGATCTTTCCGTCTATTTCAGCAATGTTGTACACCGATCTTTCTTGTTGAAATAACTCAAACAGGGAATCGGTGGTTGGATCGTAATACACCGTGCCGGGATGATTGGCGCCGAATTCGGCCAATGTATCCCGGATGATGGTTGCGATGACGGGATTGTCAGTTGGTTGAATGGGGCGGATAATGGTGTTCATGCTGTAAAGATAAATTTTCAACTTTTACAACATAAAAATCCCCGCCTCTCAAAAGAGGCGGGGCAAACCGTCACTATGAAACCATGCCCGACCGCCGGCGGGCAAATCCTTAATCCAGTTGCAATACTTTTTCTTTCGGGTATTTTACTTCGTATTTAAAGCCGACTTTATTTTCTTTTTTGCTGTCAACCGTTAGCTGCCAGGTGATACGTTGATTATCATCATCCAGTTTGGCTCCTTCGTACTTGCGGTCCTGCACTTCAATTTCTTTTTGGGTGGAAATGGGGAACTGGTCTTCGATGATAATATTCACCGGCTGCGACTTGTTGTTCCGCACTACAATTTCATATTGCCTGGTATCTGTTTTATTGCTGCCGATAAACCGTTTGGAACTGTAATCTTTCAGCAGGGTCCGTTTAACCACTACTGCTTTGTCCTTACCCAAAGAAATATTCAGGGTGTCACCGGCTTTAGTCACATCCAGCATGGATTTGCCCAGAAAAGTACCTTCAAAGAATAGGTTGGCTTCGCCGGGCAGCAGGTTCAGTTCCTGCCAGTCAACAATCTTGGCGGTGAGAAATGCATCGGCTTCCAGTTTGGGCGCTGCATAATATTCATACTGGGCCTTCACTTCATAGCCGTCAATTTCGGCCATGTAATTTTTGCCATCATTCAGAATTGTGTAAGGTTCTTTTATTTCGTATACCGTGGTAGTGGGCTGATAACTGATAGTGGTAATCATGTTTTCTTTTCTTTTGAATTCTTCTGCACTGATTTTTGACATAGAGCCTGTTATTTCTTTTTTTCTTGGTGAATAATCACCCACTTCTGTCCATCCTTCACGGCTTGTACCATAAGCCGTAACCACCACTTCTGACATTGTCCGACTGTCTTCTCTAAGCGTTATATTGGAATAACCGCTTACCGATGCAGGTACTTCAGTAGCTTCCATACCCACACTGCTAATAACAATCGAATTACTTCCGGCAGGAACATTGATAGCATAAAAACCGTTTTGATCGGTAGTGGTGCCCGTCCTGGTTCCTTTTACTAAAACACTGGCGCCGGGAACAGGGTTTCCTTTTTCATCGGTCACCCTTCCCCGTACTGTACCGGGGGTGTAAGTGCCCTGTATCGTATTGGTCACCGGCTGATAGGCATATACATATTTCAGGTACCAGGGGCTGATCATTGGTTTGGTGCCGTTTTCATTGGGGTTGCCGGTAGAAAGGAATAGTTTAATGTCCTTCCAGTCCTCCCCGCTGCTCTGGTAGACATTCGCCCTGTATTGCAGATAGATGGGGCTGCTGATATCTTTCACCCGGATATCGTAAGTGGGAAACCATCCTGCTTCTTTTACCAGGTAAGTGATGATAAAAGAACCATTGATCGTTTCCTTACTATTCACTGCTACATGGATCTCACTGGTGGAGATTTCTGCTTTCTGATTTAGTTCAGCCAGTTGCCGGTTCATTTTTACCAGTTCCGCTTCCATTTTTTTGATGGTCCTGTCGGTTTCCATTTGCTTTTGATAAACTTCGGTAAGGCGGTTACGCTGAAAATCAGCCGCATCTTTCAGGTCGGTAGCTTTTAAACCATTATTGGCCCCGCCTATCTGCTGGTTCTTCGTCAGCAGGGTTTCTTCCTGCCTGAACACATTCAGGATATTTTTTTGCAGGGCAATCTTTTCTGTTTGTGTTTCTTTCAACGCCTCGATTTCTTTTATTTCATCCTGCTTTTGCTGTTCTTTCAGGTGATTAGCCTGGTGAATGACGGATAACACAGTTACATTGTTATCAGCCTTTACCTGTATGCTCTGTTTGTCAATAGAAGGGGAAATATTGGTAAACACCAGCTCATACTTGCCGGCCGGCAGGTTCACTTTGGCGCTGCGTTGTACCTGTGCCCCTTCGAGGAATACAGTTACTTTTTCAATCTTACTGTCAATATTTTTCTTTGTTTGTGCAGAAAGGGTAAGGCAATAGAATGCACTTACGAGGAGCATGGCCTGTCTCATAATAATTGATTTTACAGGCAGGATGC
>DASUDW010000235.1:0-2128 GCA_036275415.1 Chitinophagaceae bacterium | reverse complement strand
AATCTTTTGCCAGTGTATTATTCCGGCTTTTCCTTCTTCTGAATTTGAATAGGTTCCCTGTTGGCCGGGTTCTCTTTTTCATGCTCTTTATTATAGGCCCGCAGGATATGTTTCACCAGTCGGTGGCGCACCACATCTTCTTCATCCAGTTCAATATGGGCAATGCCATCAATATTGTTCAGTATCCTGACTGCAGTGGCCAGACCGCTTTTCTGGTTCCTGGGCAGGTCCACCTGTGTCATATCACCGGTAATGATGGCTTTTGCATTGGCGCCAATGCGGGTAAGGAACATTTTCAGCTGCAGGTCCGTTGAGTTCTGTGCTTCATCCAGGATGATGAAAGCATTATCCAATGTTCGGCCACGCATATAAGCCAACGGGGCTATTTCTATTGTTCTTGTGGTCATATAATACCCCAGTTTATCTGCCGGTATCATATCATCGAGGGCATCATATAACGGACGCAGATAGGGATCAATTTTTTCCTTCAGGTCACCCGGCAAAAAACCCAGGCTTTCGCCGGCTTCTACGGCCGGGCGGGTAAGGATGATCTTTTTTACCTGCTTATTTTTCAGTGCCCGTACTGCCAGGGCGACGGCCGTATATGTTTTACCGGTACCGGCAGGGCCAATGGCAAAAACGATGTCGTTTTTTTCTGCCACCTGCACCAGCCTTTTCTGGTTGGCGGTTCTGGCCCTTACGGATTTACCGTTAGGCCCGAATACCAGCACTTCATTCGGGTTTTTTTCCTGGAAGTGATCGATCACTTCTGCGTCATCACCACCGAGTACCTGCTCAAAATAATTCTGGCTCATATGGCCATTTCTTTCGAGGTAGGAAATGATGAGGGAAATTTTTTCCCTGGCTGATTCAATTTGCTCCGGCGAGCCGCTCAGTTTGAGCTGCGTGCCGCGGGAGAGGATCTTGAGCAGGGGAAATTTCTTTTTTAGGATGTCGAGTTTACCGTTATTAACTCCAAAAAATTCGATAGGGTTAACGGTTTCAAGGTTGATGATTGTGTCTGTCAATGCTCATCTTTTTTAGTTTGGTTCTTGTTCCCATTCGTGGTGACCGGGGTTGAACCATGTTTCACCATGCCGGCGAAAGGCGGTACCGGATTGCTGTTGCGTCTTCTGATCGTTGTCAGAAGCTGGCCCTTCATTATCAATATTACTTAGCAATATTCTTATGTCCTAAAGTTACTTATTCACAGATGTGAATACAATTAATAAGCTCCTTTGATTAGTTAATTGATTTTTTACTATACCGCATGAATATGCTTTGATGAGTAGGAATATACAAGGAATTTAAGTAAACTTGTACTTCACCAAAACCAACCAATATGGAATACGAATATTCATCAGACTCTTTGCCAATGGGTTTCATCATCTTCATCCTGCTATTTGTTGTTTTCCTTATTGCGGCACAATGGAAAGTTTTTGTAAAAGCAGGGCAACCCGGCTGGGCGGCCATCATTCCCATTTACAATATTTACATTATGACCAAGATCGGCGGCAAGCCGGGTTACTGGACTTTGCTTTGCCTGATTCCGTTAGTGAATATTGTTTTTATCATCTGGCTGTACAATATGATCTCTAAAAGTTTTGGAAAAGATGAAGGATTTACAGCCGGCCTTATCCTCCTGGGATTTATCTTCTGGCCCATATTGGGTTTTGGCAGCGCCAAGTACCTGGGTCCCTTTGGCGATCCGGCTGCTTTCCAGGCCTACCAGGGCAAGAATAGTTTTGACTTTGAACAGCCCCATCAGCAGTAACTCATTTGAAATTTATTGATAAACAGCCCGGTATTTAATCTGCCGGGCTGTTTCTTTTTTCTGATAAGAATCAGTTGCCGGGCTGCACATGCTCAAAATATAAGTTCGGGGAATTTGTAATTTCATACAATGAAGGATGAAATAAAACCTATAAAACGAAGTAAGCAACTGGCGCCCCTCAGCCGTGAACATCATGACGGATTGTTATTCGCCTGGAAAATAAAACAGGGAATCGCCAATAATGCTACCGTTGAACAGATGCGAAAGTTTGCTCTCTGGTACTGGCGCCAACATATCAAACCGCATTTTTTCCAGGAAGAAAAAATTTTGCTGCCTTACCTGCCACCGGACAAC
>DASUDW010000234.1:0-2181 GCA_036275415.1 Chitinophagaceae bacterium | reverse complement strand
GTGATAGTTCTCATTTCGGAAAAGAAATATCAATACATGTAATTAAGATAAAAAACTGACTGTGTGGAGTTTTAGACATATTGCCAATGAGATTCATGCCTGGTTGAATGCCAACTTCAACCCCACATGGACATTGATCATAGAAATGGTGCTGGCCGGTGTAGCGGTCATCGGCCTATTTGCTGCTTTAGGATTAGTATTGGTATTGATGGAACGCAGGGTTGCCGCCTGGATTCAGATTCGGCTCGGCCCTAACAGGGTTGGACCTAAAGGATTATTGCAATCACTGGCTGACACACTAAAGCTGATCGTAAAAGAAGGGCTTACTCCAGATGGTGCTGACAAATTATTATTCAACGTAGCGCCTTTCATTGCCATGATTGTGGCTATGCTGCTGATGGCGCCCATCGCTTTTGCCAAAGATTTTCAGCTCTGGGACCTGAATATAGGTGTGTTATACGTCTCTGCGGTTTCATCCTTAATGGTGATCAGTATATTGATGGCCGGTTGGTCGAGCAATAACAAGTATTCCTTGTTAGGCGCTATGCGCAGCGGTGCACAAATCGTAAGCTATGAATTATCAGCAGGTTTGTCTATCCTTACTATTGTTGTATTTACCGGAAGTTTGCAGGTCTCTGATATTATTCATGCACAGGCCAACGGCTGGTGGATATTCAAAGGGCATCTTCCTGTGTGGATAGCATTTGTCACCTTTATTATTGCAGTCACGGCCGAAACCAACCGGGCCCCGTTTGACCTTGCAGAAGCAGAGAGTGAACTAACTGCCGGTTTCCATACAGAATATTCAGGGATGAAGTTTGCGCTGTTCTTCCTGGCAGAATATATCAATGTGTTTATTGTTTGTGCCATTGGTGCTACCCTGTTCCTGGGTGGCTGGATGCCGTTCCATATAGGAAACTGGGAAGGTTTCAATCGGGTGATGGATTATATTCCATCCAGTATCTGGTTCTTTGGAAAAACGTTCTTCTTAATATTTGTTATAATGTGGTTCCGGTGGACATTCCCCCGTTTGCGGATTGACCAGTTGCTGAACCTGGAATGGAAATACCTGTTGCCGATCAGCATGATCAACCTGCTGCTGGCAACAGCAATGGCAATATTGGGATGGCATTTTTGACAACTTATTTAAGTAAAAATGAGCTGGCTTAAAACATCAGGCTATGTAATAACCCTGTTTGGTATGGGTTTTTTGATTTGGAATCTTTATACCAGTTTCTCTGGTGGTAAGGTTTCCGGATTATATACCACCATGGGCTGTTCTCTAGTTGCAATCGGCGCAATTTTAATAAAGAAGTACCGGCAAAACACACAACGATAAACAGATTATGTTTATAGTGAAATATATAAAAGAAGTTTTTGGTGCAGTGAAATCTCTGTTTACCGGGATGAAACGGACCATGTATTATTTCACGCATCACAAAGAAATAATTACCCAGGAATATCCTGACAACCGGGATGAACTGGTGCTACCAGAAAGATTTAAAGGCGAAGTGGTGATGCCGCATGATGAAAACAATGAGCATCGCTGCACCGGATGCCAGGCTTGTGAACTGGCTTGCCCTAATGGAACGATCAAAGTTATTTTCAAAAATGAACTAACTCCGGAAGGCAAAAAGAAGAAAGCGATTGATAAACTGGTTTATCACCTGGAATTGTGCACCATGTGCAATCTCTGTATAGAAGCATGCCCTTCGGATGCCATCAAGATGGCACAGACTTTTGAGCACAGTGTATATGACAGGAACCAGCTGACAAAAATTTTGAATAAACCCGGATCAAAAATCATGGAAGGAGTAGAATGATGAGCGGTTCAACCATCTTATTTTATTTGCTGGCAGCACTTACTTTAGGCTGTGGTGTACTTTCCGTTACTACCCGGCAAATTTTCCGTGCGGCCATTTATCTTTTATTCTCGCTGATCGGCATTGCGGGCATTTATTTCTGGCTGCAATATGAATTTATTGCCGCAGTGCAGATCGTTGTTTATGTAGGAGGAATCGTGGTACTGATCATTTTCTCCATTTTCCTTACCCAACAGGCCGGTGAAAAATTGCCCAAACAGCAATTAGGAAGAAAAATATTCTCCGCACTTGCCGTTTTCTGCGCATTTGCCCTTACCATGCTCCAGGTATACCGGCATGAATTTACCATTGCCCCTCA
>DASUDW010000233.1:0-11121 GCA_036275415.1 Chitinophagaceae bacterium | reverse complement strand
AATGAAATAGGTAAAATAAATAGATTTGAACATGAAATAGATTTATCAAATCAAGCCGCATTATTGGCTATGGGTAATATTTTCATACATTCGTATTCATATTGGGATGCATTTAGTAACCGATAATAATTGATACCATGCATAAAATTATTAAAATAATCATTTATTTTTTAGCATCAATTTGGTTTGCTTTTCAAGGAAAAAACTCAGAAAATTCTTTACAAAAATTTACACTTTGGTTTTTGGTTTTTGCCATGGTGTATTTAATCATTGTAACTTATTATGATATTAAGCCATGGCGGTCAAGAAAAAGTAATTAAAGCAAAAAGGGGACTTTTCGGGTCCCTTTTTTTATTTTTAATCAATGAAACTGGATATCCTGGCCATTGGCGTTCACCCGGATGATGTGGAACTGGGCTGCTCCGGCACCCTGATCATTGAAAAAAAGAACGGAAAAAAAACCGGAATTGTAGACCTGACACAGGGCGAACTGGGCACCCGTGGCACTATTGACACCCGGTATGAAGAAGCCGCCCGTGCAGCCATGATTATGGGTGTTGATACCCGGGAAAACCTGAAAATGAGGGATGGTTTTTTTCGCAATGATGAACAACACCAGCTGGAACTGATACGTATCATCCGGAAATACCAACCCAGCATCGTATTGGCGAATGCGTTGCGTGACAGGCATCCTGATCATGGCAGGGCCGGTCATTTGATTTCTGATGCCTGCTATTTCAGCGGCCTTGTAAAAATTGAGACCAGGGATGATGCCGGCAACCTGCAACCCCGCTGGCGGCCGTCTTATGTTTTACATTACATACAGGACAGGTTCCAGGAGCCGGATATAATTGTGGACATCAGTGATGTTTTTGAACAGCGTATGGAAGCTATCAGGGCCTATGGCACCCAATTTCATAAAGCAGATGACAGCGGTGCAGAACCACAGACCTATATTTCAACCCCTGAATTTATTGACAGTGTGGTAGCCCGGGCCAAAGTACTGGGTAAACGAATTGGTGTGAAATACGGCGAAGGTTTCCTGTCCGAAAAGAAAATTGGTATCCGCAGCCTGGATGCCCTTATTCAAAATGAAACGTAAGTAATTCATACTGACAGACCATTTTATACTGTTTAAACATTTGCAATATTTTCTTACACAGCAGGAATTTAATACGGGACTTAAAAGTTACCTTTACCACTTTACCAATAGTTGATAATGACAATACCTAAATTTTCCCATTCTTCTCATTCGTTCCATACCGAACTTAAAAAGAGGATCAACGAGTATTTTAAAAAAGAAGGCAAGCGGTCTACCGGCAACCTGAGCCTTTATGTTAAGGCGATCATACTGGTGCTGGCTTATGTAGCCGTGTACATCCACCTTGTATTTTTTACCCCGGTAACCTGGCTGGCATTAGCCGAATGTATCGTTCTGGGTGGACTTACCGCCGCCATTGGTTTCAACATAATGCATGACGGGATGCATGGCAGTTTCAGCCGCTACAAATGGGTGAACAGCCTGGCCGGGCTTTCGCTGAATTTTTTGGGCGCCAATAATTTTATGTGGAAGACCAAGCATAATATCATTCACCATACTTACACGAATATTGAAGGCATTGATGATGATATTGAAGCAAAGCCGCTGCTTCGTTTATGTGAAACACAAAAGTATTATAAGATACACCGCTTTCAGCATTGGTACTTCTGGGCGGCCTACTCACTGCTTTATATATGGTGGGTGTTTGTTACCGATTACAAGAAATATTTTCTGAAAAGAATTGGCTCTACCCCACTGCATAAAATGAAAGTTTCTGACCATATTTCATTTTGGGGCTTTAAAGCGCTTCATGCCTTTTTATTTGTGGCATTGCCGATCTATATGCTCGGTTTTCTTCCCTGGCTGGTTGGTTTTCTCGTATTTGGCCTGTTTTCCGGATTTGTTTTAAGTATCGTTTTTCAACTGGCGCATACAGTGGAGCACACCCAGTTTCCCCATGCCAATGAGGCTACTCACAGGATGGAAGATGAGTGGGCCATTCACCAGTTAAAGACAACGGCCAATTTTGCCACCGGTAACAAGCTGATCTCCTGGCTGGTGGGGGGGCTGAATTTTCAGATTGAGCACCATTTATTTCCCCGCATATCCCATGTGCACTACCCGGCTATCAGCCAGATCATCAAAAAGGCCTGCCAGGATTTCAATATCCCCTATATTGAATATCCCAAAATGCGGCTGGCGGTAGCTTCTCATATTACGCACCTCCGGAACCTTAGCCGCAAATAACTTTCAGTATTGGCTGCAAAGATTTCCCCATTGTTACGGGTTTTTTTGCCGCTATGGGAAAGCGGAGTAACTTGCACCGCTTTTAAAAAAGCATAATCATGGTTGATCTGAACAGCTACGACCCCAATAGTGTGGGTAACCCCAATAATAATATTTTTGGATTACCCACAACAGAAGAAAATTCCTCGTTGGTTATTTTACCCGTTCCCTGGGAAGTAACTGTCAGTTATGCTGCCGGCACTGCCCGTGCACCCGAAGCCATCCTGAAAGCCAGTTTACAGGTTGATTTGTTTGATCCTGAAATGCCCGATGCCTGGAAACAGGGTTTCTATATGCGCCCCACTGATAAGAAAATGCTGATGAAGAGTGATTACCTGCGCAAAGAAGCGGAACTCTATATAGATTATATCTCCAGGGGGGAGGAAGTGGGCGCCAATCAATTTATGTGCAAGACCCTGAAAGAAGTAAATGAAGGCAGTGTATTCCTGAACAACTGGGTATATGAACAAACAAAGGCGTTACTGAACAAAGGGAAACTGGTGGGTTTGCTGGGTGGTGACCACAGTACGCCGCTGGGATACTTTAAAGCCATTGCAGAGAAACATGGCGATTTTGGCATTTTACAAATTGATGCGCATTGTGATCTGCGGGAAGCTTACGAAGGTTTTAATTATTCACATGCCAGCATCATGTACAATGCCCTGAAAGAGATCAGTGAATTGACACGCCTGGTACAGGTAGGCATCCGGGACTACAGCCAGAGCGAATGGGAATATATCCGTAACAGTAATTTCAGGGTGGTCACCTATTTTGACAAAGAAATCAGGACCCGACAGTTTGAAGGGCAAACCTGGAAAACACTGGCAGAAGAAATCGTCAGCAAACTGCCCGAAAAGATTTTTATCAGTTTTGATGTTGACGGACTGGACCCCAAATTATGCCCCAATACCGGCACGCCGGTGCAGGGCGGCTTTGAAACAGAACAGATCTATTACCTTTTTTCAAAGATCCTGCAAAGCGGCAAAAAGATCATCGGATTCGACCTGAATGAAACCGGTGTTTCTGAATCTGACTGGGATGCCAATGTAAGTGCAAGGCTTTTATTCAAATTGTGCAACCTGCTGGTAACAAGCAATACCCCTGCGTGACAGGAAGAAAATATGCAACAATTCCAACTCTTCCTGAAAAACGAGAAACTGGTCTTGTATAACAGGCTTAGCTGGTTTATCATTATTATACTCACCGCCGTTTTTAGCTACCTGAATTTCTTTTCAGATGACCAATTATCAGGAGGAAAGAAATTCGGATTGATCATATTGATAGCCCTGGCCTTCATCTTAAAGTTCTATTTTCAAAAAACCAGGTATCAAATCGGCAATGCGATTTTCTTTTATTTATTGCTATTGGCTTTCATCAGCCGGGAGCAATATGTATTGGCCATCATAACCCTTTTTTTTGAATTATTAAACACAATTGCAACCAGAAAGACAGTCGCTAATTTCTCTTCCGACTATATAAACTTCCCTTCTTTTCCACCCAAAAGAATAAAGTGGGACACCCTTAATAATATTATATTAAAAGATGGTTTACTTACCATCGATTTTAAAAACAACAAGATCATCCAGCAAATGATTGATGAACAAAAAACAATCGTGGATGAACAGGAATTTAACGACTTTTGCAGGCAACAATTACGGTCAAATTAACCGACCATTTGACCCATTTGACCCATTTGACTTATTTGACCTTTTGACTTTCAATATGACCTCCCCCTATATATTATACTCCGATGGCAACGGCAACATTTTTGAAGACACTTCATTGTATGTAACCGGCCGCAGCGGCTGGGATGCTTTTGAAGTGCCGGCTGATGAATGGATGGAACTGCCGGATGGTGGTTCCTTGTATGAATTGCCGGGAAGAAGGGGAATCGGCATAGATGTACAAACAGGTGAAATGCGATTATGCGATAAAGGATGGGCTGTAGCTGCTTTTATCCCGCCTGCACATACCGGTTTTTACCTGGCTGCCTATGAAACAGCAGCCAATGCGCCTACCCTTCCTTTATTCTGTTATACAGCAGTGGGTTGGCTTAATGATAAATTTTATGTGCCGGCTGTACGCATTGAACCGGATATCCGGCAGGATTGCGCCGGCTACGATCAGCATAAAGTGCAGGAAGGCGCACAACAATTATTACAACACTATCCGCACAACCGGCTGGTAAGCCACCTGATGAATAATTGTGCCCTTACCTATCATTGTCCGGCTGCCAGAAATTTTGCATTGGGCAGATGGGAATGCCCGGTACCGGCTTCACCGGCCTGTAATGCCAATTGCGTGGGATGTATTTCCCTGCAACCGGATGAAGAACCCATCGTTTCCACCCAGGACAGGTTGACATTTAAGCCTGATGTGGAAGAGATTGTTGAGTTTACAGTACCGCACCTGGAAACAGCCCCCTACCCCATTATCAGTTTTGGCCAGGGCTGCGAAGGGGAACCTTTGCTGATGTGGGAAACCATCCGGGATGCAATTATTGAAATAAGGAAACACACCCCAAAAGGAAGTATCAATATCAATACCAATGGCTCTAAGCCGGATGCGGTGGAAGAATTATGCAAGGCCGGATTGGATTCTATAAGGGTGAGCACCAATTCTGCCCGCAGAGAAATATACATGCCTTACTACCGTCCCAACAATTATGATTTCGATGATATTGTTGAAAGCCTGAAAGTAGTAACCCGTTATGGCGGATGGACATCCATCAACTATTTTGTATTTCCGGGGATGACAGACTCCGTTGCTGAATATGAGGCATTAAGAAAGCTGATAAAAGAAACAGGTTTAAAGATGATCCAATGGCGCAATTTCAATATTGACCCGGACTGGTACCTGGGCAAGATCGGTGTGACCGATACCGGGGAATGCATGGGGGTAAAACAGTTGCAGCAACTTATCAGGGAAGAATTCCCTGCACTACAATATGGTTATTTCAATCCGCCGATGGAACGGATAAAAGGTATATTTGAATCAGATTTCGCACATTGAACCATACCTCAAAGCAGTATTTTCTGATTTTCTTTCATTGCAATTTTTTCTTTTATGAAGAAATACCTGCTGCTGCTTTTCATTGTGCCGTTATGGACTAATGGCCAGAAAAAAAACATGGCATACCCATTTGAGAAGAAAGACCAGTTGATTTCCATTCAATACGGGTTCCCTAATACTATAAAGAATTCACTCGAATCTTTTCCGGGCTTTACGCAACTGAACAAAAAAAGCGTCGGACCTGTTGCCATTTCTTATGATTACTTTGTTCAGAAACTGTTCAGCATCGGGGCCTGCGTTTCCTATGCCAATTATAATGCTGACTATAAAGATATAGCCGGTTTTAACCTTGCATTTACCGGCAAACTGAGCAATATTTCACTTACCGTTCAAACAGTAAAATACCTTGAAACAGAGGGTAAAGTTTTACCTTATGCTAAAGGCAATGTGGGACTTAATATCTGGAATGGCTCTTACCAATCAGCCAACGGGCAGGAGTATAAAAAGTTTACTGCACCCACCCCTGTCAGCTATAATGCGGTAGTCGGCATTAGATATGGATTCGGTGAAAAAGCATCCGGCTATTTGGAAGCCGGTTATGGAAAATATATAGTGGCCGCTGGAATCTCACTTAAGATTGAAAAGAAAAAATAACTTTTCACTTTTTACCGGACCGGGTCTATTAATCAAACAGAATAAACTGCCATCAGCAGTCAATGTACTAGCAATAAATAATCACTTACATACAGCTTTAATAGTAAACTCCAGTGCATCTTTAAACTCCAGTTCTTCCGCCGGTGAATCAAATGTCGTCCAGCAAAATGTTTTTATCCTGTTGACGGAATGCCAGCCAAGGTCGTCTATGCCTTCACTTATATAAAGACCTCCGACGGGTTGCCATTTCCCATTTACACATGTATAGCTGACATCAATTATATAATACTTTCGTATCAGGTGTATGGAATAGGAAAACATTTTTGAAGTAGTAAAAGCTTTTGACATTTTTTCCGCAATATCATTTGCTTTGTCCAATTCAACTTCCTCCAGCAATTCCTTGATTTTATCCAATAAATCAGCACTTTCTTTTGAATGACCGCAGGGCAACACTTTTGTTTCATCTGTTTCGCATATAAATGCTCTTTTCCAGCGCCACGTTACGGTTTTCCCCTCAGGATTACATGGCTGATCTCCAATATAACCATAAGAACCGGGATACCCGCTTTCATTTTTAAATTCATTCCAGTCAATATTAAAATACCCCGGACTATTATTGTTAGCCGGAAGGTCAAGATTAACATCTACTTTAAATGTGCCCGAGGCAATACCCACTGCTGTGCAATGAATGAAAAACACTCCTTCCTTAACATCAGGATCATCAAAAACAGGTATTTGTTGAATATTTCCATTGGTCATGGTTACAACTCCGGGTGTGGAATTTGAAATGGTAAGCCAGGCTGTATCGGGCAGATTGTTAAGCCCTGTGATTTTTATATCTATAAAAGTAGTTTGTCCATTCTTAAGATTCAGGTCCCCATGAGTGACAATCATATCAACGCCTGATACTTTTCCGGAACATTTCTCAGATCCGTTTTCACTTATTTGAATGGTTTTAAACCCTTGCCCGTTTACAGGATAATTTACCTGGCATTGCCTGGGTGATTCAGCCAATAGTTGCACCGGCTGATTATTTAATGTGCACTTTGTATTTTGTAAATCTCCATCAAAGTTTCCTGAAATTTTTACCGGGGCAGCCGTTACTGCATGTGAAGGAATAATACAGTTGTCCGAATGTGAACTAAACTTTGCCAAATCACCCATCGGGCAATGCAACAAACCAACTTTTTGACCAGAAGGGCTTAATAATTCTATCGGAATTTTGGTTTCCCTTTCCTGATGTACAAGCCATTTGAATGAGGAAGGATCAAGAGCCCCCTTAAATTTATTACCATCAATATTTACAGAATACCTCACCAGTTCAGCAAGGTTTTTTTCTTTTTGCCTTGTATGGTCACCAAAGGGCTCTGCTATTATTGTCCCTGATATCAAATCCCCTGGCCTGATATCATCCGGCAGGTAAACAATAATTCTCCCGTTTGGATTTGTAAAAACAGCGGTGATTAACCCCTTTTGTGATGAAATAGTCTGCGCCCTGGTTATTGATGCGGGTACAAGCAGGAATAAGAAGAGCACAGCTTTTGAAAGAATTGACTTTCGCATGGCAGTGCTTTTACCTAAATTAAGAAATTATTGACATAGCAGTTGATATTTTCGCCGGGTGAAACAGCAAAAGGTAATAATAGTTGGCGGCACCTCCGGTATCGGAAGATCATTAGGAGAGAAATATGCCATTGCCAACTGGAAAGTAGGGATAACAGGAAGGAGGCTTGATTTACTGTCAAGTTTTAAAGAAAAATTTCCTGACCAGGCTGAATATGAATGTTTTGATGTTACTGCTGAACATACCCTGCCGCACCTTGAAAAGTTAATAACCAAACTGGATGGACTGGATTTACTGATCATCAGTGCAGGTACCGGTGAACCCTCAAAGGAACTTAGCTGGGCCATTGACAAACTAACAGTGGATACGAATGTAAAGGCCTTTATTGAGATCGCTAACTGGGCTTATAATTTTTTCCGGGCACAGGGACATGGCCACCTGGTTACTATTTCATCAGTAGCCGCTAATCGGGGTGGCAGCCACGCACCTGCCTATAATGCTTCCAAAGCATTTCAGAGCAGTTATTTCGAAGGTTTATCCATCAAAGCAAAGAAAACCAACAGGAGAATAATCATTACCTGTATAGAACCGGGGTTTGTTGACACCAAAATGGCAAAAGGTGAAGGGATATTCTGGCTGATTCCCGTTGAAAAAGCTGCTGACCAGATAATAAGAGCCATCAAAAGAAAGAAAGTGAAAGTTTATATCAGCCGCCGCTGGTGGATCATTGCGAAAATTATGAGATGGTCTCCGGGCTGGCTTTACAACCGGGTAGGCTGATGCTTTGTCAAAATCTTAACATTTAATATATAGCTGCTTATGCAAGTTGCATGGTGTTTGAATCGTTACTGACAGGTGTGAACAACAATGATTTGCACCGCCCAACACCTAAATGTAGATTTGTATGAATAACGCTTACGCTATGTCTGCATCCCTTGAAGCCAAAAACCGTTCCCAGGCATCTATGATCACTGCCGGCTTTGCCGGTTTGATGATCCTGCTGATGTTCCTTTTGAAATGGGACTTACCTGTATTTGAAAAAACGGTGCAGGAACCGGGCATAGAAGTGGAACTGAACCTGCCGGAAGAGCCGGAAACCCTGGCCGATGGCGGTGGCGGTGGCGGTAATCCTGTTCAGGCTGCCGGTGATCCGGGAATCGCTCCTTATACTCCTCCTGCCCCCGGTGAACAACAAGATTCTAAAGATATAGAAGAGGATAATGATAAAACCGCACCGGAAGTTACCAAGCCGGTCATAGCTAAACCCAAAGCCACTACCATTACCAATACTTCTGTTGCTAAAACAGAACCCAAACCGGTGGTGGAAACTCCTGCTCCCCGTGTACCAAAAGCAGTACTCGGAAAAACCACAACCGGCACCGGCCGTGGTGGTGGCGCCGAAGATTATGACAAGGCCGGCGGCACCGGCACCGGCAGTGGTGTTGGTAATGGCAGCGGCACGGGAGGCGGAAGCGGTACCGGTAATGGCGGTGGCAATGGTTCAGGTACGGGAAGCGGGAACGGCCCCAGGGTTACCAGAGGTGACCGTAAAATTGTCCGCAGCTATTCATTTGAAGGTGACCTGGAGAAAGCTACGATTTATGCCAACGTAAATGTATCACCGGAAGGAGTAGGCACTTTCGTTAGCATTGCCAAAGGGTCATCCAATTCCGGCAGTGCTTACAAGAATGCCATTATTCAATACCTGCAACGGATCAAATTTGACCAGGCAGATCATGAATCAATGATCACCGTTCAGTTCAATTTCAGGGTAAACTAAAATTAAAATATATCCGGGCAAAGCCATGGCGATCAGCCGTGGCTTTGCTTTTTTTACTTTTGCCCCGATGAATTACCCGGAAACCATTGAATATTTGTTTACCCGCCTGCCGATGTTCAGCAGGATCGGTGCAGCAGCCTATAAAAAAGACCTGACCAATACCCTTGCATTATGCAAATTTTTAGAGGACCCGCAAAAGAAATTTAAAACCATTCATATTGCCGGCACCAATGGCAAAGGATCAGTAAGCCATATGCTGGCAGCTATTTTACAAACAGCAGGTTACAAGACCGCACTTTACACTTCGCCCCACTTAAAAGATTTCAGGGAACGGATAAAAGTGAACGGGCAAATGGTGACGGAAGAATTTGTGGTGGACTTTACCCAAAAAATAAAGGGGGAAATAGAGCGGATTGATCCCAGCTTTTTTGAAATAACCGTGGCTATGGCCTTTGATTACTTCGCACAGCAAAAAGTTGATATTGCTGTAATAGAAACAGGCCTCGGCGGCCGGCTGGACAGTACCAATGTTATTATTCCCGAATTAAGCATCATAACCAATATCGGCTGGGACCACATGAATATGCTGGGTGATACACTGGAAAAAATTGCTTTTGAAAAAGCCGGGATCATCAAAGAGAACATCCCGGTGGTGATCGGTGAAATACTTCCTGAAACCTTACCTGTTTTCAAGAAGGCGGCGGAAATCAAAAACTCAATGATATCCCTTGCGGGTCAACAAAGGCAGGTAACCCGCACAGAATGGAAAGAACATCAACTGGTAACCGAGGTAAAAAATGGCAAAACGGAAACCTATCAGCTGGATCTTCCGGGTATTTACCAAACCAAAAACCTGTTAACGGTTTTGGAATCATGTTATCAACTTCAACAGACCGGGTGGAAGATAAAAGAAGATCATATCAAAACAGCCCTGCAGCAGGTCAAAAAATTAACCGGCCTGCACGGCCGATGGGAGATCATTCATCATTCACCCATGGTGGTACTGGATGTTGCCCATAATAAGAACGGGATTGAACAACTGCTGCAACAAATAGAACAAACCCCGCACCGGCAGTTACATATCATTTTAGGAATGGTGAAGGATAAAGACATCGGTTCCATACTGGAAATTTTACCCCAAAATGCCCGTTATTACTTTACCTGTGCACAAATACCCCGTGCCCTGCCCGCGGAGGAACTTCAGCAAAAAGCTTTGCAGCAAGGGCTACATGGTAATTCTTTTTCTTCGGTAAACACTGCTTTATATGCCGCTTCGCTACATGCCGGCAAAAATGACCTCGTTATTGTATGCGGCAGTATCTTCCTGGTAGGTGAAGTAAGCCTCAGGAGCCTGAAAGAGATATGGGGAACCAATATTGATATAACCCATAATCTGGATTGGCTGGATATGGTGAAGTTTTTTGACTGAATCCCCTTTAACTATACCCGTTTTGAATACCTTGTATTGGGTATATTTTCCTCATTTATTAGTTGTAAATTAGTGGGTCAATAACCTTTCAATCTATGACACATCGGAACAACACCTTACTGAAGTGTCTTTTTCTTTTATTTATAGCTATTACAGGCTATTTATCCCCCGTTATTGCCCAAAAAGATACCGTAACGAGAAGAGGTATAGAACTCGGCAAACCTGCCACCAATACCGAATGGGGGCCAACCTATGCGTTAATAGTGGGCATTTCCAATTATAAAAATATTTCCCAGCTTAATTATGCGGATGATGATGCTGAATCATTCAGGGATTTTTTGCTTGATACAAAAATC
>DASUDW010000232.1:0-21374 GCA_036275415.1 Chitinophagaceae bacterium | reverse complement strand
ATTACAGGCTATGGAACCGTGAACGGAAGGCTGGTGTATGTTTTTGCTCAGGACTTCACCGTTTTCGGCGGTGCTTTATCTGAAACACATGCAGAAAAGATCTGCCGCATTATGGACATGGCCATGAAATCAGGTGCACCCATGGTAGGGCTTAATGACTCAGGCGGTGCCCGTATACAGGAAGGTGTACGGTCCCTGGGCGGATATGCTGATATTTTTTACCGAAATGTTCAGTCTTCAGGAGTCATTCCTCAGATATCCGCAATTATGGGGCCTTGTGCAGGTGGCGCTGTATATTCTCCTGCCATGACTGATTTTACCATAATGGTAGAAAATACCAGCTACATGTTTGTAACTGGACCAAACGTAGTAAAAACTGTAACCAATGAAGAAGTAAGCTCGGAAGAACTGGGAGGCGCATCCACACACTCCACCAAATCAGGAGTAACTCATCTTACGGCATTGAATGATATGGATTGCATCAACCAGGTAAAGAAACTGCTAAGCTATATGCCGCAGAACTGCGAGGATGTCGTGCAAAAGCTACCTTATATATTGGGTGATGAAACAAGAGAAGTGCTGGAGAACATTGTTCCTGCCAATGCCAATCAACCCTATGATATCCGTTCGGTAATAGAAGGCATTTGCGATACGGATAGTTTCTTTGAGATACATGAATACTATGCAGACAATATTGTAGTTGGTTTTGCCCGCCTGGCAGGAAGAAGTATCGGCATTGTTGCCAATCAACCCCAAAGCCTGGCTGGCGTACTGGATATTGACAGTTCTAAAAAAGGAGCAAGGTTTACCCGCTTCTGCGATTGTTTCAATATCCCCCTGCTTGTATTGGTAGATGTACCTGGTTTTCTGCCGGGTACAGACCAGGAGTGGAACGGCATTATTACCAACGGGGCAAAATTGCTGTATGCTTTAAGTGAAGCGACTGTACCCCGTTGCACAGTCATCACCCGCAAGGCATACGGAGGCGCTTACGATGTGATGAACTCCAAACATATTGGAGCAGACATGAACTATGCCTGGCCCACAGCTGAGATAGCTGTTATGGGTGCAAAAGGAGCCAGTGAGATCATTTTCAAGAATGAAATAGCAGCAGCAGAGGATCCGGCTAAAAAACTATTGGAAAAAGAAGCGGAGTACGCTGAACTATTTGCCAACCCTTACACTGCAGCAGAAAGAGGATTTATTGATGAAGTAATTGAGCCAAGGGAAACAAGAAAAAAACTCATCAAGGCGTTTGCCATGCTGGAAAATAAAGTAGCCAAAAGACCTCGAAAAAAGCACGGCAATATTCCGCTTTAGAATCTGCAATACTAAAAAAAATTAAGCCCCGGTATTCCGGGGCTTTTCTCATCAGCAGTCTATAGGCAAACAAAAAAATTATTTCAGCACTTCCCGGCTGATTACCAGCTTTTGTATTTCGCTGGTTCCTTCACCGATTGTACATAGTTTGGCATCCCGGTAATGCTTTTCTACCGGAAAATCTTTGGTATATCCATAGCCTCCGAATATCTGAATAGCATCATTGGCCACTTTTACAGACACCTCGCTTGCATAATATTTTGCCATGGCAGCTTCTTTTGTCATTGGCAGGTGCCTTTCTTTTAGGTCGCAGGCCTGTTGAATCAGCAATTCAGCAGCTGCAATTTCAGTGGCCATATCGGCCAGTTTAAAGGAAATTCCCTGGAAATGGGCAATGGGTTGGTCAAACTGGTATCTTTCCTGTGAATACTGCAGGGCAGCTTCGTAAGCACCTTTGGCAATTCCTAATGCCAGAGAAGCAATAGAGATCCTTCCGCCATCCAGCACTTTCATCGCCTGTTTAAAACCCTCTCCTACTTCACCCAGACGGTTACTGTCGGGAATCCGGCAATTATCAAATATCATTTCAGCGGTTTCACTGGCACGCATTCCCAGTTTATTTTCTTTTTTGCCACCGCTGAAACCCGGCACACCTCTTTCTACCACAAATGCCGTGGCATTATTCTTCGTTCTTGGTTCGCCGGTACGACAAATAACAACGGCCACTTCCCCGCTACGGCCATGGGTGATCCAGTTCTTTGTACCGTTGATCACCCAATGATCACCTTCTTTTACGGCTACACATTTCATATTTCCCGCATCGCTGCCGGTATTGGGTTCCGTTAGCCCCCAGGCACCGATCCATTCACCGGTTGCTAATTTAGGCAACCACTTTTTTTTCTGCTCTTCATTACCGAAACTGAGAATATGACCTGTGCACAAAGAATTGTGTGCCGCCAGGCTAAGTCCGATTGAACCACAAACTTTGGCAATTTCTTCGATGATCACTTTGTACTCGTAGTATCCTAAACCGGCACCGCCATATTCTTGCGGCACCAGTACACCCATTAAACCCAATTGCCCCATTTCACGAAATACATGGGCGGGAAACTCTTGCCTTTCGTCCCATTCCATGACAAATGGCTTAACATGCTGGCGGGCAAAATCACGGGCCGTTTGGGCTACCTGTTGCGTCAGTTCGGATTGCTGAAAATTCATACGTTTCAATCGTTGGTTTATGTGAAACAATTGTGCCACTTACCGGCAAGCACCGGGTTAGTGGCACAATCTTGGGCCTCCAGGGGATGTGCAAGCAATATCATTAGAGGCATTGCAAAGTAAAAGAATTTTTTCTAAAAACTAACAGGCGTTAGTGTAAAAATTTCAATTGAACTCCAGTACCTGGCCGTCATAAGCAAGATGGATATTATCAGGAAGTTCAGCTTCAATTTCGGCATGTTTTCCCATTTGATGAGAAAGGTGGGTAAAATACGCTGTGCCTGCCTTTAACTCCCCGGATAATTCAATGGCTTCATTCAATGTAAAATGAGAAATATGCTTTTGTTTGCGCAGTGCATTTAATACCAGCACCTCACTGCCCCTTATTTTGTCTTTTTCGGCATCATCAATCCGGTTGGCATCCGTTATATAAGTAAACTTGCCGAAGCGAAAACCGAGTACCGGCATTTTCAGGTGCCAAACCTGTACAGGAATGACAGGTATATCTCCCACTATAAACGGTTCATCAGAAATTGTATGCAGGTTAAGCTCCGGTATCCCGGGATATTTTGTATCGGTAAAGGCATAATAAAAGTCTCTTCGCACAGCTTCTTCAGTAAGCGAATCAGCATAAATATCAATATGCTTTTTTGAAAAAAAATTAAAGGCTCTTACATCATCCAGGCCAGCCAGGTGGTCCTTATGCGGATGGGTAAATACAACTGCATCCAGGTGTTTTACTTTCTGGCGTAGCATCTGGTATCGAAAATCAGGACCGGTATCGACTACTAAACTTGTACTGGCGGACTGTACCAATATACTGGAACGAAGCCTTTTATCTTTTTTATCTACGGAAGTACAAACCTCACAATCACAACCAATCATAGGCACACCACTGCTGGTGCCTGTACCGAGAAAAGTAACTTTTAATGGCGGACATTTCACAGGGCAAAGTTAACAGGTTACAAATTCAGGCGGCTATAAGGATCTCATTTATCCACTTCAACACTTCAGCTTATTACCTTATTCATTTCCTTCAGCCTGAAGGTTGGCAATTATTTCTGCATGCAACTTCTGAGATTCCTCCGAAAGGAATCCGGGGTCTATTTGCAGCTGGGGTATCAGGTCTAACAAAGTATTGATACGACCTTCTATTTGCAGGAACTTATTCAGGACTACTACCTTTTTTTGTTCCAGTATGCAATAGCCGCTTTGAAAATTACCTCTTTCATAGCGCAGTACATAACCTGCTTCTTCCGGTATAGCTTCAAGTTTATTAAGAGTTGTCTGATTATACTTCATTATACCTCCATCCCCTAAAGGGGGGTTATGGGTAATTGCAAATTTATTTGCTGGCATCGTAATGGCTTCCGAAGAGCTGAAAAGTTTTTCCACAATTGCTCCCCCTAATGATTCATCGTTATTTACTCTGCATTTTAATAACCGGTACTATCATTTCTTCCAGGCTTACACCGCCATGCTGGAAGGTATTGCGATAGTAATTCACATAATAATTATAGTTATTCGGGTAGCAAAGGAAATTATCTTCCCGGGCAAAGATGAATGAAGAGTTGATGGTAGGTACGGGCAACCCGGCATCCCGGGGGTCACGAAAAGCCAGTACATCTTTGTGATCATAATTCAGATTGCGGCCATGCTTGTAGCGGAGATTAGTAGTGGTTTGTTTATCTCCCACCACCTTGCAGGGAGTTTTCACCCTAATACTTCCATGATCAGTTGCCAGTACAAGCCTGATATTTTTATCTGCAATTTTTTTCAGCGCCTGGTGCAACGGCGAATGCTCAAACCAGCTTGCCGTAATACTACGGTAACTCATTTCGTCTCCCGCCAGTTCTTTCAGCACTTCCATTTCCGTTCTGGCATGACTGAGCATGTCAACGAAATTGTAAACGATCACATTCAGGTCATTAGACAAAAGGTTATGTATGTTGTTCATCAGATCTATTCCCGCCTGGTTGTTTACGACTTTGGTATAAGATACTTTGAGATCACCCTTGCCTAAACGCTTAAGTTGTGCCCTGAAGAACTCTTCTTCATTCAGATTTTTACCGCCTTCTTCATCATCGTTTTTCCATTGTGCCGGAAACTGCTTTTCTATATCCACCGGCATCAGGCCGGAAAAAATGGCATTGCGGGCATATTGTGTAGCAGTCGGTAAAATGCTGTAAAAACTGTCTTCTTCCAGTATACGGAAACTCTCAGCAAAAATGGGTTGTATCGATTTCCACTGATCAAACCGCAGGTTGTCAATAAGGATAAAAAACAAAGGCGTTCCTTTTTCCAGGTGCGGCAGCACCTTGAACTTTAGAAGAGTGTGGCTCATTACCGGGCCATCAGTGCTTTTAGGGGAAACCCATGAAGCGTAATTCTTAGAAACAAATTTGAAGAATTCTGTATTGGCTTCATTCTTTTGTGTCTGCAGCACTTCCTGCATCTCCGGGCTGTCACTTTTCTGCATTTCCAGTTCCCAATACACCAGCTTCTTGTAAATATCCATCCATTCATTATAGTCGGGATTGCTGTTCAATGCCATAAAGAGGTTTCGAAACTGCTGCTGATAGGCTGTAGTTGTTTTTTCTGCTACCAGCCTTTTGTTGTCGATAATTTTTTTCAGGCTCAGCCAAACCTGGTTGGGATTTACCGGTTTTATCAGGTAATCACTTATTTGCGACCCGATAGCTTCATCCATCAGGTTCTCCGTTTCATTTTTAGTAATCAACACCACCGGCAGCGATTGATTAATCTCCTTGATCTTTGCCAATGTTTCCAAACCGGTAATGCCGGGCATACTTTCATCAATCAGTACTACATCCACCGGGTTTTCCTTTACATAATCGATAGCATCAAACCCATTGGTAAATGTTTGTACCTCGTAGCCCTTATTTTCCAAAAACATTTTTTGTGATTGCAGGCTTTCAATTTCATCATCCACCCAAATAATTTTTGCTATAGCCATTCTGTGTATTTATGATTTTAGATTGCAGCTTTCCTCTTGTGCAAGAACCAGCATCGTTCAAATTTAGTTTAATAAGCCCAGCAATTGTAGCTTTACACCCTTGTGTTTAACAAAAAAGCAACAATGGCACAGACCCGCAAGATCATCAACGACCCGGTATATGGTTTTATTACTGTCGACCACCCTTTGATATTGCAGATCATCTCACATCCTTATTACCAGCGGTTGCGCAATATTCACCAGATGGCTTTTGCACACCTTGTATACCCGGGGGCCGTGCATTCAAGGCTGCACCATTCGTTAGGCGCCTACCACCTGATGTGTATGGCATTGGGCGAACTGAAAAGCAAAGGCATTGCCATCAGCTCCGAGGAAGAACTGGGGGCGAAGGTTGCCATCCTGTTGCATGATATTGGACATGGCCCTTTTTCACATGCCCTGGAACAGGAATTGATCCGGGATGTACATCATGAGGAATTGTCACTCCTGCTGATGCAAAAACTGAATGAAGAATTGAAAGGAGAACTGGATACAGCTATTGCCATTTTCACCAATAACCATCCTAAAAAATTTCTGTATCAGTTGATATCAGGTCAACTGGATGTGGACAGAATGGATTACCTGAACCGTGACAGCTTTTTTACCGGTGTATCCGAAGGTGTTATCGGCTATGACCGTATCATCAAAATGCTGACTGTAAAAGATGGCGAACTCATGGTAGAAGAAAAGGCCATTTACTCCATTGAAAAATTCCTGGTATCCCGCCGGTTAATGTACTGGCAGGTTTACCTCCACAAAACAGTATTAGGGGCTGAAATGATGCTGGTAAAGATCATACGCCGGGCCAAGGAATTACTCAGCAACAATGTGTCTGTAAATGCGGCTTCGGCCGAACTTGACTTTTTCCTGAAAAATATGAATGTAAAAACATCGATGGAGCAGCATTTGGACAAATTCTGCCGTCTTGATGACCACGATGTTATGGCCACGATTAAAAACTGGTGCCAGCATCCGGATAAAATATTGGCTACACTTTGTACTTGCCTGGTGGAACGAAAATTGCTGAAAGTAAAGTTGCAGTCAACCGTCTTTGAAAATTCGTTGGTAAAAGAAAAGACAGAAGAAGTGGTAAAGGCGTTGGGTATTAAGGAAAAAGAGGCAGGTTATTTTGTTTTTACAGGAATAGCCAGCAATACCACATATGACCCCGAAGATGAAAGAATCAATATTTTATTCAAAGACGGTACAATAAAAGATATTTCTGCCGTTGACAATGCTTTGATTAGTGTAAAAAGCGGGTTGGCCTATGGCGAGGTTAAAAAACATTACATTTGTTATTATCGATGTTAGCTACCCGGTCAGGCATTTTTTTTCGTCAAAACAACCAGGATCAAGTAACAAGAAACAAGTAATATGACATTTCCGGCATCACAAATTGCATTGCTGATCAATGGCAGAACCGAAGGTAATGCCAATGCCCTGGTAAACTCTTTTGGGAAAATTGAAGAAGCCGGTGAAGGACAACTGGCTTTTTTGGCCAATCCCAAATATGAAGAATTCCTGTACACTACAAAAGCTTCCGTAGTGATCGTCAACGAATCCCAGGAACTGAAACAACCTGTAAATGCAACACTCATCCGGGTACCGGATGCCTATAGTGCCTTTGCCACTTTATTGGCCAGATACCAGGAAATAGTACAACAACAACTTACTGGCATACAACAACCCACTTATATTGCCAGTTCAGCTACTTATGGCGAACAGGTATTTATTGGTGCTTTTACTTATATCGGGGAAAATGTAAAACTGGGCAACAATACCAAGATCTATCCCAATGCTTTTATAGGCGATAACGTAATTATCGGAAATAATACCATTATTCATCCCGGCGTACGTATCTATCATGATTGTAAGATCGGTAATAATGTAACCGTCCATGCAGGCACTGTTATCGGCAGTGATGGCTTTGGTTTTGCCCCCCAGGCAGATGGCAGTTTTAAAAAAGTACCCCAGATTGGCAATGTGGTGATTGAAGACAATGTCGAGATCGGTGCCAATGCCACAATAGACCGAGCCACCATCGGTTCCACACTGATAAAAAGCGGGGCCAAACTGGATAACCTTATCCAGATTGCCCATAATGTAGAAGTAGGGCACAGCAGTGTTATAGCTGCACAGGCTGGTGTAAGTGGCAGTACCAAAATCGGTAATGGAGTAATGATCGGTGGCCAGGCGGGTATAGTAGGCCACATTCAGCTGGGGGATGGCGCCAAAGTGAATGCACAAAGCGGGGTAAGTAAATCCATTGAACCCGGTAAGGCAGTTACCGGCTCCCCGGCTTATGATTATACCTCTGCCCTTCGCAGCCAGGCCGCAGCCCGTAAACTTCCTGAGCTGGAAAAAAGGGTGAAAGAACTGGAGACCCTTATAAAACAACTAATGGCTGAAAAGGTGCAATAAGTATTGACACCCTTTCAGCCACACAACAAAAATTAGCTACTAAAAGCCTAACTAAAAGTCCCGTTCAGGCAGATAGTTTTTAATCAATCTTTAATCAATTTACCGTTAGCATCAATATAAAACATCTGGCCGCCTTTCATAACCCTGGCCCTGCCTTCTTCAAATTTATCAGCAAATGTATAGACACAGGTTATTACTACTTTTCCGGTTGCATTTACATAACCCCACAGGTCTTTATCATTAGCCACAGGTGCCAGCCCTTCAGAAAATCCATTAGCCATGGAAAAGCTAAATGTTATCACCACCTTATTGGTTTTATCAATAAATCCAAACTTTCCGTTTTTGCGCACAGCAGCCAGTGACTCATGAAATGATCCGGCTTCTTCATATTCAGGCTCAATAATTGTTTTACCTGTACTGTCTAGAAAGCCCCACTTATTATCAATTTTAACGGCACCTATGCCTTCATTAAAAGCCATTGCCTCCTGGTAAATTACCGGTACCACCAGGGTGCCTTTTTGATCAACATAACCAAATTTTCCATCCTTGCTGACTTTAGCCAGCCCACAGATGCAATCATCCACAAAATCATATTGCTTTGTCCAGGCCTGGCCCTGTGCTGTGAGGGAAGCAATTACCAACCAGGATAAGAAATACTTTTTCATATAAACTGGTATTATGAATGAAGAATTTTTTCACCTGTTAAGGTATACTTACTGGTAAGGCTGCCCAATGACCTTTAACAGCTGTTTGTATGATTAGCAGCATTCATACACCTGACCTCCTGTTTCCGGTCTGTGACTTTAATAGAAATTTCAAATAATGTTGAAAATCTGCCAGTTACGGGTAATAAAATCAGGTAAATCATTCTATCAATATAATTAGTAATAAATCTGTGGTCGTTATCTTTGCCGGCATGAATCCATTAGCAGAAAAGAAGTCTTATACCGATAAAAACGGAATGCCTTCTTTCAACCCCGACAAGCAGCATACACTGAAATCAGCTGTTAGTATTTCCGGCACCGGTTTGCATACCGGAATCCTGGCAGACCTGACATTAAAACCGGCCAGCCCCGGTTTTGGGTTCCAGTTTCAGCGAATTGACCTGCCTAATCAACCCATCATTAAAGCTGATTGCGACCTGGTAACAGATGTAAGCCGTGGCACCACCCTGGAAGCCAATGGTGCCAAAGTAAGTACAGTAGAACATGTACTGGCAGCACTGGTGGGTATGGGGGTAGATAACTGTCTGCTGGAAATCAACGGACCTGAAATGCCAATAATGGATGGCAGTTCCCAGCCATTTATTGAATTGATTGAAGAAGCCGGCATTGCAGAACAGGATGCTGCCAAACAATGGTACACTATCGATGAAAATATTTTCCATTACGATGAAACTAAAAGAGTGGAAATGGTGGCCATGCCGGCTACTGAATACCAGGTAACCACTCTCATTGATTTTAACTCACCTGTACTGGGCACACAACATGCGGGACTGAAACACCTGTCCGAGTTTAAAAAAGAGATAGCCCCCTGCCGCACTTTTTGCTTTCTGCATGAACTGGAAATGCTGCTGGATAATAACCTTATTAAAGGCGGCGATGTTAATAATGCTATTGTTATAGTAGATAAGCCGGTTGATGACAAGGAAATGGACCGCCTGAAAAAGATCTTTAAAAAAGACAGGATCGAAGTAAAAAGTGAAGGTTATCTGAATAACCTGGAACTACGTTTCCCCAATGAACCGGCCAGGCACAAACTGCTGGATGTAATTGGTGACCTTGCACTCATAGGCTACCCTATCAAAGGACGTATTATTGCCAACCGGCCCGGCCATAGCAGCAACGTGGAGTTTGCTAAAAAGATCAAACAGTATATCAAAAAGAATAAACACACAAGAGGTATTCCGGTTTACGATCCCAGCCAGCCTCCTGTGTACGATCAGCAGTATATTGAAAAAACATTGCCCCATCGTTTCCCTTTTGCATTGGTTGACAAAATCATTGAACTCAGCGATACACATATCGTGGGCATCAAAAATGTAACGTTCAATGAATGGTTCTTCCAGGGACATTTCCCCGGCAACCCGGTAATGCCGGGTGTATTACAGATAGAGGCGCTGGCCCAGTGCGGCGGCATACTTGCCATCAACCTGAGCGGCGGGGGCGAACATGATACTTATTTCCTGAAAATTGACAATTGCAAATTCAAGAATATGGTACGCCCCGGAGATACGCTGATCCTGAAAATGGAACTTTCCGCTCCCATCCGCCGCGGTATTTGCGAAATGAAGGGTACCACCTACGTAGGCAACAAGGTTTGCGCAGAAGCCGACCTGGTGGCCCAGATTGTAAAAAGATAATCAGCTTTTTTCGACAATAAATGCCTCCAGAATGGGGGCATTTTTATTTTTTTGGTATACCCAAAATCTACTTCAAAAAAAGAAGGACAAACCGGCTGATTTTTGTGTAAAAAATACCGTAAAAAAGAACCGGTAAATGCCCCTTACCCCGGTGCATTTCAGTACATTTGTGAGTTAATTTTTTTCCCTGTTTAACGAGAGGATTTTACCCCAATTATGAGTACAGAAATAACAGAAATAAAACCAACAACACCCGGCACATACAGTGCAGACAGTATACAGGTTTTGGAAGGATTGGAAGCAGTGCGCAAACGTCCGGCCATGTATATCGGCGACATCGGTGTAAAAGGGTTGCACCATCTTGTGTACGAGGTAGTAGACAATTCAATTGATGAAGCCCTGGCCGGTTATTGTAAGAATATAACGGTAAACATACATGAGGACAATTCTATTTCTGTGGAAGATGATGGCCGCGGTATCCCCACTGTCATGCACACCAAAGAAAAACGTTCTGCTCTTGAAGTGGTGATGACAGTATTGCATGCAGGTGGTAAATTCGATAAAGGCTCTTATAAAGTTTCGGGTGGTTTGCATGGTGTGGGTGTAAGCTGTGTAAATGCTTTAAGCACCAAACTGCAAGTAACGGTTCAGCGGGAAGGAAAGGTGTTTGAGCAAGAATACCATATAGGCGTTCCGCAGTACCCCGTCAGAGAGATAGGCACCAGCGATAAAACTGGCACCCGGGTACATTTCTGGCCGGATAGTTCTGTTTTCATTACTACGACTTATAATAAAGATATTTTGGAAGGACGGTTAAGGGAACTGGCATACCTGAACCGTGGTGTACGCATTACCCTCAACGACCTCCGGGAAAAAGAAGAAGACGGCGCCAATTACAGTAAAAGTTTCTATAGCGAAGGCGGTATTGTAGAATTTGTAGAAATGCTGGACCAAAGTGCCGGACGCAATTCGCTTATTCCGAAAGTGATTGCTGTAGAAGGAAGAGACGAAGCCACCAATGTAGCGGTTGAAGTGGCGCTTAGCTATAACGATAGTTACAACGAACATATTTATTCTTATGTAAACAATATCAATACCATTGAAGGCGGTACCCATGTATCCGGTTTTCGCCGTGCATTGACAAGGGTATTTAAAAGCTATGGCGATAAAAACGGTTTGTTTGAAAAAGCCAAAGTGGAGATTGAAGGGGATGATTTCCGTGAAGGTTTAAGTGCCATTATATCAGTAAAAGTACCTGAACCACAATTTGAAGGTCAAACCAAAACCAAATTGGGCAATAATGAGGTAATGGGTGTGGTGGATACTACCGTTTCAAAAGTACTGGAAGCTTACCTGGAGGAAAACCCGAAAGAGGCAAAGAATATTGTTTCAAAAGTTATTCTGGCTGCCCAGGCCAGGGCTGCAGCCAGAAAAGCAAGGGAACTGGTACAGCGTAAATCTGTATTGACAGGTGGAGGTTTGCCGGGAAAACTGGCCGATTGTTCCGACCGTGATCCCGAACGTTGCGAACTCTTCCTTGTAGAGGGTGATTCTGCCGGGGGTACTGCCAAGCAGGGCCGTGACAGGAGTTTCCAGGCCATTTTACCGCTGAGAGGTAAAATTCTCAACGTAGAAAAGGCCATGGAACATAAGATCTATGATAATGAAGAGATCCGCAACATGTTCACCGCCCTGGGAGTTAAAATCGGCACCCCTGAAGATCCTAAGGCACTCGACCTGAGCAAGCTGCGTTATCACAAACTCATCATCATGACCGATGCTGATGTGGACGGATCGCATATTGCCACTTTGATACTGACCTTCATTTACCGCTATATGACCGAACTGGTGGAGCAGGGTTATGTGTATATAGCTCAGCCACCGCTTTACCTGGTGAAAAAAGGTAAAGAACAATCCTATGCCTGGAACGAGGAGCAGCGGAAAATGTGGGTGGAGAAACTGGGAGCCGGCAAGGATGAATCAGTGACGGTGCAGCGATATAAAGGTTTGGGAGAAATGAATGCTGAGCAATTATGGGAAACCACTATGAACCCTTCCAGCAGGACATTAAAATTGGTAACCATACAAAGTGCTGCGGAGGCGGATCGAATCTTCAGTATGCTGATGGGTGATGAAGTAGCGCCCCGGAGGGAATTCATTGAAAGCCATGCCAAGTACGCAAAGCTGGATGTGTAATTGCAAGGCAACCTGAAATTGATTCGAAACTATTATAGACCTACATTTAAATTCTTATAAAGACCCCGCATCAACCGGGGTCTTTTATTTATTGTAAGATATCTCCCTCTTTACTATCATACCAAATACTGATAACCGTCAATCTTTTTCGCCCCGGAATGATCTTTCTTTGTACCAGCACAGTCACTTATGTTACGATGGCGTATCATATGGCTGTTTTTTATATTAACCCCGTGTTTATTCGCCCAGGATGCCACCGATATCATCCGAAAGGCAGATGAAAGGGCCAAAGGGAAATCTTCGTTTTCCACTTTTACCATACAGGTCATTCGCCCCAACTGGAAGAGAGAAATGAAAATGAAAAGCTGGAGTAAGGGCAATGATCTGGCCATGCTGTTGGTTACCTCTCCTGTAAAAGATAAAGGCATCGTTTATCTGAAACGAAAAAAAGAAGTCTGGAACTGGATACCCTCCATCGAAAGAACTATAAAATTACCTCCTTCGATGATGAGCCAAAGCTGGATGGGAACTGACTTTACCAATGATGACCTGGTGAAGGAAGCATCGGTTGTGGAAGATTACAAACATACCATCATTGGCGATTCGGTAATTGATGACCGGAGCAGCTATAAAATCCTCCTTGTACCCAAACCTGAATCAGCAGTAGTTTGGGGTAAAGTGCTCATGTGGGTAGATAAGAAGGATAATATCATCATGTATGCTGAATACTTTGATGAAGACGGAAAACTTGTTAACTCGCTTCGCACTTATGATATAAAAATGCTGGGCGGCAGGCTGCTGCCATCAAGAATGGAAATGACCCCTGCTGCCAAAAAAAACAACAAGACGGTGTTTATCTATAATGAATTGCAGTTTGATAAACCAATCGATGACAATTTCTTTACTACACAGAATATGCCCCGCCTGCAATGATTACTAAACTTACCTGGCGAAACCTCTGGCGCAATAAGCGGCGTACATTCATCACTATGGGTTCTGTTACGTTTGCTGTGGTTTTGGCGGTTGCCATGCAATCCTTTCAGCGGGGCATTTTTGACAACCTGGTAAAGAATGTGGTAGGCTTCTACTATGGGTATATACAAATGCATAGTAAAGGTTATTGGGAAGAACGAATTATTGACAATGGGTTTATACCCGATGATTCATTATTGCAACGGCTGCAACAAACAGATGGTGTAACGAAGTTGGTTCCCCGCCTGGAAACATTTGTACTGGTTTCTTCCGGGAACACCACTAAAGGTGCCATGCTGGTCGGTACTGACCCTGAAAAGGAAAATGAATTCAGCCACCTTGAAACAAAACTTATCAATGGCACCTATTTCACCGGAAGTGAAGAGCAGGCAATTCTGGGAGAAGGGCTTTCGGAAAGGCTGAATATAACTACCGGTGATACAATTGTAATCCTGAGCCAGGGTTACCAGGGTACTTTGGCAGCCGGTAAATACCCCGTAAAAGCCATCGCCCATTTTGGTTCTCCTGATCTCAACGACCGTGTGCTTTACCTGCCGTTGGCAACAACACAGTCCTTTCTTAATGCAGAAGGTTTACTTACTTCTGTTTCTTTTGGCATCCATGACCCCGGAAAGATGATGGAAGTGCAGCAGAACATCAGCGCTTCAGCAGGCTCACTATATGAAATAATGAACTGGAAAGAACTGATGCCGGAAATTGCCAATCATATCAGGGCGGATGGTGGCAGCTTTTACATTTTCACAGGTATTCTTTATCTCATCATTGCTTTTGGCATTTTCGGAACCATACTGATGATGACAACAGAACGGCGTTTTGAATTTGGAATGCTAGTCGCCATTGGCATGAAAAAAATCAGGTTGGGTCTCACCTTGCTCATTGAGACTATCTGGATCACCATAGCCGGGGTTGTGGCAGGATTACTGATAAGCTGGCCGATTGTTACCTGGTTCAGCAAGAACCCTATCCGGATCAGCGGAAAAATGGCGGAAGTATACGAACGTTTTGGCTTTGAAGCGTTATTTCCCACAGCAGTGCATGTTCCCATATTTATAACACAGTCCGTAATTGTATTGACCATTGCACTGTTACTGGGGCTTTACCCTGTGTGGTACGTTTTTAAACTAGACCCTGTATCGGCTATGAAAAAATAAAAGAAATGTTACTACGTGTCGCCTGGCGGAACATAGGAAGGAATAAAAAGCGAAGCGGTATTATTATCGGTGCTGTTACCATTGGCCTTGCTGCAGGTATTTTCCTGATGGCATTCTATAATGGCATGATAGAACAACGGGTACGCCTGGCCATACAAAACGAAGTATCTCACCTGCAACTGCATCACCCGGATTTTCGAAAAGACTTTGAAATCCGCTATTTTTTGCCGGATGGATCCCTGATGCAAAAACAAATACAATCATTGCCGGATGTAACAGAAGCTGCGGGCCGCATTATCATTCCGGGTATGATAGCATCTGCATCCGGAAGCAATGGTATCATTATTAATGCAGTTCAACCCCAAACAGAAAACAAGGTTACCGGGTTGAAACAAAAGATCAGGACAGGCTCTTATTTCAATCCTGAAAAAAGAAACACCATACTCATCGGTGAGAAACTCATTAAAAAACTCAAATTGGGTATTGGCAATAAAACGATTCTTACGTTCCAGGACAGCAGCGGAAATATGGTATCCGCAGCCTATCGCATTGCAGGAATATTTAAAACAAGTAATACTCCCTATGATGAGAGCAATGTATTTATCAGCATTACAGATATTGATTCACTGGCTGGTTTGCAGCATCAATTCAATGAAATAGCCGTTTTATTAAACTCAGATAAGAATCTTACTCAGGTACAGCAAAAACTGAACAATCTTTTTCCTACAACCGAAGTGTTAAACTGGCAGGAGCTGGCGCCGGAAATTGCCCTGACTGTTTCAGTAGGAGAACAAATGGTGCTGATCTTCATGGGCATTATCTTACTGGCACTGGCATTTGGCATCATCAATACCATGCTGATGGCTATACTCGAAAGAACCCGGGAAATCGGTATGCTGTTGGCCCTTGGTATGAACAGGCTGAAGATTTTCAATATGGTATTATTGGAAACGGTACTGCTGGTACTGACTGGCTGTCCATTCGGTATCGGCATCGCCATGACAGCAATTGGTATCAGCAACCATACGGGTTTACGTTTCAAAAAATTTACAGAAGTATATTCCAGCTTTGGTTACAATGATGTCATTTACCCTGAACTGGCAGTGAGGCAATTTATAGCTATCATGGTATTGGTCGTATTAACAGCCATACTGGCCTCCTTATTTCCCGCCTGGCGGGCATTACAATTAAAACCGGCAGAAGCCATGCGAAAATGAAATCAAGTACAAACACAGTAATTGATGCACATAACCTAGTAAAGGTGTATGATCAGAAAACCGTTCCGGTATATGCCCTGAATGGTGTACACCTGCATATAGAAAGAGGTGAATTCATCGCCATTAAAGGCCCCTCAGGTTCAGGCAAAACTACTTTACTGAATATGCTGGGGGGGCTGGATATTCCTGATGAAGGTTATGTGGAAATAAATGGCACTAACATTACTGATATAAAAGGAAATAAACTGATTGATTTCCGTCTGCATAATATCGGCTTTGTATTTCAATCATACAACCTGGTTCCGGTACTGACAGCAAAAGAGAATATTGAATTCATCATGCTGCTGCAAAAAAGACCGGCAACGGAAATCAATAAAAGAGTAAAAGAATTATTGCTCCAGGTGGGCCTAAACGATAAAGCGAATAAAAAACCGGGAGAATTATCCGGTGGTCAGCAACAACGGGTGGCGGTAGCAAGAGCACTGGCACCAAAACCGCAATTCATACTGGCTGACGAACCCACTGCTAACCTGGACTCTGTCAGTGCAGGAAACCTCCTTGACATTATGGCCAAACTGAATAAGGAAGAAAACATGACCTTCATCTTCTCTACCCATGACCAACGGGTGATCGACAGGGCCCGCAGGGTTATTACACTGGAAGACGGGAAGGTGGTAAACGATACGGCCCCCGCCCGTATCATACATAATGAAAATGAAATGGCATGAAACTATATTAATCATTTTAGTGCTTTCCATTTCAACGGCTATTGTGGCACAAGAAGAGCAAGAGAAGCAACCTGTACTGGAAACCAGGGGCTATATTAAGGATATGCAGGGCTTCAGCGTAGTAAATAATATGGACTCCATTAGCACTATTAACCTGGTACATAACCGCATCAACTTCAAAATAAATGTATCTCAAAAAATTTCGGCAAGACTGGAAGTCCGCAACCGCATTTTCTGGGGCGACCAGGTAAAGCAAATACCCGGCTTTGGCAAAATAATCAATAGATATAACGGGCTGGTAAACCTGTCGCATACTTGGGTAAGCAAACAGTCCTTCGTCATGCATTCAGTCATTGACCGGTTATTAGTTCAATACCAGACTGAAAAGTGGGATATTAAATTAGGCCGGCAACGCATTAACTGGGGGATCAACACTACATGGAACCCGAATGATATTTTCAATGCTTACGACTTTCTTGATTTTGATTACGAAGAAAGGCCCGGTAATGATGGTATCCGCATTCAACATTTTACCCGCAGCAACCAAAGCTGGGAGTTTGCCTGTAAACCCGGTAAGAAAAAAAATGAAACGATAGCAGCTTTGCTATATAAATTCAACAAAAGAAAAACAGATTGGCAGGTACTGGCTGGCCTTTTTCAACAAGATTGGGTAGCCGGGACCGGATGGGCAGGCAATATCAGGAAAGCAGGATTTAAGGGAGAGGTAAGTTATTTTCATCCCCGGAAAAACAGTTTTGATACCAGTGGTATTATCAGCCTTTCGCTCATGGCTGACCAAACATTTGAAAAGAACTGGTACATCTCCCTGGCAGCTCTTTTTAACAGTAATCCTCCAGGTATGCAAACGTTTGGCAGTAGTATCTATGGAAATGAATTGACGGCCAAACAACTCTTTCCGTTCCGTTATAGTTTCTATGCGGGATTTATGAAAAGTTTTAGTCCGGTTCTGTCACTTAACGGCTCTGTTGTATATGCGACAGAAAAAAATACGCTGATACTTTTTCCATCACTTACCTGGAATGCATCCACCAATTTTGACATCAACCTGATTACGCAATCCTTCTTTTCCATGAATAATGGGTATTATAAATCACTGGGGAATTCTTTCTTTCTCAGAATAAAGCTTAGTCTCTAATAACAGATAAATTGAGCATCATTCATTGGGTCCTTCTAAGTATTTTTAAATTTTATCGTATTAATGAAATTACTGTATTCAAAAATGTGTAAGCATCGCCAAAGAACAAAACTGCTTCATCAAAAAAACAAAATCAAATGGCAAACAGACAACTCAAGTAGCTGAGAGTAAAATGTTTAGTATTTATACAAGAAGCTTTTAAAATCCGTTAACAACTTTATACCGTTGCTCCGCCACAAAACCGGTATTTTTGTTAATTACTAATAAAAACAAACGACCATGTCAGACGTAAAAATTACCGCTTACAACGTAAAGACAAAACAGAAAGGAGTAGAAATGCTGGATGCAGTTATCACCAAAACAGCCAAGGGCGCCTACATGGCCCAGGGACATGATGGTAAAGGCAATAAACTGACCACCCTGATGGGAGAAGAAAAAGCGATGGCGGCTATTAAAGCCGGTGTTGCCAAACAAGGCTGGTAATAAAAAATTGATCGTAGCATAAAAAAGTGTCCCGGATACCGGGACACTTTTTTATTGTTTCAGAAGTCTGAAGAATTGTTTGTTTCCTCCCCCTGATGCTTCCAGCATATACAAACCACCGGTTTTAATATCTATCGGCAATTTCTGAACAAAGCCGGTTCCGGTGGCTGACAATTGTTGCACTGTCCTGCCGCCGGCATCATAGATTTTTACAGTTAAAAGCTCTCCTTCCGGCAACTGGTAACTCAGATTAAATAAACCGGGCGATGGATTGGGATAAACAAACCATTGAACATCTTCAGCAAATACTACAGGCCGCACAGGGGAATACTTAAACGATCCATCCTGGTCAATCATTTTAAGACGATAATAACGGACGCCGTTTTTACCAGGCTCCTGATCGGTAAAACTATAAAACTGCTGACCTGAAGCAAGATTTCGGGCTGGCAATTCACCAATCTTTGCAAACAGGTTTTGCTGGTAGGCAGCATTGCCCCTTGCCACTTCCAGTTCAAAACGCCCCACATTTACCTCATCAGTAGTTACCCACTCTGCCAGCACATCCTTATTATTTTGTTTCCTTGCAGTAAAGCTTAGTAGTTTCAATGGCAAAGAAGTTGTTCCGTTGATACCGCCATTATTCAGCCAGAACTCAGAAAAATCATTGGCTTTAAATTCAGCATAATATCCTTTGTCGAAAGGCACCATGGTAATTTTTGCCGGAATAATAAAATGATAAATACCGCCGGGGTTATCAGATAATGTACCATTCTCTACCGCCTTGTTTGAATTGTTATACTTGGTAATACCTAATTCATAAGCCATGGCAGGTTTACTGCAAAAACCACAGCCGGTAGCATTAATAAGTTGCTCTGTTTCACTGTCAAGAAAATAAAATCGGACAGTAGCAGAATCAGCCAACGTGGTAGTAGCAGGTTTTATGGTAATATTCCTGTCATGATAAAACTGGTTGCTGGCAATACGAACTGCCCCTGTATTAATATAGGCCTGGGCATCCGTACTGCCCATTGCAGTTACCGGCGATTTTACAGATGCAATCAGTTTACCAGCTGCCAGGAAATTCACCCAGTTATTATCACCGTTAATAGTTTGAGTTACGGGCAATCCCATTGTGGCACCATCATATATGCCGAAGGGGTTACTATAAATATGAATATCATCTACCGCTATTCCTTCGCTGTTTACAGATTCATCACCGGACATTACAAAGCGGAAACGAAGTTGCGTAAGCTGTGCAGGCGGAACAGGAATTACACTCAGCGGAATAGTAGCAACATGCCAGCGATGATAATTTTGTATACTCCACAGGTTGTTTCCCGAATATGCTTTATTGTACCAATTGGTACCCTGACCATTGGCACCGAGCCTGGACCAATTGATGCCGTTGATAGAGTACTCAATATAAGCACCGTCACAAAGATTGGCCCCGCAATCTTCAAAGTCAAGTGCCGTGCTAAAGCTCAGCGTGGCATTACTCAGAGTGGAAATATCAAAACAAGGGGAATAGAGATAAGAAGTTTCCTTGTCGTTATAGTTGCCGGCCAGTCTTGTCTTCCAGGCTTTGCTGCCACTGGCGGCCCTTTTGATTTTATAAGATGCAGGTGTGCCGTATTCCCAGCTGCTGTTGGTGCCGCTGGCATACCAGTTGCCGGAAGAACTCTCAAAATTCTGCAGATAAGGGGAAGCATTCGTAATTGTTATGACCGGTGAGTTAATAATGATGCGGCTCATTGTATCATTGGGAAAATAATTATCTGTACCAAGATCAACTTCAGCTTCAAGCAGGTAAGAACCCAAACCGGAAAGATTGGCGGTGCCAGTAAAAGTATATGAAAAACTAGCATTGGCAGCAACTGAAAGAATACTCTCCGTAACCCAGCTGCCACCGTTCACCCGAAACCGCACAGGGATATTTGTCAGCGTAGCATTTGAGCTGTTACGTACCGTTATTTTTACAGGTGTATTGGCAGATAATCCGCAACTATTTACAATAGGTGTGTCAATACTGATCAGTTGCATATCATTGGTCACTTCATACAACCGGACATCATCGAAGGAATAACCGGCGGCTCCATCATTATCGGCCGCCATCTGCTGGCCGTATTGTCCCCAGCGCAACTGGAAACTGCTGCTGAAATTTTGGGAGTTGTTTTGAAGCCAGTCACTGAGTTCAATGGAAGAGCTCAGTTTATAAGAGCCGTCAACCGGATTTTGATTGGCCGCCAGGTCGTACACTTCAATCCAGTTCTGTTGGTCATTTCCCCTGATCCATACTTTATTGGCAGCATTGGATGACTGTCCATGATTTTTAAAGCGGAAATCAAGGCGGAGATCATTCACTGCAGCATTGTATGATGCCAGGTTATAAGTACCGGTTAAGGAATCAACATTACCACTATTAAATAATTTTGAGTCAAGTGTTATCGCCCTGTTTCCGGAAAAGGCCATTCCGCTGTTGATGAAAGTACGGAGGCGTCCATTGACAGAACTGTTTACAAAATCATATCGGTCAAGTCCTTGAAAACCTATCTGTCTTGAAGTATAGGATTGATCAGGTGCAGCATCAAAATTGTCTATAAAGGGTGTGGCAGGTGTAGCTCCTGTTATAGCAGGATTAGGAAGTTGCCTGCAGGTGAAATACAATGTATCATTGGCTGAAACAGGATCAGTATTATTATCAAGCCATGCCTTAACTATATAGGTTCCTGCAACCGAAAGATCAGCTGTGGCGTTAAACGTATGTGTAATTGTGCTGCCAGCTGGAATATTGGGGTTGTTAATGATTTCATTATGTGGCGTACCCCCATTTAGATTATACCTTACTTTGATATTACCACTGGTAGTCGCATCATCGAGATTTTTTATACGGATAGTGACCGGCACCGTACCGGAAAGTGCGGAAGAGGTAAGTAACCTTCCTGATGTAAACGGTGAAAGAATGGAATCAAGTTTCAAATCGCTATCTGAAATAGTTCCTGCACAGGTACCGTTATCAGGCTTCCTGAAAACAGCAATGGCCCGTCTGCCCGGCCGTTGGCTGGCACCCATCAGCGGACGTACACTGGCCCAATAGACCGAGTCTTTCGAAAGAC
>DASUDW010000231.1:0-2091 GCA_036275415.1 Chitinophagaceae bacterium | reverse complement strand
AATCTAAAAGGCCGGCTTATGCTCAGTCATGGTGATATTGACAACAATGTGCATCCTGCCAATACCTTACGCATGGCTAATGCATTGATAAAAGCCAATAAGCGATTTGAACTGGTTGTACTGCCCGGTCAGCGTCACGGCTTTGGAAATATGACGGAATATTTCTTCTGGAAAATGGCCGATTATTTCTGCAGGTATTTGCTGGGCGATGATTCGCAGCCGGTAGATATTGAAGAGATGAACCGGGAAATTGAGCGGGAGAATTAAGATGATTGATTAAGTCTTTATAAAAAGAGTTGCTGTTTAAGCAACTCTTTTTATTTGTAATAGCCTTCTGCTAATCCAAATGCACGTTCCGGTGCTTTATTTTCTATTTCATGAAACGCTACGGGTGTAAATCCTGTAAAATCTTTGTACTCTTTTGCCAGATGCTGATAGTCGTGATAATCACAGGCAACAGCTATACGCAGCCAATCAAATTGCGGATTGGAATTTTTATAACGAAATACTTTATCAAACCTTATAATGCGTTCAAACAATTTAGGATTAACACCTGTACGTTCTTTAAACTTCCGTTCCAATTGTTTGCTGCTTAGGCAGGCAGCTTTCGATAATTTTTCTAAGTTGAATTTACCTTCACTGTTGAGCAATAACAAACAGGCATCATCAATCTGCATGCGTTGCTTACGTTGCTGTTTGATGAGCTGTTGTACAAACACATCAGCTACCTGCACCATATCTTTATAATCGTTTGCAGCAGCCAGTTGCTCATTCACCAATTTTAGTTGTGATGAGAATATCAAACCGGCATCCATGTATTGATTGGTGAGTTCTGTTGAAGGAATACCTGTTAACCGAAACAAAGCACCGGGATGAAAGATGATTTGAAACACTAAAAAATTATTACCGATGATGCGGTTGGTTACCTCCGTAAACTGTCCGTACAAAACCACAGGTAAGTGCTCTACTTTTTTACCACTGTTCTGATACACCACCGTTTCTGTATCGTAAGGATAAAAAGCAAGACATTGCTCCGGCCTTGGCGGATAAGCCTTGGCAGGAGCCGTTTGTCCCTTGGGAAATTGCAGGTGTACAATGCGGTACAACTGTACCACATCCTGAACCTCCGGTGCCGGTATGAAATCTTTTAAAAGCAAAGCAGTAATGAATGAGTAAGATACAATGTTTCTTAAAGCGTAAGCGGCGGACCTACCACTTTCATGCCATGTGCTTCATGAATGCGGGCCATTTCTTCATCGCTCAACCGTTGTTTTACCGTGCCCATAAAGGAAAAGAATTCTTCCATTTTGCCGGCAGGTTGTAAAAAATAAATGAGCCGGCCTTTATCTGTTAATTGAATCCATGTGTGCGGAATACCTCTTGGCAAAAAGATAGTTTGCCCCGTTTTGAGTACATGGGTTTCTTTGCCCACTACAAAACGGTATTCGCCCTCTATCACAGTAAAGATTTCATCCTGGTGGAAGTGGATGTGCAGGGCAGGTCCCACTTTGGCATAGCCCACATAATCAAATACTGAAAGCTGACCATCTGTGTCTTTGCCGGAAATTTTTAAATCGTTGGGGTGCACACCCATAAACTTATTATCCTCTCCAAACCGTGATTTGCCGGCATCCACAATAAAGGGTTCTTTGGTCGAAGTGGTTGCTGCCTTGGTGGTTCCTGCCAGTGCCAAAGCCGGTACCGCCAGCAGGGTTTTGGTTAAAAAGTCTTTTCGTTGCATGATGATTTATTTTGTGAGGTAAAATTGCAACAGGGCAGGGGCTGGTTAGTGGTAAAAAATGGACATTTTAGAGGTTATGAATGAAGGGGGGCAAAGCAGGGTAAATCGTTTTATTTCAGCCGCCGTAAGGGGTAAACCCGCTGACGGGCCTGCCTTCCGGCAAAGGCAGGGTTGGGTCAATTTTTCAGGTAAAGTGTAATGGGTAAAAGGTGGAAAATTATTGGTTTTGTTCTGCCTTAAATCCCTACCTTTGCGCCGCCATTAGGAAAAGCTAAGGAGGTAAATGTGTCAATGAGGTTCAGGGTTTTTCTTCAAGTGGCGTATATGAGAGTCTAAATCTTCACATATCA
>DASUDW010000230.1:0-2239 GCA_036275415.1 Chitinophagaceae bacterium | reverse complement strand
TTTTTCCGCTAAACATTGCTTCGTGGGAAAGATTACAATGTGCTGAACACAGGTAAGCTTAGCTGATTCTTTTTCCCACTCAACCACTAAGAACACAATAAAATTCCGCTGTGCATCGCTGTGCACTCTGTGGTTACTTTTATTTTTCCACTAAACATTGCTTCGTGGGAAAGATTACAACGAGCTGAACACGGCAGCCGCTACCGCAAAAGACCAATTATTACGGTAAGCCCATTGTCGAGCCCGTAAAGGTGAAGCCCCATAGGCAGCCCGGGGATATACTGAAACAGAAAAAGGCGGTGAAGAAGGATTAGGTGTGGGAGATTCAAATAAAAGACCTCACAGCGCTGCCGGCATTCCAATATGTCTTTACAGGATACATAGTCTATACTGATAAACATCATTTCTAATTTTCTCAACAGCATGTAGCTTGCCTGTTGCAGTTCTTTTATTTACCAAAGCATTTACTATGAAACAGGCATTCCTGAACTGGCTTTCCCTTCTCCTGGTGCCAGTTACGTTATACTCCCAGCAATTTGACGGCAACTACAGCGGGCAAATCACCGGCGACCTCAACGGCAGTTTTACATTCACTATCGATCACAAGTATTACAATAACCTGGAAGGCACCTTCCTTATAAAAGGTGTGGCCACAAAAATCATTGCCGGTATGGTAAAGCCCGACGGCAACATTGATGCCTACCTGTACGACCGGCAAAGTGATATCACTTCTGCATTATGGAAAGGAAAATTTACCGGCAGGATCAATAACGGACAGGCCAGTGGTTACTATGAAGTGTATGATGCGTCCGCCACTAAGCCCACTACTTCCAAAGGAACATGGAACAAAGCAGCAGCATCCATAAAACCACAGGGCCCGCCTTTATCGTACAGCTACATTACCGGCAAAGACCTTCCCTTCAATGAAGACAAACCGATAGCGCTGCGTTTTCACCTGAAGCTGAACGATAGCTGGCAAAAAGATCATTCCATCCAGTTCATCACCATTGGTGCCCGCAACCCCCTGCAGGGACGCTTTGCACCCGATGTGGACATAACAGATGGCTTTTATGTGTACACCACCGAAAGCGGACTCGAAATCACCCCTGCAGCCGGCGCCAAAGAAGCAGATTTCAATTTTGAATATGCCCATTTTGGCAATAAAGAAAAACTGCTGCTGCCCAAAACCATAAACGCCATCTTTTATGTAACCCTGCTCAACAAACAAACCGGCGAAACCCGAAAAGAAAAGCTGGAAGCCACCGCCACCATCAAAGCCCTTTGCGCCATACTGGTCAACAAATGCAACCTGGGCGATTGTCCTTCATTGAACGGCAAAACCATTACAAAAGGAACGGCCATCAATGCCGTATCCGGCGATCAGCTGCGCATACCCCTGCAAGCAGAGCTTTGGGTAAAGTTTCTCGATGGCACTATCGGCTACTTCACCAACAAATCACAAACACCGTGGACACTCACCCTGCGGGGCGGGCATTTCAGCAGCAACCAGCAATGGGAGTACACCGAAAATGCCATCACCATACAAACCGCTGCAGGCAAAGCAGCAGAAAAAGCAGGAGATGAGTTAGGCGATAAAGCCATGGAAGCCGGTCTGCAGCTCCTGCTCAAAAAAAGTGCGGCTACATCACCGGGGCTTATCATACAGTTCATGCAGTTTATCGGCGGTACCAAAGGAGGTGGCGACCTGGTGGCCATCAAACTTCGGTCGAAGGTGGAAGTAAGTATCTATACAAATGGCACCTGCCGCATCCGCAACTTCGAAGGCTCGCCGGAGATCTGGCAAAAAAACAGCCGGCCCCTGTTGCTGCCCCTGGGCCAGCAGGTTTTCATTGATAACAAAGGAGTAGCCGGCCAACCTGTTTCCATTACCGACAAACTTGTAGTCCCGGAAAAAACAGTCAATACCCAATGGGCGGGCACCTGGCAAACCAAATGGGGAAAAATGACCATCACCCAAAACGGCAACAGCATAACCGGTACCTACGAGCATGATAAAGGAAAGATAAGCGGCGCTATCAATGGTAATAAGCTCAGCGGTAACTGGTCTGAAGCCCCCGGCTACCAGCCACCCGATGATGCCGGCGAATTTGAGTTTACCCTTTCAGCCGACGGCAAAACCTTTACCGGGCGCTGGCGCTATGGCAACAACGGCACATGGCAAACCGGCTGGGATGGTCATCGCTGATATTCGTTTTCATTTCTGCATAGGGCAGAAGTA
>DASUDW010000229.1:0-30020 GCA_036275415.1 Chitinophagaceae bacterium | reverse complement strand
AGCAAGCTGACAAAAACCAGTGCAATCACAGATTTAATTGCAGCAGCAAATCTGCTTGTTGGAGTTGTTGCCCTTTGTTCCATCCCAGGGCTTTTGCGCCGCATGGTAAGCGGAATAAAGCCAGACAGCCGGGAACCGACTGTTTGAAGCAAGGCTAAGGTTTTAGCTTTTCTCATAATGTGAAGTTTTGGTGATATTAATAAATGACCGCATTACGGGTACCCGTTTATATGGTCTCAACAATGCACCCTTTGAAAAAACTTTTTCAGCAACCACAATGACCAGTCTGTGCTTTGAGCAGGTATTTCTGAGATATTGACAACCCGATGGACGCTGTATTTTACGGGTTGAAGCAGGTTCAGGGAGGATATCAGAAAAATAGTATAGGTGAAACTAAAGTGCACCTCGTAATGTAAAAACCCTAAAACTTGGGTTTTGATCAAAGTCATATGACTAGCGGTAGTAAAAAATATTTTTTTTAAAAAATTATGATTTCATCTTTTCATCCCTTATATTTAAAATAGTTGTTATGCAACTGCAAGCACCAAAACCTGACTGTTATCCTTGAAAAAGAAAATCGCCACCCCTCATAGAAATAAATATGAGGTACTGAAAGAAGCTGTTGTCACCCTCCGGAAAGAGGTACCTGAATCGGTAATTAACCGGCTCGTCCAAGAGGACGGCCTTGCCGATCACCAGCCCTTTTATCCAGCAGGATCTGCCTGTTCCTATATTTTCAGCTTTGCCAGTTTCAGCATCATTGCTATTGATGACAATGCTGCAACAGTATTAGGTATACCCCAAAAAAATATTCTGAACCGTCCGATGATTGATGTGTTCTCGGGCATTATTGCAGATGAACATATATATGCAGCGGTTCGGTTTTCAAAGCTTGCCCATGAAATAGCGATAAAAGAAAAAGAGGTTACCATTTGTTTTGATTTTTCCATTCGAATGCAGGAGCAGGAGAGGCGGCTGCTGCAACAATACCGTGTGGTTTCCTATACAGCCCAACAGGAGCCTTTGCTGGTGAAAGGGTATTTTACCGATATTACCCACCTGGTAAAAAACGGCCCTCCCCGGCTTTTTGTTTTAAAAAACAACCGGCTGCAACAGCTCCATACTGCCACCCCGGAGGAATTACTGGCCGGCAATGAAATTCCGCTTACAACCAAAGAACTGTTGCTGCTGCAAATGAAAAACAAGGGAATGCGGGCCAAGGAAATAGCCGATGCCCTGCAGATGAAAGAACTTACCATTTACAGCATGATAAGGGACATTAAACATAAAACAGGAAAGGATACTATACCGCTGATACACCTGCTTGAAGAAAAAGGGTTGCTGTAATGATACCGTTGCCGCCAAGGCAAGACCAGCTTGTACTAATACTATCTTTAATATATGAATGAGGGACCCGTCAAAAGAAATATCGTTGAAGGAATAGAGCACATGGGCTCGTTTTACCGGGCCATGCCGGCTATAGCCCAATTCATAGAAGCAGAATACCACGAAGAAGAACTGGATAAGGCGTACAAGGACTTTTGCGCTATAGAACCACCGGAAGAACCACTTCCCGATGATCATGATGGTTATGGTGTCTGGTGGACCAACTGGACCCTGCAGGGAAAAAAACTAAACTTCACTATTTGTTTTGAGAAATACGAAGGCTATTATGGATGGGCCATCCGCTGCCCGGATGAGGAAACCTACCTGAAGACAAAGGAATTTATCAGTGCCCATCTGCGGATTGGTTAGTCTTCAAATATCCAGGGTTTTGCATTCACAACAAAGGCGCAGCCGGGTAATTGTTGTTTTAATTGCAACATTTGTTCTGTAATATCTCCTTCTTCATCTGCTGAAAACATCAGTTCTTTCAAATTGGTCAGGCCGGTTAATTGCAGCAGGCCGCTGATAGTAATACCAGTATATTTCAGGTGAAGAAAAGTAAGTGACCGCAATTTGTTAAGGTAGGGGATGCAGCCATCATTGAGATTGTGGCAACCCCTGGCTCTTAATTCGTTCACATATTCCAGCCGTGTCAAATAGTTAATACTTTCATTGCTGATCTGTGTTTCATTCAAATCGAGCATGTTTACTCCTTTTACCTTTTCCATTATAAAAGCAAAGGCCTCATCGTCCATTTCACTGAGCGGCCGCAGATCGAGATGATGATAGTAGGGCTCCATGCCTTCGGCCAGTTTGCCGTAACGGCGTTTTAATTCTTTATCCCTTTTTTTCATTTTAGAAATTCATCAACTTCTGAATTGTCTCATCCAGTCTTGACTTCGCCAAAAAATTCTGCTCCAGTTCAATACTGAAAGGAACAGGTGTATCCAACGATGCGCAACGCATCACAGGGGCATCTAATAATTCAAAACAATTTTCTGCAATCCAGGCAGCTATCTCTCCGCCAATGCCGCCAATTAAAGTGTCTTCGTGCAAAATCAAAACTCTTCCGGCTCTTTTTACCGCTTCACGAATGGCTATGTAATCCAAAGGTGCTAATGTTCTTAAGTCAAGTATATCAATTGATATCTCGGGATGTTCCGCAGCATAATCTTCTGCCCAAAGCACTCCGCTGCCATAAGTGATAATAGCAATCTCATCGCCTTCCCGTACATGCCGGGCTTTACCGATCTCTATTTCATAATATTCCTCCGGCACCGGACCGCTTACAGACCGATATAAGGCTTTGTGCTCAAAATACATCACCGGGTTCGGATCATTGATAGCAGCGATCAATAATCCTTTTGCATCCATTGGTGTACCGGGATAAACCACTTTTAGCCCCGGAACTTTGGTAAACCATGCTTCATTGCTTTGCGAATGGAAAGGCCCTGCACCTACACCACCACCTGTAGGCATGCGGATCACCACATCGGCATTTTGGCCCCAGCGGTAATGGATCTTGGCCAGGTTGTTTACAATCTGGTTGAAGCCCACCGTAACAAAATCGGCAAACTGCATTTCCATCATGCTCTTGTATCCTTCTAATGATAATCCCAATGCGGTTCCCACTATAGCACTTTCACAAAGCGGAGTGTTTCTCACCCTGGCTTTTCCAAATTCTTGTACAAATCCTTCCGTGATCTTAAAAGCACCGCCATATTCTGCAATATCCTGCCCCATAAGGATGAGGTTGGGGTGATGCTGCATAGATTGGCGAAGGCCCTCGCTGATGGCGTCAATCATTCTAGCCCCCTCCCGACCTCCCCGCAAGGAGGAGGCCACCTTCACACCAATCCTGCTTAAAGTAATTTCACCATTAACAGAGGAATTGTCAACAAGCAAGGGCTGTGTATTAGATTCTCCCCCTTGCGGGGAGTTAGAGGGGGCTGCATACACATCTTCCAATTCCTCCTCTGTATCAGCCACTACCGGTTTGGTGTTAAATCCTACAGCCAGTTCACTTTCTATTTTTTCTTTGAACTCATTCCGGATCTCCGCCACCTGCATTTCATTCAGCACACCTGTTTCAATGAGATAATGCTCATAATTTTTTATAGGGTCTTTTTGTTCCCAGAGGCGGAACAAATCCTGCGGTACATATTTGGTTCCGCTGGCTTCTTCATGCCCCCGCATGCGGAAGGTCATGCATTCAATGAGGTAGGGCTTCTGGTGCTGGATGCAGAATTCCCTAACTCCTTTTATGGTATCATAAACAGCTAATAAGTTATTGCCGTCAATCTGCACTCCTTCCATTCCGTATCCTCTGGCTTTATCCACCAGGCTGATGCAGCGGTATTGTTCATTTACCGGTGTGCTTAGGCCATATCCATTGTTCTCTATTAAAAAGATAACCGGCAAGTCCCACACAGCTGCCACATTCAGCGCTTCATGAAAATCACCTTCGCTGGTAGCGCCGTCGCCGGTAAAGGCTACTGATACTTTGTTTTCTTTTTTTAGTTTATAGGCCAGCGCCACACCATCGGCAATAGCCATCTGCGGACCCAGGTGTGAGATCATACCACAGATATGATGTTCCCTGCTGCCAAAGTGAAAACTTCTCTCCCTTGCTTTGCTGTATCCTTCTTTGGCGCCCTGCCATTGCATGAACAGGCGGCTCAAAGGCATATTGCGGGTAGTGAACACACCAAGGTTGCGGTGCATCGGCATGATCCATTCATCCGGCTGCAAGGCCAGTGTGGCACCCACAGCAATCGCTTCCTGCCCGATACCGCTGAACCATTTGGATATTTTTCCCTGTCGCAGCAGCACCAGCATTTTTTCTTCGATCATGCGGGGCCACAACAGTTGTTTATAGAAAGAGACAAGCTGCTCGTTGGATAAATCCTTGCGATCAAAAGTCATGAGGCGAAGTTCAGACTTTTTTCAACACAGAGATACAGAGAAGAAGAGTTTCACTGAGGACATTATTAAAAGAAATATTTCAATTCATTGGTTTTTGAACCGGGAACATAGGCTCAAAATAATAGCTTATATGAAAAAAGAAATGCTGCTCGTTGGATAAGTCTTTTCTATCGAAAATCATTGAAGGCAGTTCAGACTTTTTTCAACACAGAGATACAGAGAAAGAGAGGTACACAGAGGATATTACTTTCAAAGCAAAGGGTTAAACAGCGTTTAAATTTCCGTTTATTCTTCTGCGAATACCCTCCTTTAGTAAAACAACATTGAAATTAATAAGCAGACCAAGCTTTTTACCAGAAAGTTTCAAATAGGTTACCAACTGCGCTTCGTGAACAGGAAGAATTAGTTCAACAGATTTTAATTCTACAATGATTAAGTCCTCGACCAGAATATCAATGATAAAATCTTTATCAAGAACTTCACCCTTAAAACAAACAGGTAAGACGACCTGACTTTTCACAGACAAACCTTCTTTTTCAAGTACACTTTTTAAGCACACTTCATACACAGACTCCATCAAACCCGGACCCAGTTCTTTATGCACTTCTATGGCGCATTTGATTATCCTTTCGGTGATGCCATTATAAATAGTTTCATTAATCACACTACGGAAATTAGTTTGTGAAAAATACTTTCTGTGTATCTCAGTTTCTCCAAACCTCTGTGTTGAAGTTTTTACACCACTACCAACTCATAAAACTCTTCCGGCTTCAGGTATTTCTGTGCCAAAAACTGCAGCTCCTCGGCTGAGATGGTTTTGATGGTATGAATAGAATCGTAGAAGTATTGTTCAGTGAGGTTATTTAAAACGATATTCTTCCAGCGGCCGATGATCTGGAAGGGTCCGTCCAGGTCGCCAAGTATGCCCCCCATCATGTAATTCCTGACGAGCAGTAATTCATCTTCATCCACCGGCTCTTCCCTTAACAGTTTCATTTCCTTATATACTTCTTCAATGGTGGCTTCACAAACATCCTTACCTGCCTCAGTGGTAATCATCCAGGCCGTATCGCTGATATGGTTTTGAATAAAACTATGGATACCGTAGGTATACCCTTTTTCTTCCCGGATATTGCTCATCAGCCTTGATCCGAAAAATCCGCCCAACAGCGTATTGAGCACCATCACTTTCATAAAATCCGGATGATGGCGATTGGGAAATGGCCGGGCAATTCTTACAGACCCCTGTACACCGGCTTCATCGTTGGTAATGCGATACTTTTTCTCTTCGGCCAAGGTTGGTAGTATTTCCTGCAATGAAACCGGGTTGTTGGGCAAATCACCAAAATGCTGATCGAGGAGTGTGGCAATATCGGCAGGCAGTTTACCCGCTACAAATAGCACCAGTTTTCCCTGCTGGTAATATTGCTTATAGTAATTCAGCAGTTGCTCCCTGTTCAGTGCATCAAAATCTTCCAGCTTGCTGTACTTGCCATAAGGATGGTTTTCGCCATAGAGATAAACATCCATGAGGCGGCCGGCCACAAAATCGCTTTTCTTCAAATTCACTTTCAGCCGCTGTTTCATATTCTGCTTGTAAATATCCAGTTCTTCCTGCGGCAACACAGAATCAACAATGAGTTCTTTTACGGAAGGCAGCAACTCTTTGATGTGTTTGGAAAGGCAATGCAGGGTAATGGTGGCCGTTTCATTATAGCAGGCCCTGTTCAGGTAAGATCCATAATATTCAAAATATTCATTGATCTGGAAAGCTGTTTTTGTTGAAGTGCCGTTACGCAATAAAAAGTTGGTCGTTGCTGCCACCAGGTTTTGTTCTTCAAACCAGTTGCCTGCATAGAAGATCCATTCCAGCTGCAACACTTCTTCGGCGCCTGCATTCACGGCATATACTTCAACCCCGTTCTTCAATACAAATTTTTCGACAGGCTTAAGCTGCAGGTTGAAATTAACTGCATCCACTATTTCGGGGGCATGTTTCCTTTCCGGCATAAAAATTTTCTTTCTCTTGTTAACTCAATCAGTTTTGTGATAAATAATGGATGGTGCTGCAGTTTTCCGGGCGGAAAATTTTACGGCTTTGTTCTAATATATCTTCAATGGTCACCTTCGCATACTTCTGCAATTCAAAATTCATCCACGATGCATCGCCCAGTGTTTCATAATAGGCCAGGCTGTTGGCCCGGCTCATCACACTCATGTCTTCGAAAGCGATCATACTCTCCGTTTTGTTCTTTACTTTCTGGAGTTCTGCCTCGCTTACTTTTTCGTTCTTCATTTTCTCCAGTTCTTTTGCTACTGCTTTTTCTGCCTCCTCCATCTTCACGCCTTTCACCAGTTTACCTTCCAGCACCACCAACCCGGCATCGGTACTGCCGAAGTGATGGCATTCAATATTGCTGAAAAGCTGCTGCTCTTTCACCAATGACTGGTATAACCTGGAGGAACCGCCGCCGCTGAGAATATCCGTCACCAGGTCAACGGCATAGTAGCTGCCGTCCATCCGGCTGCCCATATGCCAGCATTTATACAACGCATCCAGTGGCACATTGGCCTTTATTTCCAAAAACCGTTCTTCTGTTTGTTCTGGTTCAGCCGGCAGGTTCCGTACGTATTTTTCTCCCGATGGGATATCACCAAACCATTTTTCTGCCAGCTCTTTCACTTTCGCTGTTGTAACATTTCCTGCTACTACCAGCACGGCATTGACAGGGCGGTAATGCTTAAAGAAAAAGCTTTTTACATCTTCCAGTTTTGCATTCTCAATGTGCGATAGTTCTTTTCCGATCGTCATCCAGCGATAGGGATGTTTTTGGTAGGCCAGTTCCCGCATTTTGTGCCATACATCACCGTAAGGTTTGGTGAGGTAATGTTCCTTGAATTCCTCACACACCACTTTGCGCTGCACATCCAGGCTTTTTTCGCTGAATGCCAGTGAAAGCATACGGTCACTTTCCAGCCAGAAAGCCGTCTCCAGGTTTTCTGCAGGCAGTTGTATATAATAATTGGTGAGGTCGTTGGTGGTATAGGCATTATTCTCTCCCCCGGCCATTTGCAACGGTTCGTCATAATTGGGAATATTGACGGAGCCGCCGAACATCAGGTGCTCAAATAAGTGGGCAAATCCTGTTCGTTCGGGATCTTCATCCCTGGCGCCCACATCATACATGATATTCATTACGGCCATGGGAGTAGAAAGGTCCTGGTGAACAATTACCCGAAGGCCATTGGATAAAGTAAATCTTTCAAACTGGATCATAAACGGTTAACAGTTGTAAACAAAAACAAGTTGTAAAAGTATTGAAAATTACCGCCAGAGAGGGGGAAAAGAGGGTCAGAGTATGCTTTTAACTTTAAACTCCACTTCCATGAGTTTGCCGTTCCTGCGCAAAATAAGTTTTACCCTTTCATTCGGCGCCTGCAAGGCAATTTTATACTGGTTGAGGTTTTGCGAAAAATTGCGGTTAACGCCTATTACTTCATCACCTTCCCTTATTCCGGCAGCTTCCGCCGGTGACCCCTTTGCCACATCACCTGCAAGTATTTGCCCGTTGATAAGATATAATTCCATTCCGGAATAAGAGTAATCAAAGGGCTCGGGAAAATGCCGGTTGGGTATTATGTAAATATCCCCCCTGGCATAGTTGAGTATTACATTGAACCGCCGCAGTATATCATTGCCGATAAGGCCTCCCATGTAGGGATAGCTGGTCACATTATTCTCATCATCAAAAACGAAGGTGGGCACATTCTTAAATTTATAAGGCCCAATCCTGACCTCTTTCATCACCAGCAATTCCATGTCAATTTTTCCGCCAAGCCCCTCCCCCTCTTTGATGAACCGCTTTTTTCTTTTATCAAACAAACTGCTGTCTTCTGTAAATTCCTTTGAGAGCATCATACATAAACCGGCTCCCATATCATATAAAAAACGGGAGTTGATGGTCTTTTCATCTCTCACCCTGAGCGGCTGGGACACCAGTTGATTGATGGTGGGCTTCAACAGGTAGCCACCCCGTGGATAACGGATGGTGCCCCGGGTGCAAAAGCTGATCCGCATACTGTCATAATCCACTTTGAGGATATACCGGTTTATTACAGAAAAGCCGATTATACCATCAATTCGTTCTCCATAAACTGCGGTCAGGATGGTGTAGTCGTTAATATGAAAATTCAGGCTATCGACAGTAAGCCCCGGAAACCGCAACTTACGGTTGTACAAAAAACTCACTTTTCGTATTCCGGCAATGCCCCTGATCGTCCTTTCAGAGGGGGCAGGTTTTAGTTTAAAATAATCAACAGTAGTGGAATCAAGCGAAATACCGCTGCTGCCGGTATCCATAATGAAGTTCAGGGTATCCGGAAAATCATCCAGCTTTGCCTTAACAATTACAATTCCTCCCGTTAATTGTGTAAATGGCACTTTGGTAATTTCCCTTGATGGCGGTTCAATGAACTCCTCCTGCGCCTGCATGGGCACAACAGCCAACAGCAATATAACGGCTGTAAAGAACGGGATTATGAGCGGTTTCTTTCGCATGTATCAATAAGACATATTTTACCTTGTAAACGATGCAATGTGCTGTTGCCCCATAAATTTACCCTCAGATGCCTCAATATTACAACCACTCGTCATATTATCTGTTATAGCCTTGTACCTTTGCCCCTCACCGGGCCAATTTATCAACCGGATGGGCAAAAACCTGCAAATGGAAATAAATCAACTATACGACAAGGCTGCCGGCTTTGGTTTTCTTTCGGTGGAAGAAGGAGTTCATCTCTATCACCATGCTCCGCTGGCTGATTTGATGTTTATTGCGGATGAGCTGCGAAAAAAACAAGTGCCGCATGGAAAAGTAACCTGGCAGATCGACCGCAATGTGAATACGACCAATGTATGTATTGCCAATTGTAAGTTCTGCAACTTCTACCGCATACCCGGACATGCCGAAGCCTACATCACCGACATGCCCACTTACCGGCAAAAGATCACCGAGACCTTGAAATACGGCGGTGACCAGTTATTGCTGCAGGGTGGCCATCACCCGGAGCTGGGTTTACAATTTTATGTTGATACTTTCCGGCAGATAAAAGCAGAATTTCCTAACATAAAACTGCATGCACTCGGACCACCCGAAGTAGCACATATTACCAAGCTTGAAAAATCAAACCATCATGAAGTGCTGAAAGCATTGAAAGAAGCCGGTATGGATTCATTGCCCGGTGCCGGCGCTGAAATATTGATTGACCGGGTGCGCCGGCTGATCAGCAAAGGAAAATGCGGCGCCCAGGAATGGCTCGACGTCATGCATGAAGCACATAAATTAGATATCACTACTTCTGCCACGATGATGTTTGGTCATGTGGAAACAATTGAAGAGCGGTTTGAACATTTGGTAAAGATCCGGGAAGTGCAGAGCCGCAAGCCTGAACATGCCAAAGGGTTTTTGGCTTTTATTCCGTGGACCTTCCAGGATGTGGATACGCTGCTGGCGAAAATAAGAGGCGTACAAAACTTAACTACAGCGGAAGAATATATCCGCATGATTGCCCTCAGCCGCATCATGCTGCCGAATGTAAAAAATATACAGGCCAGCTGGCTGACCGTGGGTAAACAGACTGCACAAATTTGTTTGCATGCCGGCGCCAACGATTTTGGTTCCATCATGATCGAAGAAAATGTGGTGAGTGCAGCAGGCGCCCCGCACCGCTTTACTTACCGGAGTATGCAGGAGGCCATTCGGGAAGCCGGGTTTGAACCACAGCTGCGCAACCAGCAGTATGAGTGGCGGGAAATTCCGGAAACGATAGAAGAGCAAACGATAGACTATTAAGTCCCCTGTCCCCCTAAAGGGGGAATCCGGGCTCAATGATTCTTACTTGTATTCAATAATTAATTTTTTAACAGCATTATTAATTTACTCTGTATAAACTCTCTTAGTGAAGGCAAAAAGACTTTTGCAAAATTTAAAGAAGCTATGAATTACAGAGACTAAAAAGCCCCTTTAGGGGTTTGGGGTATATATGAAGAAAACATTCACCTGGTTCAGAAAAACAGCCTTTGCCGAAGGCATTTCTTTTATTGTCTTATTATTTGTAGCCATGCCACTGAAATATTTTGCCGGCATGCCGATGGCAGTAACCATTATCGGCAGTGCCCACGGCGCTTTGTTTGTGGCATTTATGGCATTGGCCTATATGGTAAAGGAACAGTACAACAAACCGCTGAGCTGGGGAGTGAAAGCTTTTCTGGCTTCTATTATCCCATTCGGCACCTTCTATATGGATAAGCAGTGGAAGAAAGAAGAGGCGGAAGGGGTAGCTGGTTGATTTATCTGGTAAAGATTACCGTTGATATCCAATATGAAGCTGTAACAGCAGTGATGTATATTTATTAGTTGGCAGAAACCTTAGAAACAAAACCATATAAGTATGCGAATACTTTTAACTATAATATTGGTATCTATTAATATGGAATTGTTTGCACAAAACACTTCAGAAAAACTAACTCCTTTACCTTTTGGCAGCATAAAACCAACAGGTTGGCTAAAAAAACAAATGCAAAAGGACATCAATGGTTTTGTAGGAAATCTTGATCAAATTGTTCCTGAATTAATTCTTGACCCAATTTACAGCACAGGCCGATTGCAAAAACATACTAAAGCCAAAGATTTGGGAAACCTGAAAGAAGGGGATGCTGAAGGAGACGAGCAATACAAATGGTGGAATAGCGAAACCCAGTCTAATTGGTGGGATGGTTACTTGCGAAATGTCTTTTTATTAGCTGATAAAAAAGGAATAGAAAAGGTAAAAAAGTATATTGAATCCATTCTGAAAAATCAGGATGAAGACGGTTATATTGGAATTTACGACAAAGAACTTCGCTACAAATTTAACGCTGAAAATGGTGAATTGTGGTCAAAAGCTACTCTGTACAGAGGTTTATTGGCATATTATGAACAAACCAGAAATGAAAAGGTTTTTACAGCAGTAGAACGAGCAGTGGAAAATGTAATGAAAAATTATCCCATCAATGCATCAAGTCCATTTAATTCTGGCACTTCTTTTAATGGTGGTGTTTCTCATGGATTAACTTTTACCGATATTTTAGAACGCCTTTATTTTCTAACAAAAAATGAAAAATACAGGGCATATGCTTTGTTCCTGTATAATGATTTTTCAAATACTTACCAATCAGAAGCAGATGCTCAATTAAAAAATATTCTAAATCCGGAGTACAAGTTAAAGTCTCACGGAGTACATACGTTTGAACATATCAGAGCTTTGATTATTGCAAAATATGCTTCGCAAAATTCAGAGCTTGCTAAGGCGTTGGATATTTATTTAGAAAGAATAAAAAACATAACAACCATCAGTGGTGGTGCCATTGGAGATGAGTGGATTGCGGGGCGAAACGCAGATGCCACACATACAGGGTATGAATATTGCTCTTTGCAGGAATTACTAGATAGTTATAGTTTGTTGCTTCAAAAAACAGGGAATGCAACAATTGGTGATGATATAGAAAATATTTTTTACAATGCGGCACAAGGCTCCAGAAATCCCAATCATTCTTGCATTGCTTATTTAAAAACCGATAATTCCTTTGAAATGCTGGGCACCAAAAACGGTGAAATAGAACCAGACAGAAAACAAACCCGCTATAAATATTCACCTGCTCATCAAGATGTTGCAGTGTGCTGTAATCCTAACGCAGGAAGAATTTCACCTTATTTTATTCAAAATGCCTGGATGAAAGAAAATGAAACATGTTTGGTTGCCACGTTATTAATGCCTAATGTTTTGGAAACATCCATTAATGGAAATAAAATAAAAATAGAAAATAGCACAGAATATCCGTTTCAAAATTCCTTCCGACTTAAAATAGCACAATCAAAATCATCAAAGCTTGCATTAAAAATCAGAAAACCAAACTGGGTTAATAAGGTAAAAACAAATGAAAAATATAGAATTGAAAATGATTTTATTGTAATTGAAAGAGTGTTTTCCAAAAATGATATTGTGAACATAGCATTTGATACAGAAGTATATGTCAAAACAGATAATAATGGTGCTCACTATTTTACTTATGGAGCATTACTTTATGCTTTAACCATTAATGCAAAAGAAATTATTGGCAAAAATTACAAAAATAATTTTACTGACATTACCTACAAACCCACATCAATCACAACATATTCAATCAATAAAAACGAGAAAGCAATATTAAAAAATGGGAAAATACAAACAACGTTGATAAATAAAAAGACAGGCAACTCAGAAATAATTAGATTAATCCCTTTGGGAAAAACAATTTTGAGACAAGTAACATTCTAAAAAGGCTTTTGACAAGACGAACTATCTAAAAATCCGTTCCATTTTCTCCGCCCATTCAATCAAAAGTAAGTATCCCGCCCGGGCAATTAGCTGAAAGGAATCAGCTCTGTAACCGCTCTTCAAAAACTGCTGGTTTTTATTGTAAATAGTTTTAACTTAACTATCCTTTTTACCTAAAACAAAACCAGCATGGCCAGCGTAAGCACCTACCTGAATTTTCCTCAGCATACCGAGGAGTCATTCAACTTTTACAAATCTGTTTTTGGAACCGAATTCACTCCTCCCGGTATCCGCCGCTTTGGCGATATGCCGCCGATGAAAGGTGTACCGCCAACCCCGGATGCATTAAAAAACCTGGTGATGCATGTCGAACTCCCCATTACAGGCGGACATATACTGATGGGCACCGATGCGCCGGAACAAATGGGATTTACCGTCAGCTACGGAAACAATATTCATATCAGCCTGCACCCGGATACAAAGTCAGAAACCAAACGGTTATTTGATGCACTCTCTGCTGGCGGCAAAGTGACCTATGATTTGCAGGATACCTTCTGGGGCGCCTACTTCGGCAGTTGTACTGATAAATATGGTGTACACTGGATGTTTAATTGTGCTGAAAAAGCATAGAAACTAATGTTTTAACCGGAAGAAAAAATTACCAAATCAATGGCAATGAAAAATAATATACACCCCTGCATCTGGTACGATGGTAATGCCAAGGCTGCTGCCGAATTTTATTGTTCGCTGTTCCCCCAATCAACCATCACGGCTGATACACAGATGGTGGTAAACTTTGAGCTGTTTGGACAGAAATTCATGGGGCTGAACGGCGGGCCTATGTTCAAGCCTAATCCTTCGGTTTCGTTTTTCCTGATCAGCGAATCTGACGAAGAGATCAATGAATGGTGGGCAAAACTGTCTGATGGCGGCTTCATCATGATGCCGCTGGATAAATATGACTGGAGCGAACGCTATGGTTTTGTACAGGATAAATTTGGACTTTCCTGGCAGCTTATGAAAACAGCCTATAGCAATGTGAACCAAAAAATCACTCCCTGCTTTTTATTTGTGGGAAATAGTTATGGCAGGGCCGAAGCGGCCGTACATTATTATACAAATATCTTCCCTTCTTCCTCCATCAGCGGCATATTGCTGTACGGGGAAAATGAAGGTGAACAGGTAGCAGGAAAAGTAAAACACTCACAGTTTATTTTGGATGATGTAGTATTCATGGCCATGGATGGTTTTGGTCCACATGAATTTGCTTTCAATGAAGGACTTTCGTTAGTAGTAGAATGTAAAGACCAGGCAGAAATTGATTACTACTGGCAAAAACTAATGGAAGGTGGCGGACAGGAAAGTATGTGTGGCTGGCTGAAAGATCCGTTTGGTGTTTCCTGGCAGATCATTCCCGCCAATATCAGCCAGCTGATAATGGACGCCGAGAGAGGACAACGGGCTATGCAGGCATTGCTGAAAATGAAGAAGATTGATATAGCTGCATTAGAAAATGCCTGATTGACAACCTGGTTTCTTTTTTACTTAAATGTATTTTATTATGAAAAAAGATACGGCAGTAATAAATAGTGTAGCGGCCTACATTGCATCCTTTCCGCCTGCTACAAGAAAACAGTTATCTGCCATTCGCAAAACAATAAAAGCAACAGCACCAAAAGCTGAAGAGATTATCAGCTACCAGATGCCGGCTTATAAATATATGGGAGTACTGGTTTATTTTGCGGGATATAAAAACCATATCGGCTTTTATGCCACAGCAGCCGGTCATAGTGCATTTAAAAAAGAATTGTCGAAGTATAAAACAGGAAAAGGCTCCGTACAATTTCCCCTGGATCAGCCATTGCCCCTGGCATTGATAAAAAAAATTGTACAATTCAGGTTAAAACAAAATGAAGAAAAAGCAGCTACAAAAAAATTGAAATGAAGGACATAATTACAGTTACAACGATTGCAGAAGCCTCCCTTGAAAAAACGTGGCATTGCTGGGTAAGCCCGGAGCATATCACAAAATGGAATTATGCTTCAGATGACTGGCATTGCCCGTCTGCCATTAATGATCTTCGAGAAGGAGGCTCGTTTACGTTTACAATGGCAGCCAAAGACGGCAGCTTCAGTTTTGACTTTGGCGGCACTTACACTTCCATTGAGCCGCAACAAAGGATCAGTTATATCATGGATGATGGAAGGGAGGCCACCGTTTGGTTTGAGCAAGAAGGTAACGCTGTAAAAATCACAGAAGAATTCCAGGCAGAGAATATTCATTCCCCCGAAATGCAGGAGGCTGGCTGGCAAGCCATATTGAATAACTTTAAAAAATATACAGAAGGCTTACCATAAATTTTTCTTTAGAACGATGAGGCATTTATTAACAACACTCTCCATTTTTTGCTGGCTCGTTTCTTCAGCTCAGCTTCCCTTTGTTGTAAGCGGTACACTCAAACGATACGACAGTTTTCCTTCTAAATATATTACAGCAAGAAATGTGGACGTATGGGTGCCTGATAACTATTCTGCAGCGAAAAAATACAATGTGCTTTATATGCACGACGGGCAAATGTTATTTGACTCCACCACCACCTGGAACAAAATCACCTGGGATGCAGACGATGCTGTAACGGCCTTGCTTAAAGAAAATAAAATCAGGGACGTCATTATTGTTGGCATCTGGAACGGGGGAAAGACAAGACATTCGGATTACTTTCCGCAAAAACCGTTTGAGGCATTATCACAGGCGGAAAAGGAAACGGTGTATGCTGCTGCCCGTAGCAACGGTGTTTCTGTCTTTAATAGTTACAAGATTCAGTCTGACAATTACCTGAAGTTTTTGGTAAAAGAATTAAAACCTTTTATTTATAAGAACTACAGTGTTTATAAAGACCGTTCACACACCTTCGTTGCCGGCAGCAGTATGGGCGGATTGATTTCCCTATATGCTATTTGTGAATACCCGAAAGTATTTGGCGGCGCTGCCTGCTTGTCCACTCACTGGCCCGGTATCTTTACTATGGAAAATAACCCGGTCCCCAATGCTTTTTTCAATTACATGAGAAAGCATTTACCAAAACCGCAATCACACAAGATTTATTTTGACTATGGCGATGCCACGCTGGATGCACTATATCCGCCATTACAACAAAAAGCAGATGAAGTGATGAAAGAAAAAGGATTCAGCACTGTTAACTGGATCACAAAATATTTTCCCGGCGAAGACCATAGTGAAAGAGCCTGGAAAAGAAGGTTATCCGTTCCTTTAACTTTTTTGTTAGGCAAGTAGCAGCACATAAGCGGTAAATTTGATTACCAAATTTCCCGATATGAAAAATCTTCTGTCTTTTATATTGGCTGCACTATTTTTTTATGCCTGCAGCAATAATAAAGCTGATCAGCCTGAAACAGAAAATGATGCCACAAACATTGTTTTTAACTGGGAAGCTGGCTTAAATGATTCAAGCGGCAGGCTGGAACTTGTAAAACAAGAAGGCATTGGCCCTGATTCGTTATCACCGAACGCAGTTATTGATTTTCTGAATAAGAAAAACGAGTTTGTACAAATACAGTACATTAAAGTTTCCGGAGATACTTTGTACGCAAAAATACCCGAAGCCACTTATCTCACACAGCAGATGGGCTCTTCAGGACCAACATTATTTTTTGCAGAAGCGGTTTATAATCTCACCGAAATTCCCGGTATCCGCTTTGTGAATTTTGATTTTGAAGAAGGTGACCATGCTTCGCCGGGTGTATTTGACAGAGACACATTTAAAGATCAATAAAAAAACTCCGGTGATACCGGAGTTTTTTTATAAGTGCGGGCTATTTTATTTAGGAAATTTTTCTACTTTATTATTTACCGCCTTTACTGTTTTCAAATAAGCATATATCGCTTTCAGGTCTGCATCGGTCATACCGGCATAATCTGTCAGCGGCATAACTGTATTTTGGTTACCTGCGTCATACTTATACCCTTTTTCTTCCCTGTATGGAATAAATTTATTCAGGAACCTTTCTTCTGTCCAGGTTCCCAGTCCGGTGGCAGAGTCACTGGTGATATTGGCCGAGTTCACCACCGTTTTGGGAATATGAAATGTATTGCCCCCTGCATACATCTTGCTGAAATCCAATTGCCCTTTCACAAAGGGTGTATGACAGGTGGCGCAGTCTGCTATAGTAGTTAAATATTCCCCATACTTAACTGCGTCTGACGAAGATGGCCGTACATTATTATCAACCGATGGCTGCAGGGCCTGTGCCGGATAGGCCATCGCAATAGGTATCATCATTTTTCTTTCCGGTACTTTATTCTTAATCGGTTTAAGTGTTCGCAGATACGCAATAATAGCCAGCAGATCATCTTTGGCCATCCTGTTGAAATTAGCATAGGGCATCAGCGGGAACAGTGTATCTCCTTTTTTATTGATGCCTTGTGTGATGGCTTTTAATATTTCATCATCCGTCCAGGTACCGATGCCGGTTTCATTATCCGGTGTAATATTTTTTCCATAAAAAACACCGGGAATGGCATCCAGAATTTCATGGCTGAAAACATCCCCGCCACCACCTTCGGTACCGGGTGTTACCGGGCCGGAATATTGGCTGAAATCCCTTTTGCTGTGGCAGTGTATGCATGCCGCCACATGGTTAGCCAGGTAATTTCCCCTTTCAATAACCTTTTGCAGGGAGTCTTCTTTGCCGCCCCCCGCCACCGGTTCTGATTTGTTGTTGTTACAGGAAGAAAAGTAAGCAGCAGCAATGACGAGAATAAACATTGCTGCAATGGCAATGTACTTTTTCATGTTGGTTTTTGTTTAATGGTTGAAGTAAATAGGCATGTAAAAGGTAGAAACAATTTGTGAATCTGTGCAGAAAAAAATCATACCGGTATTTCAGTAATGAATGTCAATTACTTAATTACTTTAAGCAGGTTAAAAGTGAGCGGTATCTTAATACCGTCATTCCGGGGAAAGAGGTTGCCGTTGGAGAAATGTGCTATCCGGATACCCATCCCAAGGTTTCTGTTTTGTCCTGCAAATACCCCCATACCCATAAAATCGTAGAAGGTGAATTTTTTGCCCGTTTCTTTTTTATCAATTATTGTTTGAGAGATATAAGTAGGTCCGGCTACTGCATATTCAAAGAAAAAGTCGGCCGGCTTTGTTCTTACAGCCGTAAATCGTAATACTGGAAATAGAGAAAGTGTAAAAAAATTCTCTTTATTGTCCCTGCTGGTCCAATGGCCAAAGCCTGCGCCCCAGTCAAGAGCAAATACCTTGCGGGTATGAAAAATATTTCGCTGGTAGCTAACCGAATAGCCCTGCTTCACATGCACTTCACCACCCCAAAAAATGGGAACAGGACCCTTTGATACAGCGTTATTCACTCCATAGCCCAATGCGTTTGTGGTAAACCCCAGCACCAGGAATTGCCGGGGATATTGATAAGGACTATTATAAACACTCTTCGACATCTTCACAGAAGATGCCCGAAGCTGATAATGAAAACCGGCACCGATGAAAAGGGTTTGGGGTTGTTTTACCCTTTTGTTTTCCGGCGACAAGACCATATTGATCCGTAAATCCCATTTGCTTTTCACATGATATTGCAAGGATGCCCCCGCCAGCAATGAGGCATAGTTGGCATCAGTAATCACCGGCCTATTATCCATAGAAAAACCTTTGCGGGTAATGATGCCCAAACCGGCCTCAGCGGCAAATGAAAACTTTGCGTTAAGCGGTAACCGGCTTGTAACGGTAAGTCCTGCTACATTCATCCAAACATTCTTTGTGTTCACCTGCCCGTTGATATTTTTATACTGAACCCAGCCAACAGGCCGCATATAAGTTACTTGAGCCGCAATATTTTTTGTGATGTGCCTCCCGTATAATGTAATGCGGACAGCCGAATGAGGAACCCTTATTGTTTCTACTGTATTACCAGGCTCCAATTGTGCAGCAGAGAAATTATAATTGATGGCACCTGCACTTACCCCAAAAAAAGAATTGCGCAGAACCGGCGGATAATCCGTCATGATTTCCTGGGCATTACCGTTTAAGCATACAATTGCCGGGATGCAAAAAAATAAAAGCCGAAAAAATTTCATCAGCGATCAGTTGGTGATTGTTTCTATTACCTCCAGCGAATCATCGAGTATTACTAATTCAGCAGCAAGTCCTTTTTCAATTTTTCCCAGGCTGTTATCCATCCGTATTACCCGGGCGGGGTATAGGCTGCACATCCGAAGGGCTTCGGCCAGCTCTATCCCGCAATGCTGTACCAGGTTTTTCAAAGCCTTTTGCATGGTTAAAGCAGAACCGCTCAGTACTCCGCCGGCTTCATACTTATCACCGGCCGGCTGGTGCTGATAATATCCTTTGGCCGTAGTTGTAACCGCATCTGTTATAGCATAAAGCCTTTCGCCCATGATTTTTTTAGCAATCCGGACAGCTGCAAAGTCAACATGATACCCGTCGGGTATGATACTTGCCATTACCTTTTCGTCATCCATGGCGGCACCAACAAGCCCCGGTTTCCTGTGCTGCATCGGACTCATGGCGTTGTATAAATGTGTGACCGCTGTAATTCCGCCGGCAAATGCTTCTTTTGCTTGTCTATACGCAGCATTACTATGCCCGGCAGAAACAACAACACCATACGAGAGAATCAACTCAATTACTTCTTTACTGCAAACTTCCGGCGCTAAAGTGATCATCTTAATAATTCCATTCCCATATTCAAGCAATTCTTTTGCATCATTTAAAGACGGGGATTGAATCAACGAATCAATATGGGCCCCTTTTTTCACTTTGTTAATCCATGGTCCTTCCAGGTGTATCCCTAATATTCCTTTACCACCGTTTTCAATGTAATCCCTGACGGCATCAATACTTTTCTTAAAAACCTCTATTGTATTGGTAGCCACGGTTGGTAAACAAAAGGAAGTACCGCCCTGGTGGCACCAGCTAACAAGCTCTTCCAGCGAAGATGGTTCGGGATACACCGCCAATAATTTTCCATTGGCACCATATACCTGCAGGTCAATGAATGCCGGAGCAATAATGCAATTATCAAAGTGCTCGGCCTCTTGTGATGAAGCAAGTAAGGATTCGGGTATAAAGTCAATGATCTTGCCATCATTGATCAGCACTGCATAGCCGGTAAGCCATTGCTCACCTGTAAACACCCGGTTGGCAGTTAGTATCCTGGTTGAAGACATACAAAACAGAAAGATAAATCAAACCTGCGGGATTATATCAACCCCCACAATCGTCTTGAAAAGCTGAAGGCCTCAAACATATTACCCCGCATGGCATATTTCTTTTACCGGGCAAAAAAACAGCTATGGTAAATGTTGTAAATTCATGTTTTCAACCCATAATTCAACCAGTATGCCAGCAGAGCTCTTAAAAAAATTCCAAACAACGCTGTTGTTCATACTTCTAATTACTTTTACAGCCGGGGGTCAGCAACGGCAGCAGGTGTTGCACAACCTGAACAGCCTTTTGATCAATGCAGTAATGGATGATCTCTTTAACCCGCCTATCTCAAGCCGTATCTATTGTTATCCCAATATTGCCTTTTATGAATGTATCAGGGGAGAAAATAAATCCTTCCCTTCTTTATCAAAACGCCTGAACGGTTTTCCTGAACTACCGGTATCCGCAGATGACAGTAAAACAGATTACCTGCTGGCCGCTGCTGTTTCTTTTTCTTATGTGGGACAAAGCCTCATTGGTTCTGAATACAAGTTTGAAGACTGGCGTAAGGCCTATCTTGATTCCATGAAACAGCAAACCGATCCTGTTATATACAGCAACTCGGTTCAGTATGGCAAATCTGTAGCTGATTCGGTAATCAGCTGGACAAAGAGAGACAACTACCTTACAACAAGGGCCATGATGCGTTATGTAGTTTCCAATAAAGATGGTAAATGGCAGCCTACGCCGGTAGATTTTGCCGCTGCATTGGAGCCCAATTGGGGTTATATACGGCCGATGACCTTGAAAAAGGCTGCTCAATTTTCACCGGCGAAAAAGCTGGTGTACAACATGGATAAAAATTCCCTCTTTTATAAAAATGTTTCAGAAGTATATCACACCGTAAAAAAACTGGATACGGTTAAAAAAGCCATTGCCTGGTATTGGGACGACAATCCGAATATCTCTGTCGAAGAAGGTCACTTCAACTATTTTATACATAAAGTTTCTCCCGGCGGCCATTGGCTGATGATAACCCGGCAGGCCTGCATGGAGAAGAATATCGAATTGATCAAAGCATCCCAGGCATATACCCTGACCTCTATTGCCATTTTTGATGGATTTATTTGCTGCTGGTATGAAAAGTTTAAAACAGATCTTGTAAGGCCCATTACAGTGATCAAAAAATATATGGATGAAAAATGGGAGCCGCTGATACAAACACCGCCCTTCCCGGAATTTACCAGCGGACATGCTGTTGTTTCCAATGCTGCTGCTACCGTGCTTACCGGTTTACTGGGCGATAATTACTATTTTACTGATAATACCGAGATACCGTTTGGCATACAGCCCCGTTCGTTCACTTCATTTCTGAAGGCAGCAGAAGAAAGTGCCTGGAGCCGGGTTTATGCCGGTATACATTACCCTGAAACCGCCAGGATCAGCATTCAGCAGGGAAGACAGATCGGGCACTATGTTTTAAAGACGCTTTTATCTGCGACTCCCACAAAAACCAAATAATGAAGCTCCGGAATATACGCCTGTTAATTTTCACCATCTTTTGTCCGACGATTTTTATTACGTCACAAAATATTCCCGGAAAAACATTGTTTAACCGGGTGCCATCATCTTCTACTGGTGTAAGCTTTCGCAATGACATATATGAAGACAACAAATTCTTCTATTATGATTACTTGTATCTCTATAATGGTGCCGGCGTGGCCATAGGAGATATTAACAATGACGGACTGGCTGATCTTTACTTCAGCTCTACTACCAGTTTTAATAAACTTTACCTGAACCTCGGCAACTTTCAGTTCAGGGATATTACAGAAACCGCCGGTGTTAATGGCGGCATGGGCATCAAGACCGGTGTAAACATGATCGATATAAATGGGGACCGGCTGCTGGATATTGTTGTTTCCAAATCCGGACCATTTGATGTGCCTTACCGGCAAAAACTGATTTACATCAACAACGGCAACCTCACTTTTACCGATAAGGCCAAAGAATACGGACTGGATGAGGCCAGTCACACCACCCAAACGTATTTTCTCGATTTTGATAAGGATGGTGATATGGATGTTTTTATGGCCAACCACTCCATGGACTTTAAAAACAACATGGTGGTAAATGCCAAACTGGAAAATGGCAAAATGGTTATGATTGATGATACCGCCAGGGCCTATGTGAGTTGCAGGTTGTTTGAAAACAGGAACGGCCGGTTTGCTGATATCAGTAAAAAAGCAGGCATCTGGACCAACTCATTTGCACTCAGTGCTTCCATTACCGACATCAATAATGATGGCTGGCCGGATATTTATGTAGCCAACGATTTTAAAAAGCCGGATTATCTTTTTATCAATAACAAAAACGGTACTTTCTCGGACAAGCTGGCCGATTATTTCAATCATATCAGCCAGGCTTCCATGGGCTCTGATATTAATGACATCAATAATGACGGGCTGGAAGATGTATTGGTGCTTGATATGGCCTTTGAAGACCCGGCGAGGCAAAAAAAATTATTTACCCAGCACCTGAATTACGATAAGTTTCAACTGGCTGTTACTATGGGATTATTTCACCAGTATCCGCACAATGTTTTACAACTGAACAACGGAAATGGTACTTTCAGCGAAATAGCCTATCATGCCGGTGTAGCTGAAACCGACTGGAGCTGGGCTCCTTTAATAGCCGACTTTGACAACGATGGCCGAAAAGATATTTATATAACAAACGGCCTGAAAAGAGATGTGAATGACTGGGACTACCGGGGCTTTTTTATTGATTCTATTAAAAACCTGATTGCCAAGGGTATTAAAGTAGATATGGTACAGTGGTTCAGTCAGATTCCTTCTGTTCCTATAAAAAATTATTTCTACAAGAATAACGGCTCTTTACGTTTTGACAATTATACTTCACAATGGACAGATGAGCCGGCTGCCCTTTCAAACGGCGCCGCTTTTGGAGATCTTGATAATGACGGAGATATTGATATTGTAGTCAATAATGCCGAAGGAGAAGCTTTCTTGCTTAGGAACAATGCCAATGAAATCAATCCCTCTGCCTACTTACGCTTCCGCCTGATGCAGTACAAGAATACTATGAAGGAAGTTTATGGAACTACGGTTAAACTTATAATGAATGACGGCAGCATTCAGTTTCAGCGTTATCAACCCCAACGAGGTTATGTTTCATCTAATGAACATTATCTGCATTTTGGCACCGGTAATGAAAAGACAATCAAAGAGGTCATCATTACCTTTCCTTCCGGCAAACAGGTAATACTTAATAATGTTAATTCCGGCCAGGTAGTGGATGTATATGAAGAAGACGGCCTTTCTCCGGAGCCTGTTACCAACAATATTCCATTTGCATTTTCCATCAATAAAGCTCCCGGGTTCTTTTCTTATACGCACAAGGAAAATGATTTTATTGACTTTAAACGGGAGCCGTTGATTCCTTACAAATGCAGCCGGAAGGGCCCTTATTATGCAAAAGGAGATGTAAATGCAGACGGAAGAGAAGACATTTATATTGGAGGCGCCAATGGCAGTGAGGGAACCTTACTGTTGCAAAATGCTGATGGGAGTTTTGCAAAAAAAATACAAGCTGCTTTTACAAAAGATAAAAATATGGAAGATGGAGGCGCCATATTCTTTGATGCAGACGGAGATAAGGACCTGGATCTGTATGTTGTAAGCGGCGGGGCAGAATTTCCTGCCGGAAGTCCTTTATACCAGGACAGGCTTTATATCAACGATGGTAAAGGTAACTTTACCCGTTCACTTACGGCATTGCCTAAAGAAGCGTATAATGGCTCATATGTTGTGGCAGAAGATATAGATGAAGACGGCGACCTGGACCTTTTTGTAGGAGGAGCTGTAATGCCGGGAAAATTTCCAAAACACGATGCAAGCATGTTGCTGCAAAACAATAATGGCAAATTCACAGATATCACCTTGTCAGTTGCTCCGGATTTGGCCAATACAGGAATAGTTAACTATGCCGCCTGGGGAGATATTGACGGAGATAATAAGAACGAACTCATCTTGGCCGGTGAATGGATGCCCCTGATGATCTATAAAAATGATAAGGGAAAGTTAAGCCGCTATGCAGCTACTGTTTCTGTTAATAGTTATAGCGGCAGCAAAGAAAAAATTTCATTGGATAAAATGTCCGGCTGGTGGTACAGCCTCCGCATGGCAGACGTTGACAAGGATGGTGACCTGGATATAATCGCCGGCAACCGCGGTACCAATTCAAAGATTACAGCAAAACTCGATGAGCCCTGCACCATTTATGCAAAAGACTTTGACAACAATGGCAGCTATGATGCCTTTCTCGGTTATTATATACAGGGCAAATGTTATCCTATGTACCACCGGGACCAACTGATAGACCAGATGCCTTCGATGCGCAAAAAGTTCTATCGCTATGTATTCTATGCGGGAAAAACACTGGATGAGATCTTTACTGATGAACAAAAGAAAGGAATGGATGTGTATAGTACAGGCTGTTTTGAATCAGGTGTATTTATCAATGAAGGAAAGGGGCATTTCCGGTTTGAAGCTTTTCCAGAACAGGCACAGTTCTCCACCATAAATGATTTAGTGGTGAGCGACTTTGACAATGACGGAAACACGGATATAATTACGGGTGGCAATTCTTCTGACCCCGAGATCGGTACCGGAGATTACGATGCTATGGCAACTTTGCTGCTGAAAGGAAACGGTAAGGGAAAGTTTTTTGCAAATGTCAATTCGGGATTGCCCAATGACGGAGAAGTAAGGAAAATCGTTTATTTGCCGTTATCCGGCTCGCTGCTCTTGTTAAAAAATAATGCTCCGGCAACAGTAATAACTATCAAAAAGTGATGGCTATCCTGTGATGAAGCGGTAACCAATTCCTTTAATAGTAATGATTTCCAAAGCAGGATCATCTTTCAGGTAACTACGCAATTTGGTGATATATACATCCAGGTTACGGCTGTTGAAGAAGGAATCATTTCCCCAAAGCAGGTTCAGTATTTCTCTCCGGTCAATGATCTTATCCCTGTTTTCGTATAACATCTTCAGCAACTCACTTTCACGGAAAGAAAGTTTTCTTTCTTTCTTTTCATCTGCCAGCACCTGCCTGTTCAGGTAAAAAGTATATTTACCAATAACCGCATTACCGCCAATTACTTTTGCAACTCCTTCGGGTTTAGTGCGCAGCAGGTTTTGTATGCGTACAATCAACTCTTCCATGCTGAAAGGTTTTCGGATGTAATCATTGCCGCCGGATGAAAACCCTTTTACAACATCTTCCGTTTGTGTTTTTGCTGTCAAAAAAATAATCGGAACCTCCTCATTGATATTCCTGATCTCATCTGCTATGGTAAACCCGTCTTTGTTAGGCAGCATTACATCGAGCACACAGATATCCGGATTAATTTTTTGGAAAAGCGCCGTAACCTTTGCGCCATCATCTTCCATCGTTACTTCAAAGCCGCGGCTCTCCAGGCTTTCCCTTACTATTTTACCCAGAAAGAGTTCGTCTTCTGCATATAAAATTTTAACCGGTTTCATCCTTGTTGTTTTGGTAAGCTAATAGTAAAGGTTGTACCGCCCTTTTCATTGCCGTCTGCCCTGATAGTTCCTTTATGTTGCTGAATTACTTTGGCTGCATAACTCAAGCCCAGTCCATAGCCTTTGGCATTATGCGTATCGCCATGAGGCACCCTGAAAAATTTTTCAAAAATCTTATCCCGGTATTCCGGGGGAATTCCTACACCATTATCAGTTACGGTGAGAGTGACATTGTCCCCTGTTCCCTTAATATGTAAAGCGATAGCCGGGTTCTCCTTTGCATATTTCAATGCATTGTCAAGCAGGTTAAAGACAACACTCATCAGGTGCAGGCGATCGCCGGAAAGCTGAACATCTCCATCCTGTTCTACAGTAACATTGGCTTTTTTCTTTTCCAGCTGCAGCTTTAGTGATGTCACCACTTCATCCGCAATCTCTTTCAGGTTCAGTTTTTCAAATTTTAACTCAATGGCCTTATTCTCAAACATGGAGAGTTTAAGCACTTTATCTACCAGCAGGCTCAGCCGTTGTAATTCATTGGCAGAAATATCAAGATACTCTTTGGTACGTTGCGGATCCTGAATGGCATTGAAATTCTTTAACGCTTCAATAGCCACACCCACAGTAGCAATCGGCGTTTTCAATTCATGGGTAATATTGCTGATAAACTCATTTTTTAAGGCCGCCAGCCGCTGTTGCCGGAGCAGGTTACGATAAAGCAGGATAAAAGAAAGTATCGTTATACCTAACAGGAGTATTGAAAAAAATACAGGCTGTAAAATCCGGCGGAACAGGTAAGGGAAAGTATTGCCTAATTGCAGCTCATACGTTACAGGGTTTGCCATACCGATTGTCACTTTATTCATGCCTTGTTCACCATCATCTGCTTTTGATTGTAAAATAGAAAACGGGATGTTTAGCATTTCTCTTTGAAATTTTTTCCGGCATAAAGAATCTATCTCATTCACCTGTAGGGGATTCTTAAGAGAGTCGGTTCCGTACAATAAATTAAATACGCCTTCCTTTTCCGCTTTGGAAGGCAGCATAGACACCCTGGTTAACACCGCTGAATCATTGGTTATTTGCAGCTTAGTATTATTTACTGTTACAATTGTTGGCCCCTTTACCGTTTTATGCTGGCTATCACTGAATTTACTTGTAACCACATTGATACTGGAAATGGTTTCCGGCTTGGGCAGATTATTCACATTCATGTGCTTCTCAGGGCCATCCGTCATATAAAAACGAAGCGATCCTTTTCCGCTCCTGCCTTCGAAATTTATACTATCGAGCTTTTGCTTCGACACCAATAACTGAATAACAGACTCCCGAAAAGTCATTTCTGTTTTAATGCTTAATGACTTTTTCTCCCGGTCATAGTTTTGCCTCAACCAGTATAGCTGGAAGCCGGTAATACCAAGTATGGCAACAATCATCAATATAGCCAACCAGCGCATTCGGGTCATTTGTATGAATTACACGGCAAAAGTAATTCAATGAACGGGGTAGTTACAACGTCTTTAACCTTTATTAACCTAATTGAAAGGTGGCTTAACTTATCTTGCGGGCCTGTCATTTTAGCTTTGACCCAAAATAAAACCGTATGAAGAAATATTTGCTGACTACTCTTGTTTTTTGTTCAGGGCTGATCTCTGCTACAGCACAGGCCGTTGCCGGAAAGGTTATTTACAACCGAACAGTTCAGCTGCAAATCAGCTTCCAGGGTATGCCGGGCGGCATGGAGCAGCAAATGCCTACCAGCCGGACTGATAAGTTTGAATTAGTTTTTGGCAATAACCAGTCGGTATGGAAGCAGGCCGAGCAGGAAAATGATAACGAGAATATTGCCGGAGGTGACGGTATGCAGATCCGAATGGTAGTGGCGGGCTCCAATGATGTGCTGTACACCAATTTTGACAACGGAAAAAAAGTAGAGAAACGGGAGTTGTTTGATAAGAACTTCATCATTGACGATACAGTGAAAAAAATGAAATGGAAAATGACCGGTGAAACGAAGACGATTCTGGGTTATACCTGTATGAAGGCCACTACTACCAATATTCGTAAGCGTATGCAAATGACTAATGAAAACGGAAAAATGGAAAGAAAGGAAATAGAAGATACGGCCAATATTGTAGCCTGGTTTACAGGCAGCATACCTGTTTCGGCCGGCCCTTCTGAATACCAGGGCCAGTTGCCCGGTTTGATACTGGAGTTAGATGTGAAAGATGGCAACCAGGTCTTCAAAGCAGTGTCTGTATCAGAAAAAGTTGACCTGAACGATATTAAAGAACCAACCGGTAAAAAACATTACACTCCGGAAGAGTTCAGAAAAGAAAGAGATAAAATGATAGAGGAAATGAACCGAAATAATGGCGGTGGCAACCGCATTATACGGATGAATTAAGAAATTCATGTGTCACAAAAACCCTTCACTTAGCGAAGGGTTTTTTTGTTGCATATAGATTCGCCATTACATATCTTTATTTACATGATACAGCATGACTTTGCCAACAAAGCAGCGGATATCGTCAAAAACGATCCTGATGTGATTGGCCTGGCTGTTGCCGGTTCATGGATTGAAAATGAACTGGATGAATTTTCTGATCTCGACCTTGTATTGGTTACCCGGAAAAAAATAGGTGGTGATAAAAATGCCATGCTTGAATACGCCAAAGCGTTTGGCAATTTTATAAGCGGTTTCACCGGCGAACATGTTGGTGAACCTAAATTATTGGTTTGCCTGTATGGCGATCCTCTTTTGCATGTGGACATCAAATTTGTAACACTAAAAGAATTTGAAACCCGGGTGGAAGACCCGGTGATCTTATTTGAAAGAAATAACCAGCTTAGCGAAGTGATCCGCGACACCGATGCCGAATGGCCTGAACCGGATTTTCAATGGATAGAGGACCGCATCTGGATATGGGTACATTATATAGCCGGAAAAATAGGCAGGGGAGAATACTTTGAGGCGCTGAGCAACCTGGATTATATCCGCATGAATGTGCTTGCACCGCTGATGCAGGTAAAGAACCGGAAAAAAGCCAGGGGCTTGCGAAAGGTAGAAAACAGGCTTACAGCTTCTGATCTTGAAAACTTAAAAATAACGGTGGCCCAGTATACTAAAGCTTCATTGCTGAAAGCACTGGATAATGCAATCAGTGTGTACCGGTCTTTGAGGCGAAAACTTTTTACTGCTGATATTAAACTGCAGGACAAAACAGAAAAAATCTGTGTGGATTACTTCCGGCAAATTATGAAAGGAAATAGTAAATAATCATTAGCCCTACCTTGTGATAATCCTCATTCCCCCACCCCCGGCATTGTTCAATCCTGTTTTACTCAGACTATAGGTAAAGCTCAGCTGAAAGAAACGACGTAGTGTCAGCACCCGGCTGTCCTCTATATAATTATTATTCGTGTTGCGGCTCACACCTATATTCCTGTTCAGCAAATCCATGGCGCTAACTTTAAATTCACCGCGGTTGTAACGAAGCAGTTGCTTGCTGATACTGGCATTCCATATCGGTACCTGCAGGTTGAACCCAGCTGCCCGCTGGCTGTTAATAGTATAGGTGAAATCGGTGGAGAAGAAGAATTGCTTTGGCAACTGCCAGTCAACCGAAGCATTGTACTCCTGCAAAATATTTTTTGTATTCAGTTCCGGTCTTAAAGAGTACCGGGTGTTATTATAACTCATGGATACACCGGCGGCAACATTGAGTTTTTCTGACGGGTTCAAATCTAACCGCAGTTCGGGACCGAGTGAAAGGGTTTTGATGTCATTGCCCTTGCCATTAATGAATTGCCTGTTCTTAAAATAACCGGTACGGCTGCTTAGTTCTATCGTTCCTTTCAGGAAGCGGACCGGAAGGCTGTAACTGATACTGCTGTTGAGATTATAAACACCGTTTACATTAACCGGTTTGGTTCGCTTAATACCCACCTGGTTCAGGGTATCATAATTCACAATTTTATTTTGAGTAGCCTGAAGGGTAAAGAATAAAAACAGGTTCTTGTTTTTGTAAGGGCTCACCAGGTTCAGGTTTCCCTGCACTGAATGGATAAACTCCTGTTTCAGATCGGGGTTACCGTCCCTGATATTGAGCGGGTTGCTGATATCCGGCACCGGCTGCAACTGAGACATTGCAGGCTGATTAGTGGAAGTATTGTAACTTAATGTAAGGCTCCTGAATCGGGAAAAATCATAGCGGAACCTGGCATTGGGCAACCAGTTTCTGAAAGTTTTTCCAATCACTGAATCTTTAGTACCGCTGATAATCCGGCCTTCCAGTTCAGCCTGTTGCCAGGTAAAACCCAAGGCGTAACTATATTTTTTTTTCTGTGTACGAATGCGAACACCCCCGTTGGTAAATCCGTAGGTGTTTTCAAAATCATTGCTCAGCAAATTGTTAAGCTGATCAAATTTTCCATTCGTTTTGTTATAGTCAAATGTTTTTCGCTGCGAGGTACTTTGGGTGTTACTGCGGCTGGTGCTTATTTCCAGTAATGATCTTTTAAATAAAGGCTCTGTGTATACTGCCCTGGCCGTATAACCATGAAGGTCTCC
>DASUDW010000228.1:0-13200 GCA_036275415.1 Chitinophagaceae bacterium | reverse complement strand
GGAACCGATGTAAACCTGAATTTACTGGAAAACGGAGAAGATGAAGAAGTATCATGAGAGAACCCAGGCTAAAACCACGCTGTCTAATACACGGTAATGAATGACTAATTCAGATCCGTTTTTGGCAAAAAAACAATCAATGGTTTGTTTCTCCTTTTGCTGATTAAATAACTGAATATGCTGGCGAAAATCTACTCCCCCGTCACCATGCCATTTAAAAACTGATTCTTTGGCTGACCAGAGGAGAGTAAGTAGTTGGGAGTCAGGAGCCTGGTTACCGTACGCCTGATTATTGATTATTTTCTCCTTTTCCCGGGAGGAAATATATTTATCGGCGATGACCGAAATTTTATCTTTCGGAATCTCTACATCCACCCCTACCCTGTTTTTACTGCTTACAATAGCTGCTGCATAATCAGCACAATGTGAAATGGAAAAATGATATTGCTCATTGGGTAAAAAGGGTTTCCGGGTATCGGCAATCTGTATCAGCCCGTAAGGAAAATCAGGAAAAAGATACTGGAGCAAAAAACGGCCCGCCAGGTGCTGTAACCGTTTATGCGGATGTGTAACATCCCGGTGCACAGGCACATTTCGCTTAAAGAAATCTTCTGATTCTTCTATCTTCCACACTCCCAATCGGGTGTATTCGTTGATTTGATGTTGAAAAAAAACAGGCACAAACGGGATTTTAGATTTTAGATTGCAGATTTTAGATTTATACTTGCAAAAGTAACAGAAGGCTTGTCAATTAATAATCAATAATCAGTAATTAATAATGATTCTCTCTGATAAACGAATTCTCGAAGAAATAGAAAAAGGGACCATCAAAATTAATCCTTACAACCGGGAATGCCTTGGCAGCAACTCTTATGATGTGCATTTAGGTAAAACGCTGGCTACCTATAAGGAACATATGATTGATGCCAAAAAGCATAACCATATAGAATATTTTGAAATCCCTGATGAAGGCATTGTGCTATATCCACATATTTTCTACCTGGGTGTTACAGAGGAATACACAGAAACGCATGCCCATGTACCTTTCCTGGAAGGGAAATCATCCACCGGTCGGCTTGGGATAGACATTCATGCAACTGCAGGCAAAGGTGATGTTGGCTTTTGCGGTCATTGGACACTGGAGATTTCGGTAAAACAACCCGTAAAGATCTATAAAGGGATGCCTATCGGTCAGTTGATTTACTTTCCGGTCGAAGGAGAAATTGAAAACTCTTACGACAAGAAGAAGAACGCCAAATATAGCCATCAGCCCGACAGGCCGGTAGAAAGTATGATGTGGAAGAATAAATTCTAGTTCAGTTTCCAGATCGTGTAATTAAGAATAGTAGCAAAACTCACCCAACTGATATAAGGCACTAAAAGCCAGGCTGCCACTTTATTTACCTGGGCAAATGCAAAAATGGTGAGGAGGATAAACACCCAAAGAGCAATTATTTCAACCAGGGCCCAGCCGATTTGTTGTTGACTGAAAAAAATCAAAGACCAGAAAAAATTCAGCACCATTTGAACAACAAACAACGCAATGGCAATTTTTTTAAGTTCAGCACTGGTGTCTTCTTTCCATACGAGAAATAGGGCAATACCCATCATTACATACAAACTAGTCCATACCGGGCCGAAAATCCAGTTTGGCGGATTCCAGGAAGGTTTATTGATGGTTTGATACCAGCTTTCTACTCCGCTTACGGTAAAAAAACCACTGGCCCCCCCAACAATCAGCGGAATGGCGATAGCGATAATGGCTTTTAGAATATTGCTCATAAAATGAATAACAGACTTTTACTTAAAATGTTTATAAAGCGTCCTTGCCGTACTTTTTATAATAAGCGATGAGCCAGGTTACCACTTCGTTATAACTCCTTTTTCCCGCAGGCTGGTTGTTGGCTTTCAAAAAATGTCCATAACCCCACATTACAAGGTCTTCCACCGGGTTATTGTATTTCCGGTAAAACTTCCTGAATTCTTCCTGGTCTTTTTTTAATTGCGGGTGCGCCATTTGCTGAATGGATTTTGCCAGTGCAGTATCCCTTCGGTATACTTCTGCAATGGCATAATTATACATGTCATAATAAACCGAATACCTGAAAGCATTATTATCATAAGAACGGCAGGCCAGAAAACCGACAAAATTGGCTTCATTTTCTTTGGCATAACCCAGTTGGTGGGCAATTTCATGTGACGTTACAAAGGGCTCAAGGAAACGGGGAATGGTGGTATTCACCTGCCCTTCACCAGAAAAAGGGTTGTAATAACCCTGGAAGCCCAGATAATTACCGAGGTAACTGAATAAAGAAGGCTTTACGGATATACCCCGGTATTTCAAAAATGAAAACTCTTTCTCCGCAATGTTATACGCCTTATCTGCGTGGTGAAACAAATCTTTTTTCCTGTTAAAAGAATCCCGCTGGGCCTCTGAAACAAATGCAGCATAATAGCTGGCTTTTTGCAGAAGCAGGGAAGTGAGAGTGTCAAGGTCCTGTACTGTATACGATTTTACCTCCAGGTTCAACTGCCGGGCTATACCCAACCGATTATAATTCAATCCCCATAAAAGGTTAAAAAAGACATAGACGAAGAGGACAAAGAAGATAAACTGCTGCATGGCAATAACGAAAAATTGCCGGGTAAGCCTTTTTTGCCATAAAAACTTGAAGAATTTATAGGTTCTGAAAATGATCACCAATACCAGGAACCCATAAAATAGATCGCCTATGCTAAAGGGTACCCATCCGAACAAAAACCGTTGTACCCGGGCTATGACAGGGTATACTCCCAGGCTATAATTCCTTTCTACCCATTCCGGGTACCACGATGCCCATTTTATCAGAATAGTGAGTACAATCAGCACAACCCAACTCCAGCTTTTCATCAGTCGGGCAAACAGGCGGGTAAGAAATTGTTGCAAGTGCTTAGTTATTAGGGTTTAAGAAAACAAGCTAAAGTAGTAAGTTTTGGATAAAAAATCTCAAATTACTGGTCATAGATTCCTTATTTTACCCTACCTTTGCACTCCCGAAAAAGTCGGGACTTTAAAAGTTGACCAATGAGCCGTCGCCGGGAGTTTGAGATAGCTTTTGTGGGATTAAAGCCCGGGGTTCATGAGTTCAGCTATTCAATTGACGATAAGTTCTTTGAGCCTTTTCAACAGCAGGATTTCAGAAACTGCAAGGCAAATATCAAGCTGCTTTTGGATAAAAAAAGCAGTTTTATGATGCTGAAATTCGAAATTGGCGGCAGCCTTGAAGTTACCTGCGACCGTTGCAACAATAATCTTCCGATGGAATTGTGGGACGAGTTCAACATCACGGTAAAAATGGTGGATGAACCGGAACTGATGAATGACCAGGAAGAAGACCCTGATGTTTACTACATCAGCCGGAACGAAAGCCATGTTGACGTGGCTAACTGGATCTATGAATTCATAAACCTGAGCATCCCCATGCAAAAAGTTTGTGAGTTTGAAAAAATGGATGGCCCTTATTGCAATCCTGCCGCACTCGATGTTCTGAAGAATATGGAGCAGCCTGAAGAGGAAAACAAAGAAAACCCGATCTGGAAAGGATTGGAAAAGTTTAAAGATTTAGATTAACGTTTAATAATTGAGATATGCCAAATCCGAAACGCAGACACAGCCAGCAAAGAAGTGCCAAGCGCAGAACGCATTATAAAGCTACTGCCGCTACATTATCAACGGACAGCACAACCGGCGAAACTCATCTCCGTCACCGTGCCCATGTAAGTGAAGGAAAGCTGTACTACAAAGGAAAAGTAGTTGCTGAAAAATCACCTGTAGGTAAATAACTCCTCAACAATATTTTCCGAATTCCAAATCCGTCGGATGATTCAATCCGGTACGGGTTTGGAATTTGCTATTTAGGTATTTTATGACCGTAGGATTAGACATGATGGGCGGCGACTTTGCCCCGCTGGAAGCAGTGAAGGGGGTTAAAGCCTATTTAACCGAAAATAAAAACCCGGTACACCTGCTGCTGATTGGCAATGAAACGGCCATCAGGCAACTTCTTACTGAGCATGAAGTACCCGACAATTTTATTACAATCGTTCATGCGGAAGAAGTGATAGACATGCATGAACATCCAACCAAAGCCCTGAAGGAAAAAAAGAAATCGTCCATTGCGATAGGTTTTCATTTGCTGGCATCGGGCAAAATGGATGCTTTCATCAGTGCCGGTAACACAGGTGCCATGCTGGTAGGTACCCTTTTCAGCATTAAAGCACTGGATGGGGTCATAAGGCCGGCCATTTCTACCATCATTCCGAAAGAAAACGGGGGAACCGGCCTGTTGCTGGATGTAGGGCTGAATGCAGATTGTAAACCGGAACAACTCAACCAGTTTGCTATCATGGGCTCCGTTTACGCACAAATGGTTTTAGCAATCGATAAACCCAGGGTGGGCCTGCTGAATGTGGGTGAAGAAGAGGGAAAAGGAAACCTGCTGGCACAAGCCACCTATCCCCTCCTGAAAGAAAACAAACACATTCATTTTACCGGGAACATTGAAGGCCGGGATGTTTTACTTGACAAGGCCGATGTGATGGTTTGCGAGGGATTTACCGGGAATATTATCCTCAAAATGGCAGAATCCCTGTATGATATTGGCCGTAACAAAGACATTCAAGATGAATATTTTGACCGCTTCAACTTTGAAAACTATGGCGGTACCCCTGTACTGGGGGTTGCCAAGCCTGTAATTATAGGCCATGGTATCTCCGGCAATAAGGCCTTTATGAACATGATTAAGCTGGCCCAGCTAATGCTGGAAAAAGATGTAATGGGTAAAATGAAAGAAGAGCTTTCCTGATTTCTAATGAACTACCCGACAGACGGTATATTTTTTTTGCTATCGCTTGTTTACCTTGTAAAAAATAGTGGGAGTTGAGAATATACCTTCTGATAACAATCTTTTTTATAAGCACTTCGTTAACGGCCCAGCAAACAAATGAAATCAACCTCATAAGCCGTTCCTTTTTTCTTCCAAAAGAAAAAATAATTCTATACCGTTTGGGTGATAACACAATACCTATCATCCTTACACAATACGGTGAAGCAAAATCACCCGTTTGTATTAACCTGCATGACAATGAATATACCGCAGTGCTGGCTGCCCGAATAGTATTAGAGCAAACAGGAGGATTGCTCATAAAATTCAATAATAACAGGCAACGGCTCGTCCGTTTCCGGCTCAGGGGCAGGCAATATGCATTTGATCCCAACGGTATTTTTTCCCGTGCCGGCATTGAAAAAACATTAAAGGAAAATGGCAGTAGTTCTGCTGCCGCTATAATAGAAATAGAAAAATTTGCAACCCGCATTTTAGAACTCATCCCGGCTGAAAACACCTGCCTGGTAGCGCTGCATAATAATAATCCGGCCGGTTACTCTGTCAACAGCTATTTGGCCGGAGGAGAAAAAGCAGCCGATGCAAAACTTGTTTACAAAAATGAAAAAGAGGACCCGGATGATATTTTCTTAACGACGGACAGTACCATTTACAGCAAGATGGCGGCAAAAAGTTTCAACAGCATCTGGCAGGATAATGTAAAGGCCAAAAAAGACGGATCGCTAAGTGTTTATTTTGGAGAAATTGCCAAATGCTATGTAAATGTGGAAACCCGGCATAATAAAACAGAGCAATACATAGCCATGCTCAGGGCCTTAATTCCCGTTATTACTTCGTCAAAAGATTAATATTTTCTGATTATCGGCTCTAACAAAAAAAGATGTTGATAATTACCAGAAAAAGTTTTGGCACAAAAGGTCACAGACCGTATTTTTGCACTCCCTAAAACGGAAAGGTTGATCTCGTAGCTCAGTTGGTAGAGCACAACACTTTTAATGTTGGGGCCCTGGGTTCGAGTCCCAGCGGGATCACAAGAGCTCCGGATTTTCCGGGGCTTTTTTATTGCCCAAAATCGCCTTCTTACATTGCGATTGTTATTCCATTTTGCATTTTTTTAAAGTAGGTTTGTAGGTATAAAGAAACTGTACCATGTCAACCTATTTTAAAGACAAAGTTGTTGTCGTTACCGGCGGCACCGATGGTATCGGCAAAGCCCTGGTGGATGCATTGTTAGCCATGGGTGCCAAAGTGGCTACCTGCGGCCGCAATTCAGATAAACTTTACAGTTTGCAAACGGAATACGCCTCTGCTCCGCTGCAAACGATGGTAGCCGATGTAAGCAGTGAAAATGACTGTCGCCGTTTTATTGAAATGACCATCAAAGGTTTTGGCGGTATTGACATCCTTATCAATAATGCCGGGGTATCTATGCGGGCCCTTATAAAAGATGCTGAAATAGAAGTCATCCAAAAAGTAATGGATATTAATTTTTACGGAACAGTTTATTGTACCAAGTATGCGCTGCAATCCATAATAGAAAGGAAAGGAGTAATCGTAGGTGTATCTTCCATCGCCGGATACCGTGGTTTGCCCGGCCGGAGCGGTTATTCTGCCAGCAAATTTGCGGTACAGGGTTGGCTGGAAGCTATTAAAACTGAATTGGTGGCAGACGGCGTTCATGTGATGTGGGTTTGCCCCGGCTTTACCACTTCCAATATCAGGAATGCTGCGCTAAATAAAGAAGGAAGTTCACACGGAGAAACGCCTATGGATGAAAGTAAGATGATGCCTGCCGAAGAATGTGCAGGACATATTTTAAATGCCATTAAAAAACGTAAAAGGACCCTGGTGCTGACCTTTACCGGCAAAAGAACAGTATTCATGCAAAAATTCTTACCGGGCCTGGCGGACAAAATGGTACGTAAATTCTTTTTCAAGAACGGGAACCTGGTTAAATAAAGATTTCTTAAACGCATCTCCTTGCCTTTACTTACACTTACATCGGATATTGGCAGCCCGGACTACCTGGTCGGGGCAATAAAGGCGCAGTTGCTGCAGCTTAATCCTGATTTTCAACTGGTGGATATCTCACATAACATTCCGCCTTTCAATTATCCCCAGGCTGCCTATGTATGCAGATCGGCAATTAAACATTTTCCGGATTTCAGCTACCACCTTATTCTTGTCAATCTATTTGAAAAAAAGCCGGAGCAATTGCTGCTGGCGTTTCATAATAATCAATACCTCTTTTGTGCAGATAATGGTCTGCTTACGATGATTTTGGAAGACACCCCTGAAGTAGTTATAGGCCTGCCCCTGGAAAATACTGCGGTAAAAAATACCACTTACCTGACCCGAATAATGGGTGAAGCAGTAAATAAACTGGTACAGGGTGTATCCATTCAGCAGATCGGCATACCCGACATACCATACAGGGAAAAAAGGCACCTCCGTCCTATGCTGGATAATAGCGGCATTGAAGGTCAGATCATTTTCATCGACAGCTTCGAAAATGTCATTGTAAACATCACCCGGGAACAATTTGAAGAACAACGTAAAGGAAGGGGCTTCCGGATTGTCTTTAAACGGGATGAAGTAATAGAGCGGATCAGTGAGTCCTATGCTGATGTGCCGGAAGGGGAAAAACTGGCCCTGTTCAATAGCGCCGGCTACCTGGAAATTGCCATCAATAAAGGAAATGCCGCAGGTCTTTTCGGATTAAAAGGGTTCTCCGATAAATCCTTGCAAAGCCAGCTATCCTACCAGACAGTAAAAGTATATTTTGATTGATGGGCCGGCTTCCGGCAAACGATGGTAAAGCAACAGGTTTCACCAAAAAATCCCGGTCCTTCACCTGATCAATTATAAATCTTAAAACTGTACCAGCGCAACCAAAATCTACCCCTGAAACCCTATTTTTGCTATCCTTCGGACTGAGCTCAGATTTCCGACCATAAATGAGTTTAAACCAACCGTTTAATTATGAATTTCAGAAAAGTCAATAACATCACCGGCTGGGCAGTATTCTTTGTAGCCTTTGCCACTTATTTTTTAACCCGTGAAGCCAGGGGCAGCCTTTGGGATTGCGGAGAGTTCGTGGCCAGTGCAGATAAAATGCAGCTGCCCCACCCTCCCGGTGCTCCATTGTTTGTTTTATTAGGCCGGTTCTTTATCATTCTTTTTGGTGATAACGGGCAAACTGCTGCCAATGCCGTAAACTTTATGAGTGCATTGGCCAGTGCAGCTACGATATTATTCCTTTTCTGGTCCATTACACACTTTGCCCGAAAAATGTTTGTAAGTGTGGGTGAAGAACTCACTTCCCAGCAAATATTCACCACCATGGCGGCAGGCGTAGTAGGCGGGTTAGCTTATACATTCAGCGATTCTTTCTGGTTCAGCGCCGTGGAAGGTGAAGTTTATGCATTATCATCCTTCTTTACCGCTTTGGTATTCTGGGCCATGCTGAAATGGGAACATGCAGATGAACATGCAGGCAATGATCCGCAGGCCAGATTGAGAAGCGACCGGTGGATCGTATTTCTTTTCTTTATGATGGGCTTATCCATTGGTGTGCACTTATTGAACTTGCTGGTTATTCCCGCCATTGTAATGATTTATTATTATCGCCGTTATCAGCCCAGCACAGGCGGCGCTATTATTGCATTCATTCTCGGTTGTCTTATTACCGGATTGGTACAGGTGGGAGTTATTCAATACTCCATGAAAGCGGCCGGGCAGTTCGATGTGTTCTTTGTTAATTCCTTTGGTCTGCCCTTTTTCAGCGGTTTTGCCATTTATTTCGTGGCATTGGCTGCACTTATTATCTGGGCACTCCGCTTGAATGAAAACAAGGTTTCACCGGTGGTAATGATCACCTGGTTTTCATTATTCCTTTTCTTATCTGCATTGCCCTTTGTTATTAAACCGGGATCCGGGCTTAGTATTGGCAAATTATTATTGTTACTTATCGTAGCAGCAATCGCTGGCTACTATGTCAAAGCAGCTGCATTAAAAGTTATTAAACTTTCCCTCTGGTGTTACCTCTTCATAATGCTGGGATACATGATGTATTTCACAACCATGATCCGATCCAACGCCAATCCGGCCGTGGACATGAACAATGTAGATAATCCAATCAACCTGGTTTACTACCTCAGCCGTGAGCAATATGGTGAAGCACCGTTGGTATACGGCCCTCATTTTTCTGCCGATTATGATTATGATGACAATGGCTATGTGAAGATGAAGGACGGCGATATGAAATATGTAAAAGGAAAAGATAAATACATCCCTATTGGCCGCGACAGAAAACCGCAATACCAAAGCGGCGACATGCAGCTTTTTCCCCGTATCTGGGACAGCAGCAATGATCAGTACCATGCTGATTTCTATGCGGAATGGCTGAATATCGGCACGGAAAAAAGTCCTGTTACAGGAAGAGACCGCTACATTCCACCCACTTTTTCTGATAACATGAACTGGTTCTTTACCTACCAGATGGGACTGATGTACTGGCGGTATTTCATGTGGAATTTTGCGGGCAAACAAAATGATATTCAGGGCCTCGGTAATAAACGGGATGGTAACTGGATCAGCGGTATTTCATTTATTGATAATAAGCGCCTCGGTGATCAAAGTAAACTACCGGAGAGTATCCAAAACAATAAAGCACATAATAAATTATTCCTGATCCCATTCCTGCTGGGCATCATAGGCTGTGTGTACCAGTTTTTCCGTAACCGGAACGACTGGATCGTCAGTTTCCTCTTATTCTTTTTTACAGGTATTGCAGTTGTTCTCTACCTGAACCAGCCGGGTAACCAGCCGAGAGAACGGGATTATGCCTATGTAGGTTCGTTTTATGCCTATGCCATATGGATCGGCCTGGGATTGGTGGCTTTGGTAAAAATGGCTAAGGAAAAATCAAGCTCGGACTTATTGAAAAACATCTGGGTAACCGGGGCTGTACTTACATTCTTTGTTTCCCTGATGAGTGCTGCGCCCGGTACTTTCAGCGATATGCTGATGGTATCTATTTACATTACTGTACTATACCTGGTATTTGCTGCAGGTATTTATTTCCTGTTAAGAACCCTTTCATCCAATGGGTTAAATGAAAGAACCGCCAACATTGGCGCCACAGTAGTTTGTATGATAGCTCCTTTACTGATGGCACAACAGGAATGGGATGACCATGACCGCAGCAATAAAACCACAGCACCCGATATTGCCCGCAACTATCTCGAAAGCTGTGCCCCCAATGCCGTCATCTTCACCTTTGGCGATAATGATACTTATCCCCTTTGGTATGCACAGGAGGTAGAAGGTGTAAGACCTGACATCCGTATCATCAATAACAGCTTGCTGGGTATCGACTGGTACATCAACCAGCTTCGGTACAAAGTAAATGGCGCCGATTCGCTGGATGTTATCTGGAGCCCTGAACAGATCGAAGGCCACAACAGGGAATATTTACGGTATAAACTCAGCCCCAACGCTGACCCTAATAAGTATTATCCCTTGTATGAAGTGATGAAAAACATTTTGGGTAAAGCCTATATCAACAACGAAACAGGCAGAGATGAAGGGCCTACGGGATTCCCGGTAGCACAGGTATACAATCCCCAAACCAAAGACTGGGACCCTGTTGCCAAATTCAGTGTACCGGTAAATGCAGATCTGGTAAAGAGTAACGGCACCATAAATACCGGTGACAGTGTGGTAGCAGAAATGCAGTTTGAAATTCCGATGAGCAAATTGAAAGGCGGCCTGGTAAGAAGTGATTTAATCATCCTGAATGTTATAGCTTCCAACCAATGGAAACGTCCTATTTATTTTACGGCCAATTTCGGCGAATTAGGATTTGGGCAATTCCTTCGTAAAGATGGCATGGCTTATCGCCTGGTACCGGTGCTGAACAAATCACCGCAATCTAATTGGGTGGTAGAACAAGCCTTCCGTCAAAACGGCCTCGGTGGTACACAGATCAAAGACAATAACACCGACTCCATGTATAAAGTAATGATGACGAAATTTGAATTCGGAGGCGCCAACAAGAAAGGTGTATACTTTGATGAAGAAAACCGTCGTCATATCCTAAGCATCCGCTCCCTCTTCGGAGAGGCTGCAGGAAATATGGCTGATTTGGGAAGAAAAGAAGAAGCACAGAAACTGCTGGATAAAGCAGAAGCAGGCATAAGCCCGCAAAACCTGCCTTATGCACAAGTGAGCCGATACAACGGGCATAACCAAACTGCTATGATCTATCTGGAAGCTTGTTATAAAGCAGGAAAAACGGAATTGGCAGAAAAAGTAAGGGCTGCAATAAAGAAAGACCTGAATGAACAAATGAAATATTATGGCGCCCTGGGCGGCCTTGACAGTGCTGCTTTTTACAAAATACTGGATGATTATGACAACAGCAGGCAGCAGGCACAAATGGAAATGGCATTTGCCCAAACAGCAGAACAACAAGACAGGGCAAGACAAAAGCTAAACCTGGCCGATGCACAGTTCTCTAATCGTTTAAATGACAAACAGTCAGGACTAAGAACTGAAATCCTTATTGCAAGAGGCCTGATGGATGTATTAAAAGCGGTGGAAGATAAATATGTAGTGAAAACAGAAGCCCCGAAACCGGCTGTAGAAGGTGGTGGCACTATAACCAATAAGCCGGATAGCAGCGGCAAGAAATAGAAAATTGCTCTTATAATTAACCCCGTCTCCGATGAAGAGACGGGGTTTTTTCATGCAATCAACTAAACAATTACCAGATTGTTAATAGTATAATCCGGCAAACATATTGTCGTAAATTGTACGTCCGATGCGTGGTTATCATTTTACCCGGTTTGACCCTGAAAGGGATGGCAAAAGCAGGTTTGATCAGCTGCTTGACCTTTTTATGCAGTTACTCACCTATACCAGCGGCGATGTAACTGAGGCCATGCAGTGGATGAATGAACTGGATAAAAAATACCAGTTGACCGATGACGAATACGGCATGGGTGATTTTATTGAAGAGCTAAAAGAGAAAGGATATATTTCTGACAATAACGAACAGGGACAAATAAAGATCACCCCCAAAACCGAACAAGGTATCCGGAAAAGGAGCCTGGAAGAAATTTTTGGCAAACTGAAAAAGACCAAACAGGGAGATCATCATAGTTTCAAACCCGGCCAGGGTGATGAGGTTAACCCTGAAACAAGGCAATTCCAGTTTGGTGATATGCTTGAGCAAATTGATTTTACCGAAAGTATCCGCAATGCCCAGATCAATCATGGCATTGAGAGTTTTCACATGAAAGAAGACGACCTGAGCATCCGGGAAACAGATTTCAAATCACAGACCTCAACTGTTTTAATGATTGACATCTCCCACTCCATGATTTTGTATGGAGAAGACAGGATTACCCCGGCCAAAAAAGTAGCGATGGCCCTAAGCGAACTGATCAAAACAAAATACCCCAAAGACACTTTGGATATTGTAGTTTTTGGCAATGATGCATGGCCTATTGAAGTAAAAGACCTTCCCTATTTACAAGTGGGTCCTTATCATACTAACACAGTAGCTGGATTAGAACTGGCGATGGATATTTTAAGAAGAAGAAAAAATCCGAACAAACAAATTTTCATGATTACCGATGGCAAACCTACCTGTTTGAAAATCGGCAAACGGTATTATAAAAACAGTTTTGGGCTGGACCGAAAAGTGATAAACCGCTGCCTGAACCTCGCCGCACAATGTAAAAAACTGAAAATACCCATCACCACCTTTATGATTGCTACAGATCCGTATCTCCAGCGCTTTGTACAGGAGTTTACGGAAATGAATCATGGCAAAGCATTTTTTGCCTCACTGGATAAATTGGGTGCATTTATATTTAAAGATTTTGAAAGCGGAAAAAGAAAAACGGTTTATTAATCATTGTCAGGCTGAGCTTGTCGAAGCCTGTTCACTTAAAAAAATCACCCTTTAAAAAGCTCAGGGTGACACATAGAAAATGAATATAAAGAACATAAAAACCCTCGGTGAACTAAAGAAAAGTGGTTACCAACCCAAAAGCATCAAAGAGGAAATTCGACAAAACCTGATAACAAAACTCCAAAAAGGTGAAACAACTTTTTCCGGCATCGTAGGTTATGAAGACACCGTGATACCCGATGTAGAAAGAGCTTTGTTAAGCAAACACAATATCCTCTTTTTGGGTCTGCGTGGCCAGGCCAAAACGAGAATGGCCCGGCAGATGACGGAGTTACTCGATGAATATATACCCTCCATTGCCGGCAGCGATATCAACGATGATCCGATAAACCC
>DASUDW010000227.1:0-11565 GCA_036275415.1 Chitinophagaceae bacterium | reverse complement strand
CACCTGGGATATGGTGAAGACGGCAACTCCATGCTTCGCACAGGAGAGAAACTCATACACAACGGCGCCGATGATAATGCCAGCGGTACGGCTGCATTGATTGAACTCGCCAGAAAACTGAAAGCATCCAAAGCAAAAAACAACAACTACCTGTTTATTGCTTTCTCCGGTGAAGAACTCGGATTGTTTGGATCAAAATATTTTACAGAACATCCGACCATTGACTTGAAGACGGCCAACTATATGATCAACATGGATATGGTAGGCCGGCTGAATGACAGTACCAGGGCCTTGACAATTGGCGGCTATGGTACTTCGCCTAAATGGAGCGAATATTATTCATCTGCCACAATGAAGAGCCAAAAAGATTTTCTGTTTAAATACGACTCGAGCGGTACCGGCCCCAGCGATCATACCTCTTTTTACAGAAAAGATATTCCTGTGTTATTTTATTTCACGGGATTGCATACGGATTATCACAAGCCTTCAGACGATGCTGTTAGGGTTAATTATTCCGGTGAGGCGGCTATCATTTATCATATACAAACATTGATTGAATCGCTTAATGCCGGCCCCAAACTGGCGTTTACCAAAACAAGAGAAGCACAAACTACTACGGGCAGAACATTCAGTGTTTCGATGGGTATTATGCCGGATTATACTTATTCAGGAACGGGGATGAGGGCTGATGGTGTTACCGAAGGCAAACCGGCACAAAAAGCGGGAATGCAGGCGGGAGATATTGTAATTCAGCTGGGCGACTATCCCGTTACCTCTATGGATAGCTATATGAAGGCCCTGGGCAAATTCAAAAAAGGAGATAAGACAGTAGTAAAATTTAAAAGAGGAAATGAAACGCTGGAGCGTACGGTTGAGTTCTAATTTGTAACTTAGACTATATTTATTGTATGGCCGAGCGCAGCAATAAGCTGATCCTTGACACGAAGGTAATGACCGAGGGGTTTTTTGAAGATGCCCGTCTGCTCGGAATTATGGCCCCGCTGAAAGATTACCAGTTTTGCTGGCACCTGAATAATGCCATCAGCCTTGACTTTCGCCTGAACAACGATATTGAAATAAAACTTATCCGCAAGGGAAGGAATTACTTTTTCTCTGTGTATGAATACAAAGAGCCCACCCGTTTTTTACATCATTATTTATACAACACCCAGTGTGATGGAGAATATCTTTTACCGGAGTTCAAACACCTTGACTTCCTGTGGCTGATGAAGGGTGATGCGGTGGCCGACGACACCATGCAGGAAACCATACAAGCCATTAAAAGCTTTAATGGTGTGCAGCTGGTCACCGAACTGGCCATTGAACAGGTAAAAAATAAAGAAAACCTGGTCTTTTAAAATTGAATGTATGTGGGAAGAAAAAGACAATAAACTATACAGGAAATTTCAGTTCAGTAATTTCAGTGAGGCTTTCGCCTTTATGACAAGGGTGGCTATCGAAGCAGAAAAGATGGACCATCATCCGCTGTGGACCAATGTGTGGAATACAGTAGAAATATGGCTAAGCACCCACGATGCCGGGAATGTGGTGACAGAGAAAGACCGAAAATTAGCCCAAAAAATAGACGCATTATCCAACCGTTAAAGCTTTGTACATGGCTTTAGCTTCAACCATATTAATGATCCGGCCCGCGGCTTTTGATTTCAATCCGCAAACAGCAACCGATAATCTCTTTCAGCAAAAAACCGGGGTGGCCGGCGAGGCGTTACAAAGAAATGCCCTGGCCGAGTTTGATAATATGGTAAACCAGTTACGGCAAAATGGTATTGATGTGCTGGTAATTGAAGACACCGAAATGCCGATCAAGCCCGACGCCATTTTTCCCAATAACTGGATCAGCACATCTCCCGGCGGTAAAGTTTTTGTGTACCCGATGTATGCACCCGGCCGACGGATGGAAAAGAGGGATGACATTTTGAAAACGATATCCAAACAATTTAAAGTAAAGGACTTCCAGGACTGGAGTGAGTTTGAGGCCTCCGGAAAATTCCTGGAAGGAACGGGCAGCATGGTAATGGACCACGACAATAAAATGATCTATGCGGCCATTTCTGAAAGAACAAGTATTGCCGTGCTGGAACGCTTTGCCGCAGAAAACCATTACCAGGCCATTGCCTTCCTCGCAACCGACAAAGATGGTTTTCCGGTTTATCATACCAACGTGGTAATGACACTGGGTTCAACATTCTGTGTTCTCTGCGAAGAGGCGATTGAGGAAGAATGGGAACTGATTGCCGTACGCCAACTCCTTGAATCCACACACCACACAATCATACCGATAACCAGGGACCAAATGCACTGCTTTGCTGGTAATATGCTGGAGGTAAAAAGCAAGACCGGCGAACACATATTGGTTCTCAGCCTTACAGCCTTTAATTCATTACGCAAAGAACAGCGGCAAATGCTGGAAGCTTATGCCCGTCTGTTACCCGTTGCCATACCCACCATAGAACAAACCGGCGGCGGCAGTGTGCGGTGTATGATGGCAGAGGTGTTTTTGGAGAAGAAAAATAGATAGGAAACGGCCGGGGCTTGGCGCAGGCCGGCCTAATTTAGGAATTTTTCCGGCGAGCCCCACTTATGATTCGCTTTTAAGACGGGGCGAGCCAGCGGAGGCCAGGCTTGCGCCAAACCCGATGTTGTACGCTGCGTTTCAGCTCTTTATTTATTTAACTTCACTTGAATCTATATGCCTTTATTGAAAATTGTTGCTCGTCATAAAATGTCATTGTATCCTGAAGGACTGAAATATTTTTTAAAACACCGATGTACTCTGCCCTGCGAATGACTAAATCTGTTCCAATAATTTCATATGGGTATGATTTTTTCTCCTCAAAATAATAAATGGAGTCACTTTTAATTTCCAATACTGGGCTGGCTTCTCCCAGTCCACCCCACTGTCCTAGCAGCGTAGTTTTCAGACTGTCAATTTTCGCTATATTATTTGAGTCTTCTGATCGCTGTGAAGTACAGCCGACAAACAAAAGTATTGTAATCAATGAGATGAAATTCATTACCAAGGCGGTTTGTGGGAAGTGGCGTACAACTCATAAATTTACGCCACTCCAGTCATAAACTTATGCTGATAATCAACAGTTATTTATGCCCGGCTTTACACGACCAATATCTTTTTCTCTCCTTCAGCTATCATTCTGCCCACAGGCAAAATTTCTTTCCCGATAATATCTTTTATGGCTTCAATAGCTTCTTCTTTTACACTCACCAGCAATCCGCCATTTGTTTGCGGATCGGGTAATAGGGTAAAGGCTTCCATTACATTTACGCCGGGCATAAACTTTACTTTATCGCCATAGCTGCTCCAGTTGCGGGTAGTGGCATCGGGGAAAATGCGCTGGGCAATATATTCTCTTACCCCGGCCGCTACCGGTAGTTTATCATAATATATTTCTGCACTGAGTCCGCTGCCTTCGGTCATCTCCATTAAATGTCCCAACAGGCCAAAACCGGTTACATCAGTCATGGCGGTTACTCCCTTTATCTTTCCCAATTCTTCGCCCACTTTATTCAACGCCGTTAGCTGGCTGATGAGTGCCGCCAGGTGTTCTTCTTTCAGCAATCCTCTTTTTTGCGCCGTGGCCAGGATGCCAACGCCCAACGGTTTGGTTAAAAACAAATAATCGCCTTCCTGTGCGGTATTGTTTTGCTTCAGGTTTTCTTTGGATACGATGCCGGTAACCGCCAAACCAAAAATCGGTTCTGGTGAATCAATGCTGTGGCCGCCTGCTAATGGAATGCCTGCTTCTGCACAAATGGTCCTTCCGCCTTCTACCACTCGTTGTGCAATATCAGCGGGTATCTTTTCAACCGGCCAGCCCAGGATAGCAATCGCCATCAGCGGTTTTCCGCCCATGGCATATACATCGCTGATGGAGTTGGCGGCAGCAATTCTTCCAAAATCAAACGGATCATCTACGATGGGCATAAAGAAATCGGTAGTAGAAATAAGCGCCATACCGTTTCCCATATCATATACAGCCGCATCATCTTTGCTGTGATTGCCTACTAATAGCTTGTCATTGTCGGGTAGCGAGATATTGCTTCTTAAAATTTCATCCAGCACCTTGGGTGAAATCTTGCAACCGCAGCCGGCGCCATGTGAGTATTGGGTGAGACGGCCCCCCCAACCCCCCTCAAGGGGGGCTTTAGAAGAATCTGTTTCTTGAATCATTGTGCAAATTTCGGACAATAAGCGGAGAGTAAAATAAAGTACGGCAGTGCTATCCCCTATAGCGATAATTTCATCCCTGCGTCTTTGCGCCCTGGCGTGATAAAAAACTATTTCTTTCTCCGAAACACTATGCCTGTGCTCTTCTGGAAATCGGAACTGAAGCGAAGGTTGTAAACATCTTCGCCATCATGCACTACCAGCAGGCCGGTATTGGGCGGATATTTTCCAAGGTTTTCAGCAAATAATACCAGTGTGAAATCTTCATTACCCGGGTTAATGTAAATCGTCTTCTTAATGGCACTGGCTTTCAGTCCCTGCTTGGCCATTATAACTTCACCATTGAGGAAAAGGCTGACGGTGTCGCCATCAATTTCACCGTTGTCATACAAGGCCAGTTCAAGGCTGTCGGATCTGAAATTAACAACCTGGGTGAATTCAGATTTTCTGCCGGCAATCAACGATGCCTTTTGGGTAATATCTACTGCAGGTACCGGCACTCTTTCAATTACAGGGGTAGCCGCTGTTTCTCTTTTCTCCGGCGCCTTAACACCTGCTATAATCTTTTCATCTGATGTTACATGCTGAGCCCCCTGGTTGGTAACAGGCGAATTGGCCGGCTGTGTTGAACCGGCAGCAATGTTTGTTTTTGCTGTTGTATTGTTTTCTTTCGAAGCTGAAACCGTTTTTTCTGTTGCTGCCGTTTTCTTTACTTCCGGTTGACCCGAAGCTATTTCTTGTTTAGTTATAACCGTGCCGGCCTGGGGTGAATTATTGGCTATTGGCTGATTCGTTTTTACTGTTGCCGGCATTGCGGTCTTATTGGCCGCAACATTGTTTGTTTTGTTATCCGGAACAGGTGTAGTTGATTGGGCCGTCATCTTATTATCACCGGTTACCTGGTTGGTTGCATTGTTAGTAACGAGTTGCGTAACCGTGGCGGGTTGATTATTCACAGTAACTTTTGACCTGTCGGAGTTGCTTACATTATTATTGCTTGCAACGTTCTTGTCCGCCGTAGCAGCATCCGGTGTTTTTGTATCACCGGTGGTTACTGCAACTTCATTCTTCGTTTTTGCTTCATCTGCCGGTGGCCTACTTACTGCCATCTTTGTTTCTGCAGCTGCTGGTTTTATATCAATGGTTGATGAAGGAATATTTTTTGTATCCGTTTTGGGCAGATCGCTTTCCGCCTTTTTCACTACTGGTATTGATTCTGCTCTTTCAAATTGTGGCTGGGCAACCACCAGGTCTGTGGTTGATGAAGGAGTTTCCGGTACAGCAGCATATTCCGTTTTTATTTTCTCCGGTTTTGCAATTTTTACGATCGGTGTACCTTCTTCTCTTTCTTTGTAAAAAGCCACATCATTGGCCAGTTTCAGTTCTTCCAGGTGGGGAAATATTTTCGAGGCCGTCAGGTCTTTTTCTTCTTCCAGCCCTACTTTTCCGGTGATGGAGTAATACCGTTTCGTTGCGTTGGTTTTCCAGGTGCCATCCAGGTACCAGGCGCTGTCACCTTTATTACGGCGAAAAGTGCTGGTTACTTTTATTCCTTTATCCAGTTTGCCCCGGAAATTATAGGCAATTATCTCATCATCGTTCACCTCACATACATCTCCTTCAATGGTTCCTTTTACCCTTTTTACAATGTAATAAAGCGTATCGTTGACAATAAATTCGCTCCGGGAATAACCATATACTTTGCCGCGGTACTCGGTCAGGGCAATTTCGAAAGACTGGTCTTTACGGACCGTGGCGCTGTCGTTATGCACCGAACCTACCCAAAGACCGGTCAGGCTTTGTCCAAAGAAAAACAGGGGGGTGATGAGCAGCAGGGCGGTAAGCCTAAGACTTTTGTTGTTGCAGACGGGTTTCACGAACAAGGATATTGGCATTTTCGGTGGATACGGATTTACACTTTATCGTATGTAATAACGTATCCAGCGCCTCCCGATTGTGTAAAGAGCGGAAATAAAACTTGTCGTAATAATTGAGTAAAATGTCGAAACTTTCGGTGATTTTGCCCTCTTTTAGGTATAAAATGGCCGATTTTGCGTTCTGCGGACCCAATTTTTGGCTAATTCGCTCAATAGCCCCAATCATTCTTTCGGTGTCCAGTTGGCCGTATTCCTGCACAATATGTTTGAGCCTTTCGGCAAAAGGGATGTCCAGGTAGAATACCGGCGACCGCCGCATGGTGGCCCACAGGTCGTTGGGAATGTTTACATGGCCGATTCGCTGGGATTCATCTTCGAGCCAGATGGCCGTGGTCTGGGGTCTGAGGTCTGGGGTCTGAATAACTACATCCGGTTTCTGACCTCCGACTTCGTGGAGCTTTTGTGCCAGCAGGTTCTCAAACATCTCCTGGCTGGGCTGCTCGGGCATGCCGATATTGCCGAAGGCAGAGCCTTTGTGTCGGGCAATCCCTTCCAGGTCGATTACTTTCTCCCCTTTTTCCTCCAGCGATTTTAATAATTCTGTTTTTCCTGAACCGGTAAAACCACCCAGTATGTTGAAACGGAATGGAAGTTGGAAAGTGTCCAACACATAATTTCGAAACTTCTTGTAGCCACCGATAAGTGTATAAACTTTAAAGCCATACAGGTCCAGCAGCCAGGCAACCGCTGCGCTGCGCATGCCACCCCTCCAGCAGTGAACGAGGATGAGTTTGGAGTCTTTCGGCTGTTGACTACCGACTATCGACTCAACCTCCTCCACCATCTTGCGCATTTTCGGTCCGAAGAAATCCAATCCGATCTTGATAGCCGCTTCCCTGCTTTCTTGCTTGTAAGTTGTTCCCACCTGCTTTCTTTCTTCATCGGTAAACAGGGGTAATGAATGGGCCCCGGGTATATGGGCATGGTTGTATTCACCCGGGCTTCTTACATCAAAAACCGGGTGATCATTTGCCAATTCTAAAAACTGGCCGATATCTATTTTTTCAACCGCCATTAACAATTGTAAAAATAAAAAGGCTGCCGGTAAACAGCAGCCTTTATCGTGATAATCGTTTTAATTAATATAATACAGGTCACCTGTTCATGCTCGCCAAAAACTCTTCGTTGTCTTTGGTTCCCTTCATCCGGTTCTGCAATTCTCTCATCGCTTCTTCGGTGTTCATATCTGTCAGGTAAACACGGAGCAGGTTCATACGCTGCAGCACATCTTTTTCCAGCAACAGGTCATCACGCCTTGTACTGGATGCCACAATATCAATAGCAGGGAAGATCCTTTTGTTAGACAATCTTCTGTCGAGCTGTAATTCCATATTACCGGTTCCCTTGAATTCTTCAAAGATCACCTCGTCCATTTTACTTCCGGTATCAACAAGGGCTGTAGCAATAATCGTTAATGATCCGCCTCCCTCAATTTTACGGGCAGCGCCAAAAAATTGTTTGGGCTTCTGCATCGCATTGGCCTCCACACCACCGGATAGCACTTTACCTGATGCAGGGGCTACGGTATTGTGTGCCCTTGCCAGACGGGTAATTGAATCCAGCAGGATTACCACATCGTGTCCGCATTCCACCAGTCGTTTTGCTTTTTGTAAAGCGATAGTGGAAACTTTTACATGTTTTTCAGCCGGTTCATCAAAAGTAGAAGCAATTACTTCTCCTTTTATACTGCGTTCCATATCGGTCACCTCTTCGGGTCGTTCATCTACCAGCACTACCATCAGGTAACATTCTGGATGGTTGGAAGCAATGGCATTGGCCACTGCTTTCAGCAACATGGTTTTACCTGTCTTAGGTTGAGCTACAATCAAACCTCTTTGGCCCTTACCAATGGGTGTAAACAGGTCCATTATACGGGTGGAATAATCTGAAGCTGTCGTAAATAAATTCAACTTTTCGTAAGGGAAAAGCGGGGTCAGGTAATCAAAAGGCACCCTGTCACGAACCTCTTCCGGGCTTTTGCCGTTGATCGTATCCACTTTTAATAAAGCAAAATATTTTTCTCCTTCTTTGGGAGGACGAACAGCGCCATGTACGGTATCTCCGGTTTTTAAACCAAACAATTTTATTTGTGAAGGTGATACATACACATCATCAGGTGATGATAAGTAGTTATAATCCGATGAGCGAAGGAAACCATAACCATCGGGCATCATTTCCAATACACCTTCACCCAATATAACCCCATCAAATTCTACATTGAATTGTTGTTCCCTTCGTTGAGGATATATTTTATTATTGCCGTTGCCACCTGTGTTTTCGGACAGTTGCTGATCTGCTTCGTTCAGGATCGCTTCAGCCAGCTGTGCTGTTTTGTTATCAATTGCCGGCTCATCCCCAACAGGTGCTGCTTGTTCGGCTGGTGCCGAAATTTCTTTTTCTTCCGTCTTTTTTCTTGCCCGTTTTACAGGGGTTTCTTTTCCTGCCTTACCGGCAGGCTGGTTTACAGCCATATGTGATTTTTTAGGGGTTGGTTTTTCATTATCTCCGCTTTCCACTACAGCTTCTTCGCTGCCGCCGGTACTGGTACTTGTTTTTACGATGCGTTTTCTTTTTCCATCATCAGATGGTTTTGCATTTTTAGCACCTGCAATTGCCTGGCTATCCAGGATCTTGTAAACAAGATCTTGTTTGCTTAATTTTTTGGCATTGGGGATTTTCAACTGCTCTGCTATATCGAGCAGTTCAGGAACGAGCATATCGTTCAGTTGTAAAATGTCGTACATATAAATAACTTGATATTAATCACAACTCGCAGTAACCAGTCTTAAAATCTGAAATTATTGAGTTTATATTGAAAGAAACAGGCAGGTAAATGATGTACTAAAGCATTGGAGAACTATACTTATCAGCCTCTTTCCGGTGCAAGTATACGGCAAAAGGCTGAAAATCAAAAATTTTCAGGTTTCTGGCCTTTACAGGCCCGCAGCCTTGCTTATTTCCAGCATCCTGTCTATTGGTTTTTTAGCCGCAATCCTCAATTCTTCATCCATTGTTATTTCCGGGGTTTCGTACTGCATACAGAGGTAGAGTTTTTCCAGGGTGTTGAGCTTCATGTGCGGGCAATCATTGCAGGCGCAGCTGTTATTGGGGGGAGCCGGAATAAAGGTTTTTTCCGGTGAAGCTTTCATCATCTGGTGTAAAATACCTGTCTCAGTTGCCACAATATATTCCTGTGCCGAGTCGGTTTGTGTATACTTCAACAAACCGGTAGTAGATCCTATATAATCAGCAATTCTTAATACAGGTTCCTCACATTCAGGGTGAGCTATCAGTTTGGCTTCCGGGTGGCGGATTTTAAGTTTAGTGATCTTTTCCAGGCTAAAAATTTCATGAACCATACAGGCGCCATTCCACAACAGCATGTTTCTGCCGGTTACTTTGTTGATATAGGCACCCAGGTTTTTATCCGGAGCAAAAATCAAAGGCTGGTCTTTGGGAAAACTTTCTACAATGAATCGGGCATTACTGCTGGTACAAATAACATCACTCAGGGCTTTTATACCTGCACTGCAGTTGATATAACTCACCACTTTATGGTCCGGATGTTGTTCTTTGAATTTTTTGAACAAGGCGGGAGGACAACTGTCACTCAGTGAACAACCTGCTTTCAGGTCAGGAATCACCACTTTTTTGGTCGGGTTCAGGATCTTGGCGGTTTCAGCCATAAAATGCACTCCGGCAAAAACAATCATATCCGCATTTGTTTTTTCCGCCTGCTGAGCCAGGCCTAAACTATCACCGATGTAATCTGCCACATCCTGTATATCCGGCTCCTGGTAATAATGGGCCAGTAATACAGCATTCTTTTCTTTTTTCAAACGTTCAATGGCTGCAAAAAGATCCAGAGTGGGATCCAGTTCTATGTCGAGAAAACCCCGTGCTTCCACATTTTTTTTGGCATTTTCCATTATCGCATTATCGGTATTCATTCGGGTGTTTTTTTTGAAAGGTGTAATTCAAGAGGGCAATGTTCAGTCAACTCCGGCAAATTTTCAAAACAAAATTTTTCGGCCCTGTATTAATACAATAGTATTATTAATATATATTTTTAAAAAAAGAGCTTATTATTATTACAGCTGTGGATTAGTGGAAAAATGGGTATCACAAAATTACAATTTTACAGATACTCACATTTTTACTTCTATTATTCACACTTACTTCCTTTACCTGTAGCGGCTTTTGGTGTTTTATTCACATAATTGTGAATTTCGCACCTTATAAATTTTAAGTATGTGGAACGATCTGATTCCTGTGGATTACTGCATTAAAAAAGTTAAGTTTCCTACACCCCTAATTAATACTTATTGTCTTTAGGAAGTTAATTGCCAATCTTCCTGTTTCATATCCACGTTTCACATAAGGATATTCACATTTTTATTACATCATCCACAGGTACTGGTGGAGAAAAAGTTGATCCCGAATCATTCATCACGGATAAAAATATTATCAACCCTGATCAAAATCAGGACAATTACTAAATATATGAATGGAAAATCCTTTAATAACGATTACCCTAAATTTACCTTCGCAAAAAAATACGTTATGAATCGTTTTAAATCAATAATGATTGCCTGCTTGGTGTTTGTTTTTTCAGCTGCCAGGGCCGATGAAGGAATGTGGTTGCCGCAACTACTGGCACAACTGAACGAAAAACAGATGAAAGCCATGGGAATGAAGATCAGCGCTGCTGATATCTATAATATTAATAAAGGAAGCCTGAAAGATGCCATTGTAAGTTTCGGAGGTTTTTGTACCGGTGAAGTGATTTCTTCCCAAGGCCTTGTGTTAACCAACCACCATTGCGGATTTGATGCCATACAAAACCATTCTACACTGGATAATAATTATATAAGGGATGGTTTCTGGGCCCGTAGTTTGGGTGAGGAAATTCCCAACCCGGGATTGTTTGTCACCTTTATCATTCGTATTGATGATGTAAGTAAACAAGTACTGAACGGGGTATCAAAAAATATGGATGAAAAAGAACGCCAATCCATCATTGATAAAAACATTGCGGAACTGCGAAAGAATGTAAAGAAAGAGAGTTTCCAGGATAGCTTTATCCGGGCTTTCTTCGACGGCAACCAGTATTTCCTGTTTGTCACAGAAACCTATAAAGATGTACGCCTGGTTGGTGCACCACCCTCCTCCGTTGGAAATTTTGGAAAGGATACAGATAATTGGATGTGGCCCCGCCATACAGGTGATTTTTCCATGTTCCGTATTTATGCCGGCAAAGACAATAAACCGGCTGATTATTCTCTTGATAACGTACCCTACATACCTAAACGTTCTTTATCTATTTCATTAGATGGAGTAGCTGAAAATGATTTCACCATGGTATTTGGTTTTCCCGGAAGAACCACACAATACCTTCACTCTGCGGCAGTAGAGCAGATT
>DASUDW010000226.1:0-3516 GCA_036275415.1 Chitinophagaceae bacterium | reverse complement strand
GGGCCATCTGTTTTTATGCTGAGCAGGGATGAAATAACTGCTAAGTCTGTAGAAGATGCCATGAAATCTGTTTGCAGGAAAATCGGGCTGGATTTTCATACTTATGTAACCACTATTAATAAAAAAGGCGTTGAAATATTATAGTACCAATAAAGAATCACCACTTGTTGATTTCCGGGAAGCTACCCTCAGGGGACAGGCACCCGATAAAGGGCTTTATTTTCCTGTTTCTATTCCTGAAACGGATAAGCAACTTTTTGAGCAAATTGAAAGTATTTCGGATGAAGAATTGGCATTTAACGTAATGAAACCTTACATAGGTTCTGTCATTCCGGAGGAAGATTTATTCAACATTGTAAAAGAAACCATCAATTTTCCCATACCGCTGGTGAGGGTCCACGAACAGATACATTCTTTGGAATTGTTTCATGGGCCTACATTGGCTTTTAAAGATGTTGGCGCCAGGTTTATGAGCCGCTGCCTCGGTCATTTTGTAAAAGGCCAGCAAAAAAAAGTAACTGTTTTGGTTGCTACCTCAGGTGATACAGGCGGCGCAGTTGCCAACGGATTTTACAAAGTGAACGGAGTGGAGGTGGTAATACTTTATCCTTCCGGTAAAGTAAGTCCCGTACAGGAAAAGCAGCTGACAACTTTAGGAAATAATATTCATGCCCTTGAAGTAAAAGGAACATTTGATGATTGCCAGGCAATGGTCAAATCAGCTTTTGCAGATAAGGCGGTAACGGAAAAATTGTTCCTGACCTCTGCCAATTCAATCAATGTAGCAAGATGGCTGCCGCAGCAGTTTTACTATTTCTTTGCTTATAAACAGTGGAAGGAAAAAGACAACCCGCCGGTGTTTTCTGTGCCCAGCGGGAATTTCGGAAATATATGTGCCGGTTTACTGGCAATGGAATCGGGTTTGCCGGTACAGCACTTTATTGCAGCCTGTAATGTAAATGATATTGTTAGTCTTTATTTGGAATCAGGCCAATTAATCCCGAAAGAAGCGGTAGCCACTTTAAGCAATGCTATGGATGTGGGTAATCCCAGCAATTTTGTGAGGATTCTGGAGATATTCAGGCACAATTTTCCTGACCTTACAACCAAACTATCTTCCTGTACTGTTACAGACGTAGAAACAATCCGAACCATTAAAGAGGTTTACCATCAATATGGATATTTGCTGGATCCGCATGGAGCCGTGGGTTATCTTTCGTTAAAAAGATATATCGAAAGGCATATAAATGCAAAAGGCATTTTCCTGGAAACAGCACACCCGGTAAAATTTCCGGACGCTGTTATTGAGGCAACCGGAACACAGATACATATTCCGGAAACGCTGCAACCTTTAATGGCTGCCAAAAAGGAAAGCCTGCTTATGCAGCCTGATTACTCCTTGTTAAAAGATTACCTGTTGAAATATGATTAAGTTTTCCTCCATTTTCAGGAGCTTTTCAAACCCTAATTTTGCTATAGAGAATTGAGTTATGCAGGATATTGAACCATTCTATAACTGGAGACATATTTACATCAGCGAAGAGGATCGGCGTTCGCCTTTTTATGGCAGAACTTATTCTGAGTTTGAGTTTTCCCAGACTGTTTATAATTATTACATCCATCCGCAATGGGATGATTTTGGCAGCCGCACCCTTTACCTGAAAGTTTTACTCGCTGATTACGAAGAAAAATATGCTATTATAGAGATGATCGGAGAATGGAATGATGCCATTGAAAATGATATCATGGAGCTGAAGCGGGAAGTGCTGGAAAAATTCATGCAGGAAGGTATATTCAAATACATACTGATTGGTGAAAATGTGCTTAATTTCCACAGCGATACCCGTGACTATTATGAAGAACTCTATGAAGAAGTTGCTGACGAAAATGGCTGGGTGGTTTGTTTAAACATGCCTGAACAGACACAATATGACTTTAAACATGCACGGTTAAACAGGTATATCGAATTAATGCAATTGGAAAACTGGCGAACCTACAAACCATTTCACTTGTATAAGAAAATTGATATGGAACTGGCAGCAAGGCTGGGGTTCTGAATTTTAAACAATAAAATCTGGTGCAAATCTTTTATTCATTTTTGGCCGCAGGGCAGTATTTTTGCGCCAAATTTGATTATCACTCCTTAGTGCTTTTCATATGAATTGGCCACATTGCTGCAACTGTAGACTGAAATGGCAATGTGTGAGAAGCATCAGGCAATAAAAAATAAATGATATACTGATGAAATGGTCTCAACTCTTCACTTCTTCTGTTGGTAAAAAATGGGTAATGGCGCTGACAGGTATTTTCCTGATCCTTTTTTTGATCGTTCATGTTGCCCTGAATGCCACCATTTGGGCAAATGATGGCGGCAAGATGTTCGAAGCTGGTGCCCATTTTATGGGCTCCAATATTGTTCCCCGTATCCTTGAGATAGGCCTGATAGCCGGTTTTTTGATACACATTATTCAGGGGATAATGCTTGAACTGCAAAACCGCAGTAAAAGAAAACAAGGGTATGCCGCCAGCCTCGGAAACAGGGGAAGTAAGTGGTATAGCCGCAGTATGGGACTGTTAGGCACACTCATTCTCATTTTCCTTATTATTCATATGGCTCATTTCTGGGTACCCAACAGGAGCAACCAGGGTTGGCTGCTGGGCCCCGAGATTAGTCTTTATGAAGAAATGAAAGAAGTGTTTCAGCAAGAGTGGGTTGTTATTGTTTATGTGCTGGGTTGTGTTTCATTGGCCTGGCATTTACTGCATGGCTTTCAGAGTGCCTTCCGGACATTGGGAGTAAGCAACAACAAATACTTGTCATTAATTAATGCATTAGGTGTTGGATTTTCAATACTTGTTCCGCTTGTTTTTGCACTCATGCCGATTAGTTTTTATTTCGGCTGGATAAATTAATAGCTAACTAAAAAGTAACCTCAGTTTATGTTGGATTCAAAAATTCCTGCAGGACCTTTAGAAAATAAATGGACAGACTATAAAGGCCATTGTAAACTGGTAAACCCGGCCAATAAACGCAAACTGGAAGTGATAGTGGTAGGTACCGGCCTTGCCGGGGCATCTGCTGCAGCCTCCCTAGGTGAGTTGGGTTATAAAGTAAAGGCATTTTGCTTTCAGGATTCTCCCCGCAGAGCACATTCTATTGCAGCGCAGGGTGGAATCAATGCCGCCAAGAATTATCAGAATGACGGAGATTCTGTTTTTCGTTTGTTCTATGATACTGTTAAAGGTGGTGACTATCGTGCCCGGGAAGCCAATGTGCATAGACTGGCAGAGGTCAGTGTAAACATTATTGACCAATGTGTGGCGCAGGGTGTGCCTTTTGCCAGGGATTATGGCGGGCTGCTCAATAACCGTTCTTTTGGAGGTACACAAGTAAAAAGAACTTTCTATGCGGCAGGGCAAACCGGTCAGCAGTTATTAATTGGTGCGTACCAGGCCCTCGAAAGGCAGGTAGCATTGGGCAATGTACAGATGTACAGTCGCCACGAAATGCTGGAT
>DASUDW010000225.1:0-4514 GCA_036275415.1 Chitinophagaceae bacterium | reverse complement strand
CTCCGTTTTTACCAATTAGGAGAAGACTTTTTTATTCCGCATCTTCGCAATGAAAAACAAAAGTATAGCTGGGCCAAAATGGCCGATGCAATTTTTCAATTAGCCAATGATATTCAGAAGTAAAGCTCCTTTACGAATAGGTTTGGCCGGTGGCGGCACAGATGTTAGTCCTTACAGCGACCTGTACGGTGGCGCTATTCTTAATGCCACCCTTTCCCTCTATGCAAAGGCCACAATAGAACCTTTTGCTGAAAACAAAATAATCATCGAAGCCATAGACAGAAATGAGGACGAGGTTTTTGAATGGGACACTGCTTTACCGATTAACGGCAAACTTGACCTGCTGAAGGGAGTTTACAACAGACTGCAAAGAGATTATGGAGTAAAACAACAGGGGTTCAGGCTTTCCACTTTTGTGGATGCACCGGCAGGTTCCGGGTTGGGCACCTCTTCAACACTGGTAGTAGCAATCCTTGGCGCTTTTGCAGAAATGCTGAAACTGCCCATGGGAGAATATGACATGGCGCATTATGCATATGAAATCGAACGAAATGATTTGAAACTGGCCGGAGGCAAACAAGATCAGTATGCAGCCACATTCGGCGGAGTAAATTTCATGGAATTTTATAGCGACGACAAAGTGATTGTAAACCCGCTTCGGGTAAAGCAACAGCACCTGTTTGAACTGGAAAACAATTTGCTGTTGTATTACACTTCTACCAGCCGTGAATCAGCCGAGATCATTAAAAAGCAAAGTAAGAACGTAACAGAAAAAAAAGAAAAATCCATCGAGGCCATGCACCACCTGAAAGACCAGGCCCGGATGATGAAAGAAGCATTGCTGAAAGGCAGGCTGAATGAGATAGGTGAAATACTGGATTATGGTTTTCAGCAAAAAAGGCAAATGGCTGAAGGTATCAGCAACCCGATGATGGAAGAAATTTATGATACGGCTAAAAAAGCTGGGGCAACCGGCGGCAAGATTTCAGGTGCCGGTGGCGGAGGTTTTATGATCTTTTATTGCCCTGTCAATACAAAGTACAAAGTGATAAAAAGTTTGAAGAACTTTGGGGGCCAGGTACGGGATTATCAGTTTACCGAACATGGGCTAAAAACATGGACGGTTTAATTGCAGGTCCATTAGTCAATTAGTTATTATGGAAAAAATCAGGCAGATAATTCAGGCATCGATTGAAACAAAAAGCAAAATGCTTAACGATGCAGTTTTATTAGGCACCGTAGAAAAAGTGGTTGAATTGATTACAACTGCTTTTAAAAACACCAACAGGGTTTATTTCTGCGGCAATGGCGGCAGCGCTGCAGATGCACAACACCTGGCTGCAGAGTTTTCCGGCCGCTTCTATACCGACCGTAAGGCATTGCCGGCAGAAGCTTTACACTGCAACACTTCCTACCTTACTGCAGTTGCCAATGATTATGGGTATGATGTGGTGTACTCCCGCATGATTGATGGCATTGGTGAAAAAGGGGATGTATTAATTGGATTATCCACTTCCGGTAATTCAGAAAATATCATCAAAGCATTTGAGGCAGCTAAGGCTAAAGGGATCACAACCATTGCCTTCACCGGTGAGACCGGCGGAAAGATGAAAGACATGGCTGATCACCTGATCAATGTGCCATCAAAAGATACGCCAAGGATACAGGAAAGCCATATCACTATCGGACATATCATTTGTCAGTTGGTGGAAGAAAAATATTTTAGTCCAAACCCCTAGAGGGGCTATGAAATCCCTTCATGATCAAAGAAGCAATCATACTTGCAGGAGGCCTGGGAACCAGGTTAAAAGACACTGTTCCAGACCTGCCTAAATGCATGGCTCCTGTAGCGGGTCGCCCTTTTCTTTTTTATGTAATCAACTATTTACGCAGTCAGGGCATTGAAAAATTTATTTTTTCCCTTGGCTATAAGCATGAGGTTATTGAAGAATACCTGTCAACTGATTTCCCTACGCTTCCATATCAATGTTCAATAGAACAGGAGCCTTTAGGAACCGGGGGTGCTATATTACTGGCTTGTTCGAAAGCCTCTGAAAAACAGGTAGTGGTGGCTAATGGCGATACCTTATATAAGGCAAACCTGCATGATGCTTCCATTTTTCATATACAACATATGGCGGAATGCACTTTAATGTTGAAGCCTATGACGGATTTCGACAGGTATGGTATGGTGGAAACAGATAACGAGAAACTGGTTACCAGTTTTAAAGAAAAACAACATTACGAGTCGGGGAATATCAACGGTGGCCTTTACCTCCTTGATGCCGGGAAATTTATGGATGAAGAGTTTCCTGATAAGTTCTCCTTTGAAAAAGATTATCTCGAAAAATTTTTCAGGCTACGTCGTATTTACGGACTGGTAGACGAATCTTATTTTATTGACATTGGTATTCCGGAAGATTTTAACAGGGCACAAAAAGAAATGAGCAAGCCTCCGCTTAACCTGAAAATTATTGACAAAAGCTGGACACTTTTCCTTGATCGTGACGGGGTGATCAATCATGAAAAAAAAGAAGATTATATTCTCAACTGGGATGAGTTTGTTTTTTACGACGGCGTAAAAGAAACCTTTCACCTGCTTGCCCAGAAATTTGGCCGTATCATCATTGTAAGCAACCAGCGGGGTGTAGGCAAAGGGCTGATGACTGAAGCCGATCTGAGGAATATTCACCTTAACATGCAGCAGGAAATTGAATCGTTGGGGGGAAGAATGGACCATATTTATTATTGTACCAGTACTGATAATAAGCACCCGGACCGCAAACCCAATCCAGGCATGGCATTTCATGCCCGATCCTTTTTCCCGGAAATTGACCTGAATAAAGCCATGATTGTTGGCAATAAAATAAGTGATATGCAATTTGGCCGCAATGCGGGCATATATACGATTTTTGCCGCCACCACCAACCCGGATACGCCTTTCCCCCACCCGGATATTGACCTTAGGTTTGATTCTTTGCCCGATTTTGCAAAAAGCTTACAGGATTAATTCTAAATTGGCTAATCCTTCACAAAATTTTACAACCCTTCAGGCGTTAAGAACATCTTTTAACCGTTGTAACTTCGCAACTTAAAATCATCTTTTTGAAATATATACTGTCAATAATTCTGCTGCTAAATTTATCTTCTGTGTCAGCACAAAAGATATCCCCTGCTGACCTGAAGAAACTAAGGGCAAAGGAAGATACATTGAAAGAATACGCAGAATATCTCGTTACCGACAGCCTTACCGAAGACCGTATGATCGCCGACAGCGCCTTTACCAAAGTATTGGTGAGGGCCTTGCAGGTTAAACATTCTTTTTATTATCCTTTGGACTCTGTGCTGGGCATATCAAAACTTTATGCCCCGGATACTTCTTTTCGTATCATTACGTGGAACCTGGTGTATGATGACTATTATTCCAGGCAGAGGGGTGCCATTCAACTACGGACGGCTGATGGTTCGCTGAAATTATTTCCGCTCAGGGATGTGTCTGAATTTACCAATAAACCGGAAGATTCTGTCCGGAACCGAAACAACTGGATTGGTGCCATGTACTACAACATGGTCAAAACACAGTTCAAAGGAAAAAACTATTATACCCTTTTCGGCTTTGATTATAACGGGGCCCAAAGCAGTATGAAATGGATTGAGGTGCTGACCTTTAATGATAAAAATGAACCTGTTTTTGGCGGACCTTTTTTTACTTATGAAAAAGACAGTATCCCTAAACCTGCCAAATACCGGTACAGTATTGAATTTAAAAAAGGGGCCCGGGTTTTGGTTAATTATATCGAAGACCTGGAGATGATACTAGTTGATCATCTCATTTCAGAAACCGATCAGCCGGAATTAGCCTGGACCTTTGTGCCTGATGGAGACCAGGAGGGTTATAAATGGGTAAATGGCAAATGGCAACACATAGACAAAGTGTTCACATTTAAATTACAGGATGGCCAGGCACCGGTAGAAGATCCCATACTTGACCCAAAAGGAAATAAGAACGAACAAAAGCTACAGGAGAAAACGGATAAAAACAAAGCAAAAGAGAAAAGCCAGGTCAATTACGACAACTAATTCAGCCTTTCACATTCACCGCTCATTGGTTATCTTTATGGCCGATGTCATCTTTTGTTCATAGGATTAAACCGCCCTCCGGTTTTTCACTGGGGCTGAGAGAGTTATGGCAATACCGTGAACTCTTCTATTTCTTTACCTGGCGGGATATAAAGGTTAAGTACAAGCAAACCTATTTAGGTGTTGCCTGGGCCTTGTTACAGCCACTGGGGCTGATGCTGATCTTCACTTTACTTTTTGCTAAAACCTGGAAAATTGATACCGGAACAGTGGCTTATCCCCTATTTGTTTTGGGAGGACTTATCTGCTGGAATTTGTTCAGCAGTTCAGTATCACATGCAGGAGAAAGTATGATCCAAAATGCCAATATCATTAACAAGATCTATTTTCCCAGGCTTATCATACCGGGTTCTTCTATTTTGGTAGCTTTATTC
>DASUDW010000224.1:0-17745 GCA_036275415.1 Chitinophagaceae bacterium | reverse complement strand
CGAAAAGGCAAAGGTAACAAGGTTGAGAATGGCAGAAGTATTATTGGCATGTTCCAGGCCTTGTGTATAGACCTCGCTGTTGGTGGTGGCATTACCGCCGAAAATATCTGCTGCTACACCGGTACTGTAATAAAACCACATGAGGAACAGGCCGGGCCAGGTAAGAAAATTAACCAGGGCCAGTCTTCTCATTTGAGAGGGCATGTTGGAAATTGTATCAATAATTTCCTTTACTCCGCCCATAAAGCCGCTTTTATGTTCTTTTTTCAGGTTTTCCTTCCAATTAGGGTCAGAAGGTGGATATTCCTTGCTGCTGAAAACAGTATACAATACAGCAGTAAGAAACACAAAGGCCCCGATATAAAATGACCACATGATGTTTTGTGGTATACCACCTTCCCCTTTATCCCTCGATACACCAAACCAGTTGACCAGTAAGCCGGGAAGAAAACCGGCGATAAAAGAAGCAGCGCCGATGAACATGCTTTGCATGGCATATCCAAATGATCGCTGTTTGTCGTCCAGGTTATCTGCTACAAATGCCCTGAAAGGCTCCATACTGATATTGATACAGGAATCCAGTATCCATAAGGTACCGGCGGCCATCCATACGGCAGATGAGTTGGGCATGATGAACAATGCCAGTGAACTGAGGATGGCACCTACTAAAAAAAACGGTCTTCTTCTGCCCAGTTTTGGGTGCCAGGTCCTGTCACTCAGGTAACCAATGATGGGCTGAACAAGAAGCCCGGTCATTGGAGCAGCCAGCCATAAGCCAGGAATTTCTTCCGGCTTAGCACCCAGGAATTCATAGATAGCACTCATATTCCCCATTTGCAGGCTCCAGCCAAACTGAATCCCGAAAAAGCCAAAACACATATTCCATATCTGCCAGAATGATAAGCGGGGTTTAACACCAGTGTAAGCAGTTGACATAAGCAATCATTATTTTAATAGATAGAGTTTGCTGTAAGATAGCGAGAATATGTAAAAAGTACACATAGTGTGTACTTTTTACATTTTAGCATGAACAAGTTTTATAGAACAAATCCGTTGGGTATGATGGCGCCTTTTTTGACAACGACTATGCCGTCTTTAACAGTATAAAGCGGATGGTCGGTATTCTGCAGGTGGGCTCCTCCGATTATCCGCACATCATCGCCGATCCTTACATTTTTATCAAGGATGGCATTTTCAATATGGCAACGGTTACCTACACCTAACAGGGGGAAGCCCCGGGCTGTATCTCCTGCAATATCGGCCAGTGTTTCATAAAAATCACTCCCCATCATATAGGTACTGATAATCGTACTGCTTTTGCCAATCCTGCTACGTATACCAATTACTGAATTCACCATCCTCGACGCATTGATAATGGAGCCTTCGGCAATCAGTGATTTTTCCAGCGTAGTACCGCTGATCTTGGCGGGCGGCAGCATACGGGGCCTTGTGTAAATTGTTCGGTCGCTGTCGAACATATCAAAATCAGGTATATCCTTAGTGAGATCAAGGTTGGCTTCGAAGAAGGAATAAATGTTTCCGATGTCCGTCCAGTAGCCACTGTATTGATAGCTGGCAACCCGGTATTTGCTGATCGACTGGGGAATGATTTCCTTACCGAAATCAGTGGCAGTATTGAATTCGGTCTTCAACATATCGAATAAAAGTTGCCTGTTGAATATATAAATGCCCATAGATGCCAGGTATATACGGCCCTTGCTCCTCATTGCATCACCTGTATCACTGATCCAATCTGACAAAACTTCCTTTTTGGGTTTTTCTATAAACGAAGTGATCATGCCTTCTTCGCTTTTCAGAATACCAAATTCAGGGGCTTCTCTTTCTGCAACAGGTATAGTGGCAATGGATATATCTGCCCCTGATTTTTTATGGTTGTCCAGCATTTCAGCAAAATCCATCTGGTACAACTGGTCGCCGGAAAGAATTAGTATGTAATCGCTTTCAAAAGGCTCAATATGCCGCAATCCCTGGCGTACCGCATCAGCAGTACCCTGGTACCAGGTGGGATTATCAGGAGTTTGTTCCGCCGCCAGGATATCCACAAATGCTTTACTAAAAGCGCTGAAGTGGTAAGTATTCTTGATATGCCTGTTTAGTGATGCTGAATTAAACTGAGTCAGCACAAACATCCTGCCGATGCCATTGTTCAGGCAATTGGAAATGGGAATGTCCACTAACCTGTACTTACCGGCAATAGGTACTGCAGGCTTGGAGCGGCTGGCCGTTAATGGATATAACCTTGATCCGGCTCCGCCACCTAAAATAACTGATAATATCTCCGTTGAATGGGTAATAGTTCTGATTGCCATAACCGATCTGTTTTATTTCAATGATTTATATACGTCAATATATTGTTGTGCAGATGCATCCCAGGAATGATCAATTGTCATCATATGGCTGCGCATCCAGGTATAAAGGTCCTGCTTATTATTAAAAAGGTCAATAGCCCGGCCAACTGAATAGGTGATATCCCAAACGGAAGGCTGATCAAAACGAATACCTATGCCCTGCCAGTCGCCCATATCAGTTACGGTATCCCGTAATCCACCCACGTTTCTTACCATTGGAACCGTACCATAGCGTAAAGCATATAACTGGTTCAGTCCGCAAGGCTCTACCCGGCTGGGCATGAGTAAAAAATCGGAACCTGCATAGATGAGATGGCTGAGCGGCTCACTATAACCGATGTATGAATTGTAATAGCCTTTAAAGTTATGCTTCATCTGGTCAAGCCTGTCTTCGAGGTTAGGGTCACCGGAACCGAGTACCAGGAAGTTAACATTACCATGGTGCTGATAAATGGATTGTTCAATAGCTTCCGGTAAAAGGTCGGCGGCTTTCTCCCCTACCAATCTTCCGATGAAAGAAACCAACGGTTTTTCTGGATCCAGTCCAAACTGTCCGGCCAGTTCTTTTTTATTTTTTCGTTTTCCCTTTTCTACCAGTTCCTTACTGTAGTTTTTAATGATCATCGAATCCGTTTCCGGATCCCATACCCTAGTATCGATGCCGTTGAGGATACCGCTGCTTTTGCCGGCCTCATACTGAAAAAGGTTTTCAAGTCCGTTGGCGGAGTCCTTCAGTTCATCCATATAACTGTTACTGACCGTTGTTACTTTCCAGGCACATTTGACTGCCGATGCCATGGGATTGATGGTATTGTTCCAGTCCAGCATGCCCCATTTCCATGAGTCAAAGGGAGGCAACAAGTAATGTTTTTCCCAACCTATCCACCCCTGGTATTGCCCGTTGTGCACGGTAAAAACGGTAGGGATATCCTCCATACGTTGCCGGAACTCAAAGCAATACTTCATCATAAAAGGGATAAGCCCGGTGTGATGATCATGGCAATGGATCACATCCGGTTTGTGCTGCCATTTATTGATCCAGTCTACCACCGCAATATCAAAGGCCAGGAACCTCTCGGTATCATCATCATAACCATAAATCTTTTCACGGTCCAGCAGTCCGAAGATATCTACGAGGTACAGGTCAAACCCGAGCTTATTGGTTTTTTCTTTGATGACGGCATAATTGAATTCCTGGGGCCCGAGGCGTTGCCTTCCTTCATGCACCAGTTCCCAGTCATTATTATAAAGGAATTTCGTACGGTACATAGGCATTACTACCTTGGCCACATGGCCCAGATCGACCTGGTATTTTGGCAAGGCCCCTACCACATCACCCAATCCGCCGGCCTTGGCAACCGGGTAACATTCAGCTGCAACATGAATTATTTCCATACTATAAAGTCTCCCCAATTTGTGCGGTAATTTAGGGCATTATTTTCATTGTCTGATTGATGAATGAAAATTTAGTCATGAACTTTCTCATCACCTGTTAAAAACCTTAAAATGAATATTGTTTACTACCTACAATACATTAAAAGCATTAACTGTATTTTTAGGAGCAATTAAAAAAAGTTTTACTTTCAGCACAATTTTAATACTAATCAGATCATCATGAGTCAGCAACCCAAACAACCAACCAATCATGGCGCATTGAGTACCCTGATCACCGTTTTCTTTTTCTGGGGATTTATTGCAGCCGGGAACAGTGTTTTCATACCCTTTTGTAAAAACTATTTTCATCTCGATCAGTTTCAGAGCCAGTTGATCGACTTTGCCTTTTATTTAGCTTATTATATCGGGGCATTATTACTATTTGCTTTCGGGGCATTTGGAGGAAAAGACCTTGTAGGTAAATGGGGCTATAAACGCAGTATTATTTACGGACTTCTGTTTTCAGCTCTTGGTGCGGTAGCCATGATCCTGGCTGTTGAAGCAAACTTGTTCGCCGGAATGCTGGCAGGGTTATTTATTGTGGCATTAGGCTTTTCCTTGCAGCAAACTGCTGCACAACCCTTTGCCATCTCACTAGGCGACCCATCTACCGGAGACAGCAGGGTGAACCTGGGAGGAGGTGTGAATTCTTTTGGTACGACAATAGGACCTTTGGTAGTAGCCTTTGCACTCTTTGGAACGGCTGCTGCTATCACTGACGATAAGATCAAATCTCTCAGTCTCAACAAAGTAATTATTCTCTATGCTTGTGTGGGTTTCCTTTTTGTAGCGGCTGCAGCATTATTTGGCTTTTCTAAAAAAGTTCCTTCCGGAAAAAATGAAGAAAAAACAGAAAAGGCAAATAAAGCGCTTACATCACTGCTTATCATTACCGGATTGCTAATTGTCATGTTTGCCCCGGTTTTTAGCAGCTATAACAGTAAAGAAGCCAAAACGATAGAAACCCTTAATACCCAAATAGCCTCTGTAAGTAAACAGGTGGATTCTCTTCAAAATATTTCACCGGTTGTTCCGGAAAATACGGCTGGTCTTACTGCAGCAATGGACCAGGTAAAATCTTTAACCAAAGAAAGAGATGATATCAAACATCCGCTGGAACGTACCCGGATGTACTGGCTGTTTGGAGCATTGGGCATAATTGTTCTTGGCTTGCTGTTGTCCAATAATTTGGCCACGAAAAAGCAAGATGGCTGGGGCGCCATGAAGTACCCGCAACTGGTATTGGGCATGCTGGCCATATTTGTTTATGTGGGTGTAGAAGTGGCAATTGGCAGTAACCTGGGTGAATTATTGAAGCAGAAGGATTTTGGTGGCTACCAGGCTTCACAGGTGGCACCTTTCATTTCCATGTTCTGGGGAAGCCTGATGATTGGTCGCTGGACAGGTGCTATCAACGCATTTGATCTTAAAAACACAACCAAACAATTGCTGGCCTTTGTAGTACCCCTGATCGCTTTTGGTATAATACTGGGTGTAAACACCATTGCACAATATGATGTAAAACCATTGTTGTGGTACGTAGTATGTGTGCTGGTGCAAATAGCCGTTTTCTATTTATCCAGAAACAAACCTGCCAGAACTTTATTATTATTCAGCTTGTTTGGAATAACCGCCATGCTTATCGGCATTTTCACCCACGGAAAGATTGCCATCTATGCCTTCCTGAGCGGTGGTTTAGCCTGCTCTATTATGTGGCCATCGATATTTGCCTTATCAATAGCAGGTCTTGGAAAATATACTACCCAGGGTTCCGCTTTTCTTATTATGATGATCCTGGGTGGCGCCATCATACCGCCCATACAAGGAAAACTGGCTGATGTGATTGGCATACATGATTCCTTTATCGTAGCAGCTGTCTGCTTTGGTTATCTTGCTTTGTTTGCCTTTGTTGTAAAAGGCATTTTAAAAAGACAGGGAATCGACTATGACGCTGAAGTAACCGGTAGCGGGCATTAATTTTAAAAATAAATTTTATGGCTGATTATGCAATAGGAATAGATATTGGTGGCACCAACACCAAATTTGGAATTGTAGACCGGAACGGGCATATACTGGTACAGGACAGGATGCTGACCAATGAGCATGAATCTGTTCAGGAGTTTATTGAAGAACTGCACAAGAAACTGGAACCCATGATCAACAATGCAGGCGGTATAGAAAGATTTGCCGGTATTGGAATGGGCGCCCCCAATGGCAACTTTTATACGGGTTCTATTGAATATGCTCCCAACCTGAAGTGGAAAGGCATTATTCCCCTGGCTTCTATGATGAAAGAAAAGTTCGGGCTCCCTGCACAACTAACCAACGATGCCAATGCAGCTGCCGTAGGTGAAATGATGTATGGCTGCGCCAAAGGCATGAAACATTTCATCGTTATAACGCTGGGCACCGGTGTGGGAAGTGGTATTGTTATTGACGGAAAGATTGTGTTGGGCCATGATGGTTTTGCCGGCGAATTGGGCCATACCATCATTCGTCCGGGTGGAAGGCTGCACAAAGGGACCGGGGTAAAGGGAACACTGGAATCCTATGCCTCAGCTACCGGCGTAAGGGAAACCGCCCTTGAAATGCTGACAGAAAAACCGGATACGGAAAGCCTGCTTAGGGATTTTAGCATCAATGAAATAACAAGTCAGACCGTTTATGAATGTGCCATCAAAGGCGACAAGATTGCCAATGAAATCTTTGAATACACCGGGCAAATACTCGGTGAAGCTTTGGCCAATTTTGTGATGTTCTCTTCCCCGGAAGCAATCATATTATTCGGAGGTCTCACCAAAGCCGGCGACCTGATCATGAACCCTACCCGCCAGGCTATGGAAGCCAACCTCATTCAAGTATTTAAGAATAAGATCAAATTAATGTTCAGTGAACTGAAGGAAGCGGATGCTGCTATTCTCGGTGCCAGTGCCTTGGTGTGGGAATAATGCAGCGACTTATTAAAATAATGCGGGCCCGGATGCAAATTCTGGCCCGCATTTATTTATGCAAGTTTTATGCGCTGTTTTACTTTATATCCTCATAGGGAAATTTGCGGGATGCTTTCCGCATCATGGTATTAATGATGGTGTTGATATCACTGCCAAGACTGCGGGATAAGGTTTTTTCATATTTCCATAATAATGTGCCTTCTTTTGCCTCATGTACATTTATGGTGCATTTGCCGGAATTGGTAGGCCCCCATACGCCAAAAACTACACCCAACGCTACAGAAGCACCTTCCGACATTGGCTTGTCAGAATTTAGATTGCCGGATATCACCCCGTCTACACCCAGAACTGTGCAGATTTCTTCTTTGGTTTTACTGCGAAGTGAGTCGATCGTCCAGCCCTTTTTCAGCAATAAAGCATTTGTCTTGCTTACTTCCTGGAAACTGACTTTAAAGTCTTCTTTTTCTTTTCTCTTCAGAAAATATGTTTCAATAGCGCTTTGTACGGACTCCCCTTCTTTCTTCTGCAGTTGCTCCAGTTCTCCCGGATTCAGCTTTTCTTTTTCTTTCGGACGAAGATTGATACGGGCATCGAAAGGTAAAATAGCCAGGCGGGCATGCGGCTGTGCTATTGAGTCAAATTTCGGATGCGTATAGATTTCCTTGGTTTGTGCAGTGGCAACGGAACCTGTTAGCAATCCGGTTGCCAAAAAAAGTTTGAATAAATTTTTCATGACTAAAGTTTTGGCAAAACTATCCTGCACAAAATTGGTATCACTAACATATATATGTGAAAAAAGCCCCGATGGGGGCTTTTAACAAATTTGAAATTCTTTTTGATCAGAAAGCTTTTTTAACCGGTTCTTCTCCCTGCTTTGCTTTTACCAGGTTTTGCTGGCTGATCACATCATTCATCACCTTCAGGGCCTGATCAAGGTAAATATCTTTTTGCAGGTTCTTCAACCACTGGTTAAAACGCTCCTGTTTGTTCTTGTCATCGGCCCAACGGTTTACTTCACTGGGAAGTGCCGCTACATCCAGTTCGGTATTGAGTTTCAGTAAAGTTTCCAGTTGTTTTTGTGTGGTACGTATGGCTTTCAGTTCTGCTTTATATTTTTCGAGGTTCAGTGAGTACTGTTTGTCATTTTGTTTTGACAGCCATTCGCTGCTCTCCCTTATCAATTTGAAAGTATTATCATTCTCTAACCGCTGGTTGCTGAACTGCTGAATGGTCTTCAGGTCATAGCCGGGCTTCCAGGCATTATATTGCGCCTTGCTTATCTCGTCCCAGGGTAATGCATCGGCATCATCTTTCTCCCGCACTTTCAGGTACTCCAGGTTATCAGGTAACACAATATCCGGGGTTACCCCTTTCAACTGCGTTGAGCCACCGTTGATACGGTAAAATTTCTGTAAGGTCAGTTTGATGGTGCCAAGGTCAGAATTTGACATGGAGAAGCCATTATCCGGATCGAGGCCGATATTACGCTGTACCGTTCCTTTTCCATAGGTGGAAGTACTTCCAATGATTACCCCGCGGCCATAATCCTGAATAGCTGCTGCAAAGATCTCAGAGGCCGAAGCGCTGAATTCATTGACCATTACTGCCAGCGGGCCGGTGTAAAGCACATTCCTGTCTTTATCCTTCAGAACACTGGGTTTATTTTCCCTGTCTTTTACCTGTACTATAGGACCTTCCTCAATAAAGAGTCCGGCCATTTGCACCACATCATATAAAGAACCGCCGCCGTTATTACGCAGATCCATCACAATACCGTCTACTTTTTCCTCTTTAAGTTTTCTTACTTCATTGGCTACATCGGTGAAACTGCGGTTGCCGTTGGGGCGGTCGAAGTCGGCATAAAATTCAGGCAGGTAGATATAACCGATCTTACTGCCGTTATTTTTTACTATCGCACTGCGGGCAAAAGTTTCATCCTGTACAATTTCATCACGGATCAGGGATACTACTTTCAGCGATCCATCTGATTTCTTCAGGGTAAGCCGCACTTCAGTACCTTTTTTACCTCTGATTAATTTCACTGCGTCCGTCACAACAAACCCTGTTAGTTCCACCGGTTCTTCTTTGCCCTGTGCCACTTTCACAATAATATCGCCAGCCTGTATTTCGCCGGACTTCCAGGCAGGGCTGCCGGTGAGCACACTGGCCACTTTAATATTACCATCATCATACTGCAGGGAAGCACCAATACCATAAAACCTGCCGCTCATTTCCTCATCAAAATATCGTTTGTCTACCGGCGGAAAAAATTCAGTGTGCGGATCCATCGTTGTAGTGATGGAGTTTACAAAAAGGTTGAACTTATCATCATCACTGAACTTGAAACGATAACGTTCGAAACTGCGGTCCATGATCCTTTTTACTTTATCCCTTGCTTCCTTTTCCAGTTCGTCATCAGTTTTTACTACAAAACCTTCTTTTCCCTTATTTTTTTCACGGGTATCCAGCAAATCTGCATACCGTTCCAGTGTCATGTATTTCAATTTCTTTCTCCAGCGTTCTTTTCTTTCTTTATCAGTAGCCGGGTAATCCAGTTTATCTGCATCCAATACCACTTCTTCCTCTGTGGTAAAATCAAAAGGCTTTGCCAGTACCTCATTTACAAATGCTGAGGCTTCTTCCATTCTGGTATTAAAGGTTTTGCCTGCAGCGAGGAAATATTCCACCGGGGCGCCTTTGATCTCATCATCGATGTGGGTTTCAAATTTTTTTAGTGCGGCAAGGTCAGCTTTAAGAAAGAAATTCTTTTCTCCGTCCAGTTCTTTCATATACTTGGTAAACACTTTTTTGGAAAAGGCATCATTGATGTCCTGCGGGCTGTAATGGCCCTGGGAAAGCATTTCACCCACCAGTTTCAGGATCTGCTCATACTTGGAGGGAGGGTTCACAGGGGTTTTGCTGCCGGCTTTGATAGAATTAAAAGCGAGAAACATGCCTGCCATCAACACCAGCACCAGGAACGGGAGTCTTTTCATATTCAAAAGATATTTTAATGTATTGGACATAATCCAAAAATAACGTAAAAAGGCTGTTTTTCTTACCCTTATACGCTTTTAACAAGTGTTTTTGATGAATGGTTGCTCATTCCTCAAAGAATTCATAAAAGTGCAGAGAAATATTACCTCGTAATAGTTCTTTTATTTTTACTGAAATAGCATTTTACTTATTTTTGCTGCCCGTAAACATGGTGGCTGTAGCTCAGTTGGTTAGAGCATCAGATTGTGGTTCTGAGGGTCGCCGGTTCGAGCCCGGTTAGCCACCCCAACCAACCCCGTTTCAGCAGAGACGGGGTTTCATTTTATTCAAGCATGAACTATTGGTTATTAATCATTCCGGTTATTTCGGCCTTCATTGGCTGGGTTACTAACTGGGTGGCCATTAAAATGTTGTTTCACCCAAGGGAGCCTAAACGTTTTCTGGGTATCACTTTCCAGGGCATCTTTCCTAAAAGACAACAACAGTTTGCTGAAAAACTGGGCAAACTGGTAAGCGATGAGTTCCTTTCCTTTTCTGATATTGAAGAAAAGATCAGCAGTCCTGAAAACCTGAAAAAGGTAATGCCTTACATTGAACAGCATATAGATGATTTCCTGCGCCACAAGCTCAGTGAAGAGATGCCGGTCATCAGTATGTTCATTGGTGACAAAACGATCCAGAAAATGAAATCAGCTTTCATGAAAGAACTGGAATCGATTTTTCCGCAACTGATGAAACAATTTGCCGGTAACCTGAAAACAGAACTGGACCTCGAACATATTGTAATTAAAAAAGTATCCTCTTTCTCCTCCGATAAACTGGAAGAACTGCTTTACCAGATCATGTCTAAAGAGTTTCGCTTTGTAGAGATCATTGGCGGTATAATCGGGTTTATTATCGGAATGGTGCAGGTAGTCATTACCATATTAACTACCTGATTTATCAACACCTGTGAATTAAGCGAACTTTTCCCCTTCATAGTTGTCATAAGCCTTTCATCAAGTTGTCATGCTATTGTCACAAGTTAAACCGGCATGAGACGTCTAATAGATACAAATAAACAAAATGAGACAAATATTTGCGCTAATTATTTCAATTTTAACGAGTTATGCTATTTCTGCCCAGATGCCCACGAATATGGGGAACAGAACAGGCGGGGCCGGACGGCAGATGCCTACCGGTACATTTTACGGAAAGATCGTTGATTCCAAATCAGGTAAACATATTGATTATGCCTCCGTTCAATTGCTGCAAAACAGGTTCGATTCTGTGAGCAAAAAAAGGAAGGAAGTGGTAGTAGCCGGGATGATCACTAAAGGTAACGGCGAATTCCGCCTGGAAAACATCAGCATCATGGGGCAGTATAAATTAAAAGTGACCGTCGTAGGCTTTAAGCCGTACGAGCAAACGGTTTCTTTCGATTTCAAACCCGGTGCCGATATGACGGCAATGATGAATGCGCTGGATAAAGACCTGGGCAATGTAAAAATTGATATTGCTGAGCAAACACTGGAAAATGTGACAGTGACTTCTACTAAGCCAGGCTTGCAACTGGGTATCGACAGAAAGGTGTTCAATGTAGATAAGAACATGGTTTCTGCCGGTGGTACAGCTGTGGATGTGATGCGTAATGTGCCTTCCATTAATGTGGACCTGGATGGCAATGTAACGATGCGTAATAATGCACCACAGATCTTTGTAGATGGCAGGCCAACAGTTATGACATTAGACCAGATCCCTGCCGACGCCATCGAAAGTGTGGAGATCATCACCAACCCTTCTGCTAAATACGATGCCTCCGGTGGAACAGCTGGAATTCTGAACGTTATTTTGAAAAAGAACAAAAGAGTGGGTTACAGTGGTAATCTTCGTACCAATATCGACTCCCGTGCCCGTATCGGTTTTGGTGGAGATGTTAATGTAAGACAGGACAAAGTCAACTTCTTTGTAAGCACCAATTATAATCAGCGTAAATCCATCAGCACCGGTAATACGGACCGCCTCACATATGGCAGTCCCAATATATTCCTGGACCAGGATGACCGCAGTGTACAAGTTGGCAATTTCGCTTTCCTCCGTGCAGGATTGGATTATTTTGTAACAAACAGAAACACCATCAGTGTTACTGCTAACATGGGTCGTGGTCGCTTTAAGCCTACTACCGAAAGTGATATTTTCACGCAATGGCTATCGCCGGTGGATACTTCCAATTACAGCGAACGTAACTCCAACAGCAATTTTAAAATGAATTTTAAGGGCGGTCAGATCAGTTTCAAGCACAACTTCCCCAAACAGGGTGAAGAATTGACAGCTGATGTCACTTATAATGAAGGAAGCAGCTCAACACTAAATACGATTAATACCAGTGTTTATAAATCGCTCCTCAGCTCATTTGTTAATTTAAACAAACAGCAACAGGCCGGAGTAGGAGAAAATAAAAACCTGGTTATCCAATCAGATTATACCAAACCTCTTTCAGATAAATCAAAACTGGAAATGGGTGTAAGGGCACAGATCAGAAAAGTGGATAACCGCAATGACTTTTTCTTCTTTAATCCTTCTGGTAACCCGGTATATATTCCGGACCTTTCAGTTAATTATAACAGCACCGACAATGTATACGCTGCCTACACTACATTCTCTAACCAGGTAAAGAACTTTGGTTACCAGTTGGGACTGCGGGTAGAAAGCTCCGATTACCAGGGCAACCTGCCGGACAAAAACCAGTCCTTTAAGATCAATTTCCCGGTAAGTCTCTTCCCCAGTGTCTTCCTGAACCAGAAACTGAAGAACAGCCAGGAACTGCAAATCAATTACACCCGAAAGATTAATCGTCCTAACTTCTTCCAGTTGTTCCCATTCACAGATTACTCTGATACGTTGAATATCAGCAGAGGTAATCCGAATCTTTCACCCGAGTTTACGAATTCCACTGAATTAACGTATCAAAAGACATTTAAGAACAAGGACAATTTCATTGCCTCTTTGTATTATAAATACACTGATAACCTGATTACCCGATTCCAGGCAAAAGAAACTGATATTGTTACCAGTAAAGAGATTTTGGTGAACACCTATATCAATGCCAACTCCAGTTATGTAACCGGGCTGGAACTGGTATCTAAGAACAAAATGAATAAATGGTGGGACCTTACTTCAAATTTCAATCTCTTTACCTCAAAGATCAATACAGGTATTGCCGGCCAGCCGGAACAGGACCAGTTTGCAAGTTGGTTTGCCAAACTGAATAACACCTTCAAGCTTCCCAAAAATTTCACCATACAGTTATCAGGTGAATACCAGTCGAAGACTGTATTACCTCCCGGTGGCAGTGGTGGCGGAGGCGGTGGCGGTGGCTTCCGTGGCGGTGGCGGAGGAATGTTTATGGGTGGCGGCTTCGGACAAGCCAGCGCTGCACAAGGGTATGTAAGGGCCAACTATTTTGTGGATGCAGGTATCCGCTATGAATTCCTGAAAAACAAACAGGCTTCCATTTCATTGAACGTAAACGATATTTTCCGCACCCGCCGGCAGGATATTTTCTCCCAGTCTTCCGACTTTCAGCAGAATATCTTCCGTCGTCGTGACCCTCAGCTGCTTCGTTTAAACTTCAGCTGGCGGTTCGGTAAGTTCGATACCAGCCTCTTTAAGCGGAAGAACAACAAGAACCAGGAAGGTGGTATGGATATGATGAATATGGGTCAGTAAGCGAATAATAGATTTAACGGGTAAGGTTTTGCATATTTGCAAAACCTTTTTTTATCTGCATTGAAAAAAATAATATTTACCGTAACGAATGACCTGGTGTATGACCAGCGGATGCAGCGCATTTGCGGATCGCTGGCCCGTAACGGCTATGTTGTAACATTGGTGGGCAGGCGACTGCCGGACTCGCCCCCGTTAAAAGAAGCAGGTTACCGTCAAAAAAGGATCTTCTGCTTTTTCAAAAAAGGCAAATGGTTTTATGCAGAATATAATCTTCGACTGTTGATCTTCTTATTTTTTAAAAGAACAGATGCCATTTGTGCCATTGACCTGGATACCATCCTCCCCTGCCTGTATATCAGTAAATGGAAAAAAATAAAAAGGATATATGATGCCCATGAATTGTTTACCGGATTAAAAGAAGTGGTAAGCAGGCCCTCCGTATATCAGCGATGGAAAAAAATCGAAGAAAAGGCCCTGCCGCAATTTCCCCATGGTTACACCGTAAGCAGCAGTATTGCAAAGGAGTTTAATAATCGGTACGGAGTTCAGTATGAAACCATCAGGAATGTACCTGTGCTAAGTCCGGTTGCTCCCAAACCCTATTCAGGAGAAAAAATACTCCTTTACCAGGGGGCCATTAATGAAGCCAGGGCATTTGAATGGCTGATACCTGCCATGAAACAGGTGAATGCCCGTTTGGTTATGATCGGTGATGGTAACTTCATGGCAAAACTGAAACAACTGATCAAAGAAAATAAAGTGGAGGATAAAGTGGAACTTAAGGGAATGATACCACCCGAAGAACTATGGCAGTGGTCACAGAAAGCCACCCTGGGTATTGCCCTTGCCGAAAATACAGGGCTAAACCAATATTATGCCCTGCCCAATAAATTCTTTGACTATGTACATGGAGGATTACCTCAGTTAACCATGAATTTTCCTGAGTACCGGGAACTAAACCGGCAATGGGAAGTAGCTGTGCTTACAGATGATCTTACACCCGAAGCAATTGCTCAAACAATAAACAAATTGCTGGATAATGATGTTCTACTGCATAGATTACGTTTGAACTGCCTGGCTGCACGGCAACAATGGTGCTGGCAGGAAGAAGAAAAAAAACTGCTGTCATTTTATAACACTGTTTTCCGTTCATGAACCGTCACCTGCATATCGTTTGCCTGGATGTACCCTGGCCTGCTGATTACGGCGGTGCTATCGATATGATGTACCGCATCATGGCGCTGCATAAAGCAGGTATCCGTATACACCTGCATTATTTTATTTACAATGAAAGGGGTAACCCTAATGAGTTGAACCGATACTGTGAATCTATTCATATTTATGAAAGAAAGAAACCCCGGACTGCTTTTCCTTTTCGGGTACCCTATATTGTAGCATCCCGAACTAATAAAGAACTGGCCAATAACCTCAACAAAGACAACCATCCTATCCTGCTCGAAGGGGTGCATTGCACCGGTATTTTACCGCTGATTGAAAAGGCCGGCCGAAAAATCATAGTGAGGTTACACAATGAAGAAAGTGTTTATTATAAAGAACTGGCGCATTCAGAAAATGCCTGGCTCAGGAAACTCTACCTGTTGAATGAGAGCAGGCTGTTAAAGAAATACCAGTCATCTCTGCCGGATGATATTGCCTATGCCTGTATCACCGACGGAGATGTTGCCCTTTTTAAAAATAACTATGGTCTGGCCCGTTCATTTCTTTTACCTGCTTTCACTCCTTATCAGCAAGTGAAATGCATCGAAGGACAAGGAACGTTTTGTTTATACCACGGCAATCTCGGTGTGCCGGAAAATGAAAAAGCGGCTATGTGGTTACTGGAAAGAGTATTTTCCAAAATAAAAGTGCCCTTTGTGGTAGCCGGAAAAAATCCATCTAAACGACTGGATACAATGGCCCATCTGTATATGCATACCTGCATGGTGGCCAACCCTTCAGAGACCGAGCTCAATGACCTGGTACAAAAGGCACATATCAATATTCTGCCTTCTTTTAATAAAACCGGAATCAAGATAAAACTGCTGCATGCCTTGTTCGAAGGACGCCATTGCGTTGTAAATGATGCTATGGTAGAAGGTACAGGGCTTGAATCTGCCTGTCACATCGGTGCCGGGGCAGATGCATTTGCCTCCATCATACTGCAACTACAGCACCTTCCCTTTGCAGAAGAAGAAATCAGGCTGCGAAAAAACTTGTTGGGTCACCGGTATGATACGGAAGCCAATGCCCGGTTACTTATTCAATACTTATACTAGCATTGTCAGCAACACGGCCTCTTTCCGTGCGGATCATACGGGCAGGGAATTTTTGCACCACAATATAATCATGGGTGGCCATTACGATGGCAGTATTGTAATCTTTCGAAATACTGAACAACAGGCTCATGATCTCATCTGATGTCTCAGGATCCAGGTTGCCGGTAGGTTCATCTGCCAATATCAGTTTAGGGGAGTTGAGCAATGCACGGGCAATATCGATGCGTTGCTGCTCACCACCGCTGAGCTCAAACGGCATTTTAAAACCCTTGGCCTTTAACCCTACTTTATCAAGCACATCCATGATCTTTTCATCCATTAGTTTTTCATCCGTCCAGCCGGTGGCCCTGAGCACAAACTTCAGGTTATCATTTACGTTTCGGTCTGTCAATAATTGAAAATCCTGAAATACCACACCCAGGTTGCGGCGCAGGTAAGGTACTTTTTTCCAGTCGAGGCCCCGCAGGCTGAAACCGGCCACGGAACCCTCTCCTTCTTTCAGGTATAGTTCACCATATAAGGTTTTCAGCAGGCTGGATTTACCGGTACCGGTCTTGCCTACCAGGTATACAAATTCACCTTTATTGATGGTCAGGTTCACATCCTGTAAAATCAAATTATTGCCCTGGTAAATATTCGCATGATTTAGTTCTATGATTGCTTCGGCCATTATTCTTTCGTTTTGCTGCAAAGTAAAGGAAAGAATGGCAAGCCATTGTTAAAAAAAACAATAAACGGAGTAACTTAGGGTAAGGAAACTGAATTATAAAACGGTTATATTTTATCAATGAAAAAAATATTGCTCCTGCTTATCAGCTATGTTTTAATCCCCTGTTTATTTGCACAGCGTAATACCGATACAGACGGTGAATGGAATAAACAATATGTAGTACTCCGCCAAACCAGGGAAGCCGACCTGATGATTAGGGTTGGAGATATTGATAACCTGGGTTTTGGTTTCGATGAAGAATATGATCCGTTTTCCGGCCGTTCTACCTGGTCGCATGAATTTCCCTGGAAAATAAAACCAGAGGACGCAAAAGGCACCGACCGTATTATGGTGCCAAGTAGTTATAAATATGGTTCTTTTGTCGCACAGGATGGTTATACCAGTTCTACCACCCGCCCGCAAAACAATCCAATGAGCATCAGTATTCCCCTGGCAGATTTAAAAGCGATAAAGATTGATTCAGCCTCGCTGCAACTGTTTATCGACGATTTTCAGGCGCCTGCATTTAATTCTAAATTCCAGGTAAAGATCAATGGGCTTCGGTTTACGGAGGCAGAAAAAATGATCAGCCGCATCAACCAGACCGGGCCTGTAGGCAAACTCATTACACTGCGGCTTACCCCTGAATTGCTGGAAAAACTGAAAGGGGATTCTCTTGTCATTTTCATTGACGATCCTGTTTCCAAACAGGGAGATGGCTATGCTATCGATTTTGTCAAACTCCTGATCAATCCAAAGATCATTTATAAAGGGAAAGTGCAGGGTAAAATCATTGATGCAGCCACCCGTGAACCCATTGCAGGAGCAGTAGCCAAAATAGATGATAATTATTTTGCCGTCAGTGACAACGAAGGAAATTTTATCATCGAAAAAGTGCCGGCTGGCCTTTCCATTGTAACCGGCAGTGCTACCGGCTATTCTTCTGATCAGAAACAGGTGGATGTGATCACCGAAGTTTTTAGCGAGCCGGTTGAACTGGAACTGAAACGGTCCGGCAAAGTAACCTTCAACAATAAAACCCTGCAGGAAGGTGATAACCTGGTGCTGAATAATATTCAGTTTGAAGTAAACAGCGCCAACTTACTGGCAGCCGGAAAGGCAGAACTGGATAAATTAGCGGCCTTTATGAAACAAAATGAGGCTATCGAAATCCTGTTAGCCGGACATACTTCTTCCGAAGGAGGTGCAGTATTGAACCGGGAACTCTCATTGAAAAGGGTAAGAAGTTGTAAAAATTACCTTGTCAGCAAAGGCATAGAAGACAGCCGTATCACCATAAA